>DASWOH010000038.1:0-72734 GCA_036398815.1 Rhizobium sp. | reverse complement strand
TATCAGGGCTCGGTACGCCTCAATGGAGCGGAGATCGGCAGCCTCCAGCCGTGGCAACTGGCGGAGACGCGCGGCGTGCTGCCGCAGGCGAATACCATCTCCTTTCCCTTCACCGTCCGCGAAATCGTCCGCATGGGGCTGACGACCGGGCGTAACCGCCATCCCGAACAGGCCGACCGCATCGCCGCCGACGCACTCGCCTCCGTCGACCTCACAGGCTTCGAGGGGCGATTCTATCAGGAGCTTTCCGGCGGCGAACAGCAGCGCGTCCAGCTCGCGCGCGTGCTCTGCCAGATCCCGGAGCCCGTCGTCGACGGCAAGCCCTGCTGGCTGCTGCTCGACGAGCCGGTCTCCAGCCTCGACATCAGCCACCAGTTGACGATCATGACGCTTGCCCGGCAATTCTGTCAGCGCGGCGGCGGCGTCATCGCAGTGATGCACGATCTCAACCTTACCGCGCTTTTCGCCGACCAGATGGTGCTGCTCAAGGATGGGCGGTTGACGGCAGCCGGGCCGGTCGCCGATGTTCTGACCGACCGGCATCTGCTTGATGTTTTCGGCTGCGCGCTAAGGGTCAACCGCGTTCCCAGCGACGGCGCTCCCTTCGTCCTCGCCCACAGCGCGCTTGGCGACTGATCTCTCTTTCGTTGCACCATCTGGAACCTTTCGTTGCATCCCCGCGTTGTTGACGGGTGACCCAGATCAATTTTCTGCGCGCTAAGTCATGCAATATGTCTGGCAGCATTCGGTCATCGCAATCGCCAGCGCGCCTTTCACGCGCCAGGGCACAGACGTTAACGACGCAAGGGAGAAAGACCATGGCCACATCCATCCTCCATTCGGCGAAAGCCAAGCGCAACGGCAGCAGCAGCCTGCACGATATGGAAACCAGCATCGAAGAACAGATCGCACATCTGCGCGACGAGATTGCCGCTTTTGCCAAGATCGTCGGTAAAAACAGCGCGAGGCAGGGTGAGACGATGCGCGCCCGCGCCGAGACCGGCTTGGAAGATCTGACGGCGCGCGGCGAAGATCTGCTACGCGAGCTACAGCACAGCTATGCCAAGGGTTCCCGCGAAGTGCGCAGAACCGTGCGGCAGCATCCGGTCGCAACCATCGGAGCCGCCACGGCCTTTGGCCTGGCAATCGCCCTACTTCTGTCTCGCCGCTAAGGAGCCGCGATGCTCGCTCCAATCCTCAGCCTGCTCCTGTCGGGCACACTGAACCGTACCGTTGCGCGCACCAAGCGCAACGGTATTTTTGTCGCCATCGCCGCGATCCTTCTCCTGACAGCCTACGGCTTTGCGCTGGTGGCTGCCGCCATCTGGCTCGCAACTATCTATGGTGCGGCCGTTTCGGCGCTCCTGATGGCCGCCGGTGCGCTACTGCTCGGCTTGATCGCTCTCGTCATCATGGCGATCATCAACAAGCAGGAAGAGCGGCGAGCCCTTGAACGCCGCGCCGCTTTGGAATCCATGGCGGCCGCCGCGCTCGGCCTTGCAAAGACGCAGCCGCTGCTGACCGCCGCCATCGCAACGGCCCTGGTGTTCGGCAACCTGTTTGGAACGAAAAGCCGGGATGATTGACGGCGGTCCGGCCGATCCACGCGGTTCCCCGCTACGCGCAAACCCATGGGTGACTAGCCTGCGCCATCGTGAGTGATCGTGACGCAAGCCGGATGCGATAATCTCAGAAGGCAAACGCCTTGGAGGTCAGCGGCGCCGAGGTGGCGTCGGGGCCAAAATCGGCTTCGCCGGTAATCTGCAGTAATTCCTGCAGCCGCTGGCGGGCGCGATTGACGCGGCTCTTGATGGTGCCGACGGCGCAACCGCAGATCTCGGCAGCCTCCTCGTAGGAAAAGCCGGAGGCGCCGACGAGGATGATGGCTTCGCGCTGATCGGGCGGCAATTGCTCGAGCGCCTTGCGGAAATCCTGCAGGTCGAGCGCGCCATATTGGGAAGGATGCGTCGCCATCGATTCGGTGAACAGGCCATCGCTGTCCTGTACCTCGCGGCCGCTCTTGCGCATCTGGCTGTAAAGCTCATTGCGCAGGATGGTGAAGAGCCAGGCCTTCATGTTGGTGCCCATCTCGAAATGATCCTGCTTCGCCCAGGCTTTCATGATCGTGTCCTGCACGAGATCATCGGCGCGGTCGTGCCGGCCGGTCAAGGAAATGGCGAAGGCTCGCAGGCTCGGCAGTGCAGCCAGGAGTTCGCGCTTGAAGCTCGGTTGCTGTTCCATGATGCTTCCCCTCAATCGGAGACTTTTGCGGAAGCCAAGCGTTCAACCTGATCCAGTTTCTCGAGCAGATCGAGAAAGCGATCGGGGATAGCCTCGTCCTGCACCGCAGCGTAGAAGGAGCGCAGCCGGTTGCCGATCTGATTGTTGGGATCGAGGATATCGGCAGCGCGCAGATCAGCGCGGTTCCGGTCCGCTTCCTCTTGATTCTGGGTGGTCATTTGGCCTGCTCGCTTCCGCATTTTCTCGCGTTCATGGGTCGGGTGCGCCTATATGCCCTGGTCGGGGTAACCAGTCTGCCTCGCCCACGTCCGCTTCAAACCGAAATCGGAGGAGGATGAAACCTACTGTTCGTTCGCAGGGTAATGCCATTGCCTAAAAAAAGTTCCGGTGCAGAGGAACTTTTTTACCAAACTGGCGTTTGCTCATCATTGCAGCTCCGAGGCTGTGTTTCAATTAGGAATTGATTAAAAGGCGGGAGCCATTAATGACACTTTCCACACGCATCGCGCCGCATCTTCCGTACTTGCGCCGCTACTCCCGCGCGTTGACCGGGACACAGACTTCGGGAGACGCCTATGTCGCGGCGGTCCTAGAGGCGATTATCACCGATCTCTCCATCTTTCCGGAGACGTCCAACGACCGCGTCGCCCTTTATAAACTCTTCACCAAGCTCTTTGGTTCCTCGGCAATCCAGGTTCCCGAGCCGACCTCGCCTTATGCCTGGGAGCAGCGCGCCTCGGTAAACCTCTCGAAGGTGTCTCCGGTCGCCCGCCAGGCATTCCTTCTTGCCTCTGTCGAAAACTTCCGCCTCGGCGAGATCGCCAACATTCTCGACGTGTCGGAAACCGAGGCCATGAACCTGCTCGACAAGGCGTCGCACGAGATTTCTCGCCAGGTCGCCACCGATATCATGATCATCGAGGATGAGCCGCTGATCGCGATGGATATCGAGCAGATGGTGGAAAGCCTCGGGCATCGGGTAACCGGCATCGCCCGCACCCGCGCGGAAGCGGTTGCCCTGCACAACGCCACCAATCCCAAGATGGTGCTTGCCGACATCCAGCTTGCCGACGGCAGCTCCGGCATCGACGCGGTCAACGACATCCTCAAGACATCGAACATTCCGGTCATCTTCATCACCGCCTTCCCGGAACGCCTGCTGACCGGCGAACGCCCGGAGCCGACCTTCCTTGTCACCAAGCCGTTCAATCCGGATATGGTGAAAGCCTTGATCAGCCAGGCGCTTTTCTTCAATGAAACCACAAAGGTGGCGGCCTGACTCGATTTGATACCCTGTCGCGGAACAAAGATGGCAACCGAACGTTCCGGCTGCTAAGGGATACTTTACCGACTATCGTGGCGAGTGACTGTATAAACCGGGCTGAGTTCTTCCGGTTGGGAATGCCCTGTCGGAGGGCTTCTCGAAATTCGAGTGAAAGGCAAACCGGTGAATACGACTGAACCATTATCCGGCGCGCCTTTTAGTTTTGAAGGCAAGGCCGCCATGATGGAGCGGGCGCTCGGAAGCGCGGGCATATCGATCCTCTTTCAGGATACGACCCTTGCGATCCGCTACGCCGAAAACCTACCAGACCACCTGAAACCATCCCTGATCATCGGCGGCACCGATCTCCATCTCTTCGGCGAGAAGGACGGCGCGCATCTGCTGCAACTGAAGCGCGGCGTGATGGAAAGCGGCAAGCCCGCAAGCGCGGAAGTGGAGCTTCCAACCGGCGACGGCGTCCGCATCTACGAACTGAAGATCGAGCGCATAGGCGGGCGCAAGCCGCAGGGCCTGCTCTCCGTCATCTCCGAGGTCACCGAGACCCGCCACCGCGAAAAAGTCCTGAAATCGCTGCTGCGCGAACTGTCGCACCGCTCCAAGAATCTTCTGGCGATCATCCAGGGCATCGCCACGCAGACGGCGCGCCATACGCTGTCGCTCGACAATTTCCTGATCAAGTTCCGAGGCCGCCTGCAGTCGCTGTCGAATTCTCAGGACCTGATTACCGATTCCAGCTGGCGCGGCGCCTATCTGTTCGAGCTCGCCGAAAAGCAATTCGCCCCCTACTGGCCCGATGCCGGCATGCCCATGCCGATCTACGGGATCAACGCGCATCTGACCCCGAATGCCGCCGTGCATCTCGGCCTGGCGCTGCACGAGCTGATCGTCAATTCCGCCTCGCACGGCGCCATTTCGGCCGGCGCCACCAGCATCACGCTGAATTGCAAGGAATCGGAACTCGACGGCAAGAAAGCGATTGAGGTGGCTTGGTCGGAACGCTTCTACTTCCCTGCCGACCACGAATTCGAGGACAATAGCTTCAGCCGCACCGTGCTCGAGCGCGTAGTGCCGAGCTCCATGAACGGCCGCGCCGATTTCTCCATTGGCGACGACAGCATCGGCTATCGCCTGACCATCCCGGAAACCGAATACGAAATCCTCCGCCGCTGAGCGTCGTCCACAAGATCCGCAAATGAAAACAGCCAGTGCGAGGGCGGCGCACTGGCTGCTTTTCACTCATCGGGAGGGGACCGTGAGTAGATGCCCGGTGATGATGTTGGGGGCGTACATTAATTGATGTACTCATCACCTAGCACTCTCTAAACGACGACGCCGGGCCTTGGTTCCCATCTTTTTAAAAAAATTCTGATTTTTTCGCCGCTATCCATTGCCACGATCAAAAAGACCGTGGCGGTCAGCGACCGGGTTATTGAAATAACGCCCGGAATCCCTGATTTTTGCGGTCAACCTTCCCGTGAATTCGCAAAAATATAAAATAAAAACATACAATTAGCAGAACTCCTCCTCAAGCTTTCAACACGGTACGAACGCGGGGGAAATCTTCGTCTCGACAAAATCCAAAATCCCAAAATTTTACCGTTTGATAAATTTTTTATCCTGAGTTACCGTTTGTCCCACTAGCCGTTTACTATAAGAGGGAACTTCAATGGGACGACTGGAAACTGGGATTCATAGAGGCAGGCTGACCCCGGCCGAATATGATACGAACTTTTCCGATCTTCATCCGCGCCTGAACGATCATGAGGCGCTGGTCGCTGCCGACCGCTGTTATTTCTGTTACGACGCGCCGTGCATGACGGCCTGTCCCACCTCCATCGACATTCCGCTGTTCATCCGTCAGATCTCGACCGGCAATCCGATCGGCTCGGCCAAGACGATCTTCGACCAGAACATCCTGGGCGGCATGTGCGCCCGCGTCTGTCCCACCGAACAGCTCTGCGAGCAGGATTGCGTGCGCAACACCGCTGAGGAGCGCCCGGTCGAAATCGGCCGCCTGCAGCGCTACGCCACCGACATCGCAATGGCTGAGAACAAGCAGTTCTATGCCCGCGCCGCATCGACCGGCAAAAAGGTCGCCGTCATCGGCGCTGGCCCTGCCGGTCTTGCCTGCGCCCATCGCCTTGCTGTGAAGGGCCATGATGTCGTGATCTTCGACGCCCGCGAAAAAGCCGGCGGCCTCAACGAATACGGCATCGCCACCTACAAGGCGGTCGACGATTTCGCGCAGAAGGAAGTCGATTACGTCTTGTCGATCGGCGGCATCGAGGTGAAGAACGGCCAGGCGCTCGGCCGCGATTTCAGCCTTGCCGATCTGTCGTCTCAATATGACGCCGTCTTCCTCGGCCTCGGCCTTGCCGGCGTCAACGCGCTGCGCGCCGAAGGCGAGGATCTCGACGGCGTCGCCGATGCCGTCGCCTATATCGCCGATCTGCGTCAGGCGAGCGACAAAGCCGATATCGCCATCGGTCGCCGCGTCGTCGTTCTCGGCGGCGGCATGACAGCCATCGACGCCGCCGTGCAGGCAAAGCTGCTCGGCGCCGAGGAGGTGACGATCTGTTATCGCCGCGGCAAGGAACATATGAACGCCTCGGAATACGAGCAGGACCTTGCCGCTTCCAAGGGCGTCATGATCCGCCACTGGCTCGCGCCGAAGCGCATTCTCGACAAGGACGGCAAGGTCGCCGGCATCGAGGTGGAATATACCGAGCTGCGTGACGGCAAGCTGACCGGCACCGGCGACATCGGCGTCATCGCCGCCGACCAGATCTTCAAGGCGATCGGCCAGACCTTCGAAGCCTCCGGCGTCGGCGCATTGCGCATGGAAGCCGGCCGTATCGCCATCGACGGCGAAGGCCGCACCTCGCTCGACGGCGTCTGGGCCGGCGGCGACTGCGTGCTCGGCGGCGACGATCTGACGGTCTCAGCCGTCGCTCAGGGCCGCGACGCGGCCGAATCCATCAACCGCGCCTTCGCTGCCGCCGCGCAGCCGAACGCCGCCGTCGCTTGAAGGGGAAATCGATATGGCTGATCTGCGCAATAATTTCGTCGGCATCAAATCCCCGAACCCGTTCTGGCTCGCCTCCGCGCCGCCGACCGACAAGGCCTACAATGTCGAGCGCGCCTTCAAGGCGGGCTGGGGCGGCGTTGTCTGGAAGACGCTCGGCGAGGAAGGCCCGCCTGTCGTCAACGTCAACGGTCCGCGCTACGGCGCCATCTGGGGCGCCGACCGCCGCCTGCTCGGCCTCAACAATATCGAGCTGATCACCGACCGGGACCTCTACACCAACCTGCGCGAAATGAAGCAGGTGAAGATGAACTGGCCGGACCGCGCCCTCATCGCCTCGATCATGGTTCCCTGCGTCGAGGATGCCTGGAAGGCGATCCTGCCGCTGGTGGAGGAAACCGGCGCCGACGGCATCGAACTCAACTTCGGCTGTCCGCACGGCATGTCCGAACGCGGCATGGGTGCTGCGGTCGGACAGGTGCCGGAATATATCGAAATGGTCGTGCGCTGGTGCAAGCAGTACACCCGCATGCCCATCATCACCAAGCTGACGCCGAATATCACCGACGTCCGCAAGCCCGCCCGCGCCGCCAAGGCCGGCGGCACCGATGCCGTGTCGCTGATCAATACGATCAACTCGATCGTCTCCGTCGATCTCGACAATTTCGCGCCGAACCCGACCGTTGGCGGCAAGGGCAGCCATGGCGGCTATTGCGGCCCGGCGGTCAAGCCGATCGCGCTCAACATGGTGGCCGAGATCGCCCGCGATCCGGAAACCTACGGCCTGCCGATCTCCGGCATCGGCGGCATCACCACATGGCGCGACGCGGCCGAATTCCTGGCGCTCGGCGCCGGCAACGTGCAGGTCTGCACGGCGGCCATGACCTACGGCTTCAAGATCGTCCAGGAAATGATCACGGGCCTCTCCGACTGGATGGATGAAAAGGGCCACCGCAGCCTGGACGACATCATCGCCCGCGCCGTGCCGAACGTCTCCGACTGGCAGTATCTCAACCTCAATTACATCGCCAAGGCCAAGATCGACCAGGACGCCTGCATCAAATGCGGCCGCTGCTACATCGCCTGTGAGGACACCTCGCACCAGGCGATCACCAACATGGTCGACGGCGCCAGGCATTTCGAGGTGATGGACGAGGAATGCGTCGGCTGCAATCTCTGCGTCAGCGTCTGCCCGGTCGAGAACTGCATCACCATGGAGGAACTGCCCGCCGGCAGCCTCGACAAGCGCACCGGCAAGATCGTCGACCCGAACTACGCCAACTGGACGACCCACCCGAACAACCCGATGGCGCAGCAGGCGGCGGAGTAACGAGGGGGCATTCCCTGGAGATCAACCTTCGCACTCATGTCGACATAAGTGCGAAGGTTAAGAACTACGGCCGACGAATGCCGAGCCCATCGACAAATAGCTTTTCCAGATAGCGCGCCGCATCCTCGAAGCGCCCCTCGCCTGAATGTTCCTGCCCGAGCACGGCGCGAACCTGCACGTCGAAATCCGCATAATGCTGCGTCGTCGACCAGATGGAGAAGATCAGGTGATAGGGGTCGCATTTGGCGATCTTGCCAGCCTTGGCCCAGGTGCGGATGACGTCGGCCTTTTCATCGACAAGGCTCTTCAGCGGCCCGCGAAGCTCGTCCTCGACATGCGGCGCGCCCTGCAGCATTTCGTTGGCGAACAGGCGGCTTTCACGCGGGAAGTCGCGGGCCATTTCGAGCTTGCGGCGGATGTAGGAACGGATCTCGCTTTCGGGATTGCCATTGGCGTCGAAGGCGCGCAACGGCTCCAGCCAGGTGAACAGCACCCGGTCGATCAGCGCGCGGTGAATGGCTTCCTTAGTGCGGAAATAATAGAGCAGATTGGGTTTCGACATGCCGGCGACGTCGGCAATCTGGTCGATGGTCGAGCCGCGAAAACCGTGGACGGAAAACACGTCCAGCGCGGCTTCGAGTATCACTTCCTCTTTTTCTTCCTGGATGCGGGTGCGGCGCTGGGTCCTGGCGGCTCTGGGGATGGCCATGTCTGCTCTGTTTCTCCTTGAAATCCAAGCCTTTCGGCCAAGCTCTCATCTCGCCCTGCCCGCGCTGTAAATTTGGGCAATTGCCTGAAATTTTATCGAGAATTTTCGCGCTTTTCGTCTTGAGCGCCGCCACGGAAGTTGTAATGTTTACCAATCGGTCAAATTATCTGTCAGATGTCTTCCAAAGGCAACCGGCGATTTTCCGGGGCAAGAAAAACAAGCAAACGCTCCGGTAACGACCATCGGGAACAATTGGGCATGCGCCTTGCATGACCCGGCATAAACAGGTGAGGATTGCATTATGGTGGCAGCGCCAGGAGAAAACATGCGTATCAACGGCGATCGCCTTTGGGACGCACTGATGGACATGGCGAAGATCGGCCCCGGCATCGCCGGCGGCAATAATCGCCAGACACTGACCGACGCCGACGCCGAAGGCCGCAGCCTTTTCAAAACCTGGTGCGAAGATGCCGGCATGAAAGTCGGCGTCGACAAGATGGGGACGATGTTCGCCACCCGCGCCGGCGCCGATCCGGACGCGCTGCCGATCTATGTCGGCTCGCATCTCGACACCCAGCCGACCGGCGGCAAGTATGACGGCGTCCTCGGTGTCCTCGGCGCCCTCGAAGTCGTCCGCACGATGAACGATCTCGGCATCAAGACCAAGCATCCGATCGTGGTCACCAACTGGGCCAACGAAGAAGGCGCCCGCTTCGCCCCCGCCATGCTCGCCTCCGGCGTCTTCGCCGGCATGCATACGCTGGACTATGCCTATGGCCGCAAGGACCCTGATGGCAAGACCTATGGCGAGGAGCTGAAGCGCATCGGCTGGCTCGGTGACGAAGAGGTCGGCGCCCGCAAGATGCACGCCTATTTCGAATATCATATCGAACAGGGTCCAATCCTCGAAGCCGAGGACAAGACCATCGGCGTCGTCACGCACTGTCAGGGCCTCTGGTGGCTGGAATTCACGCTGACCGGCAAAGAGGCGCATACCGGCTCGACGCCGATGAACATGCGCGTCAATGCCGGGCTTGCCATGTCGCGGATCATCGAGATGGTGCAGGGTGTGGCGATGGAAAACCAGCCGGGCGCCGTCGGCGGTGTCGGGCAGGTGTTCTTCTCACCGAATTCGCGCAACGTGCTGCCCGGCAAGGTGGTCTTCACCGTCGACATCCGCACGCCCGACAAGGCCAAGCTTGATCGCATGCGCGCCAAGATCGAGACCGAAGCGCCCAAGATCTGCGACGCCCTCGGCGTCGGCTGCTCCGTCGAAGCCATCGGTCATTTCGAGCCGGTGACCTTCGATCCGAAGCTCGTGACCTCCGTGCGTAACGCCGCCGAGAAGCTCGGCTACAGCCACCTGAACATCATCTCCGGCGCCGGACACGACGCCTGCTGGGTCGCCAAGGTGGCGCCCGCCACCATGGTCATGTGCCCCTGCGTCGGCGGCCTGTCGCA
Organism: Rhizobium sp.; assembly: GCA_036398815.1. Classification (GTDB taxonomy): domain Bacteria; phylum Pseudomonadota; class Alphaproteobacteria; order Rhizobiales; family Rhizobiaceae; genus Rhizobium. Next base: position 62,683 of record DASWOH010000038.1, on the reverse strand, counting down.
TAACGAGGCCGAAGAGATTTCCAAGGAATGGGCGGCCGCAGGCGCCGATGTCCTGTTCCACGCGGTCGTGGAGACGGCGGAGATCGTGGCCTGATGACGGCCCTCACACAGCAGCCCCCCTCATCCGCCCTTCGGGCACCTTCTCCCCGAGGGGAGAAGGCGGAATGCTTCGCATTTCCCTATTCCGAAAATTTCACACATCGGGAGCAGACACCATGAGCACAGTCATCAAGGGTGGAACCATCGTCACGGCCGATCTGACCTATCAGGCCGACGTCAAGATCGAGGGCGGCAAGATCGTCGAGATCGGGCCGAACCTGTCCGGCAACGAGGTGCTCGATGCGTCGGGCTGTTATGTCATGCCGGGCGGCATCGATCCGCATACGCATCTCGAAATGCCGTTCATGGGCACCTATTCCTCCGACGATTTCGAGAGCGGCACGCGGGCGGCCTTGGCCGGCGGCACGACGATGGTGGTGGATTTTGCCCTGCCCTCGCCCGGCCAGTCGCTGCTCGAAGCGTTGACCATGTGGGACAACAAATCGACGCGGGCGAACTGCGATTATTCCTTCCACATGGCGATTACCTGGTGGGGCGAGCAGGTCTTCAACGAGATGGAGGCCATCGTCCGCGACAAGGGTATCAACACCTTCAAGCACTTCATGGCCTATAAGGGCGCATTGATGGTGGATGACGACGAGATGTTCTCGTCCTTCCAGCGCTGCGCCGAGCTCGGCGCGCTGCCGCTCGTCCATGCCGAAAACGGCGACGTGGTGGCGCAGATGCAGGCGAAGCTGCTCGCCGAGGGCAATAACGGCCCGGAAGCGCACGCCTACTCTCGCCCCGTCGAAGTCGAGGGCGAAGCGACGAACCGCGCCATCATGATCGCCGACATGGCGGGCAGCCCGGTTTATATCGTCCACACCTCCTGCGAACAGGCGCATGAAGCCATCCGCCGCGCACGCCAGAAGGGCATACGCGTTTTTGGCGAGCCGCTGATCCAGCACCTGACGCTCGATGAGAGCGAATATGCCAATGCCGATTGGGACCATGCCGCCCGCCGCGTCATGTCGCCGCCGTTCCGCAACAAGCAGCATCAGGACAGCCTCTGGGCCGGCCTCGCCTCCGGCTCGCTGCAGGTGGTCGCGACCGACCATTGCGCCTTCACCACGGAGCAAAAGCGTTTCGGCCTTGGCGATTTCACCAAGATCCCGAACGGCACCGGCGGACTTGAAGACCGCATGCCGATGCTCTGGACCTATGGCGTCAATACCGGCCGCCTTACCATGAACGAGTTCGTGGCGGTGACATCGACCAACATCGCCAAGATCCTCAACTGTTATCCAAAGAAGGGCGCGATCCTCGTCGGCGCCGATGCGGACATAGTTGTCTGGGACCCGAAGCGTTCGAAGACCATCGCCGCGAAGACCCAGCAGTCGGCGATCGACTACAACGTCTTCGAGGGCAAGGAAGTGACGGGCCTGCCGCGCTATACCCTGACCCGCGGCGTGGTTGCGATCGAGGAAGGCACGGTAAAAACCCAGCAAGGCCATGGCGAATTCGTCAAGCGCGAGCCCTTCACCGCCGTCAACCGCGCGCTCTCGACCTGGAAAGACGTCACCGCACCGCGCAAGGTTCAGCGCAGCGGCATACCCGCAAGCGGCGTTTGATGCCTCGCCGAAGAAGACGCAATCCGCCTCGCCCGCGTGGCGAAAACATGACTGGTAGGTGTTAATGACGTCGTCCGCTTCCTCCGTCGTCTCCGCGCGGAACCTCTGTCTCACCTACGAGACCAATGACGGGCCGGTGCATGCGCTGAGCAATGTCGATCTCGACGTGCGCAAGGGCGATTTCGTCTCCTTCATCGGACCGTCCGGCTGCGGCAAGACCACGTTTCTGCGCGTCATCGCCGATCTCGAGCGCAAGACCTCCGGCGATATCACCGTCAACGGCATGACGCCGGAAGAGGCGCGCAAGGCCCGCGCCTATGGCTATGTCTTTCAGGCGCCCGCCCTTTATCCCTGGCGCACCATCGAAAAGAACATCGCCCTGCCGCTGGAGATCATGGGCTATGCCAGGAGCGAGCAGGCCAAGCGCATCGCCCAGACGCTGGATCTGGTCAACCTCACCGGCTTCGAGAAGAAATTCCCCTGGCAGCTTTCGGGCGGCATGCAGCAGCGAGCGTCAATTGCCCGCGCGCTCGCCTTCGATGCCGACCTGCTCCTGATGGACGAACCCTTCGGCGCGCTCGACGAGATCGTTCGCGATCACCTCAACGAACAGCTGCTGAAGCTCTGGAAGCGGACGAACAAGACCATCTGTTTCGTGACGCACTCGATCCCGGAGGCAGTCTATCTCTCCACCAAGATCGTCGTCATGTCGCCCCGCCCCGGCCGCGTCACCGACGTCATCGAATCCACCCTTCCGCTGGAACGCCCACTTGGCATTCGCGAAACGCCTGAATTCCTGGAAATCGCCCATCGCGTCCGCGAAGGGCTGAGAGCGGGGCATAGCTATGAGGAATAGGATGATGCCGTGGAATCCCCTCTTCTCCCCTCGGGGAGAAGGAGGTTGCCCATGAACCCGCAATTCCTCCTCTGGCTCGTCGGGGCCATGGCGGTCTTCATTGCCGGGGCGACCGCCTCGCGGGCCTATGTCGCCAGCGACAACATGTTCGTCCTCATCCTGGCGCTCGTTCTCTATTGCCTCGGCAATCTGATGATGGTTCGGCTGATGCGCGAGGGCGGGCTTGGGCTGGCAATATCAGCCTCCTCCATCGCCCAGCTCGTGGTCGTCAACATCGTTGCCTTCGTCGTCTTCGGCGAGCGGCTGAGCCTGCCGCAGCTTGCCGGGGTGGGACTCGGAATCGTCGCGATGGCGCTGATGCTGTTTCCCGCGCAAGGGAGGGCATGAGCATGGAGAAGGAGCGGTTCTTCAAGCACAAGTTCCTGCCGGTCACGACCATCCTCCTGGCAATCCTGCTGCTCTGGTATGTCTTCGCCGTCATCCTCAACGCGCCGTTCCAGCGCGATCTCGACCGCCGCGCCAATGTCACCTCCGGCACGATGGAGTTCATCGGCAAGACGCTGGCGCAGCCGAAACCGATCCTGCCGGCGCCGCATCAGGTGGCGCAGAACGTCTTCGAAAACACCTTTCTCAGAGCACCGACCAGCAACCGCAGCCTCGTCTACAACGCCTGGGTGACGCTTGCTCCTACCGCCGTCGGTTTCGCCTTCGGCACCGTGCTCGGCATTCTCTTCGCAGTCGGCATCGTCCATCTCGTGGCGCTCGATCGCAGCCTGATGCCCTGGATCATCGCATCGCAGACGATTCCCATTCTGGCGATCGCACCGACGATCATCGTCGTCTTCAGCGCCTTGGGCATCGATGGACTGATCCCCAAGGCGCTGATTTCCACCTACTTGTCGTTTTTCCCCGTCACCGTCGGCATGACCAAGGGGCTGCGCTCGCCGGAGGTCATGCATCTGGACCTGATGCGCACCTATAATGCCAGCGCCTCGCAGACCTTCTGGAAGCTGCGCGTGCCCGCCTCGATCCCCTTCCTCTTCACGTCGATGAAGGTGGCGATTGCCGCAAGCCTCGTCGGCACCATCGTCGGCGAGCTTCCGACCGGAGCCGTCGCCGGCATCGGCGCCAAGCTGCTCGCGGGCTCCTATTACAGCCAGACGATCGACATATGGGCGGCCCTCGTCGCCGGTTCGGTGCTGGCAGCGATCCTTGTCGCCATCGTCAGCATCGCCGCACGCATCGTCGATCACTCGATGGGAGGCCGGCCAGCATGAAGGGTCTTCATTTCTCCTGGCAAGGCGCGCTCGCGCTCCTCCTCTGCTTCGTTGCGATCACCATGCTGCCGCCGTTCGCAGCCGATGCTGCCTCTCCCTTCAGCAACGGCATGACGATCCTCATCCTCCTGTTGCTCGCCGCGGCCGCCGCCGTCTCCTTCACGAGCATGGCCCCTGTTCCGCTGGCCGCCGCTCTCTTTATCGGCGCGCATGGCGCGGCCTGGCTGTTGCTGTCGGGGATCACCGGCAACGAAGGCAAGGCGCAGCTCTCCTTCTTCGTGCTGATAGCGGCCGGCTGGCTTCTCGCCTGGCGCTGCGTCTCGGCGCTCTCCTCCATCCGCCCACGCTCCGATATCGGCAATTACGGCCTGCGCTTGCTGATCCCGGCGATCTTCGGCGCCTGGATCCTGATCGTCTGGGAAGCGGTGACGCGCGGCGCCGGCGTCTCCCTGGTCCTGCTGCCACCACCGAGCGCGATCGGAGCAAGGATTGCCGGATCGCTCCCGACGCTTTGGATCGACATACAGCAGACCATCTTCAAATCGGTGCTGATCGGCTACATCCTCGGCTGCGCCAGCGGCTTCATCGTCGCCATTCTTGCCGACCGCTTCGCATTCCTGCGTCGTGGCCTGCTGCCGATCGGCAATTTCGTCTCAGCGCTGCCGATCATCGGCGTCGCGCCGATCATGGTCATGTGGTTCGGCTTCGACTGGCAATCCAAGGCCGCCGTCGTCGTCATCATGACCTTCTTCCCGATGCTGGTGAACACCGTCGCCGGCCTTGCCGCCGCCGGCAACATCGAGCGCGACCTGATGCGCACCTATGCGTCGAGCTATTGGCAGACGTTGTTCAAACTGCGCCTGCCGGCCGCCGCACCCTTTATTTTCAATGCGCTGAAGATCAACTCGACCTTGGCCATGATCGGTGCCATCGTGGCGGAGTTCTTTGGGACACCCATGTCGGGTATGGGGTTTCGCATCTCGACCGAAAACGGCCGGCTGAATCTCGACATGGTCTGGGCGGAAATCGCGGTCGCCGCGATTGCGGGGTCCGTCTTCTACGGCATCGTCGCCATTCTGGAGAGGATGACGACGTTCTGGCATCCGTCTATCCGTGGTGGGCAGACGTAGACTGGGATCCCGGCCAAGGGATCAAGGCGTAACTTCAGAGGGAAAAAGGGTAAAGAACATGAAAAGACTGATGGTTGCATTGATGGCGAGCGCCATGGCGCTGGCCGCCGCGCAGGCGGCGTCGGCCGCCGACAAGGTGACGCTGCAGCTCAAGTGGGTGGCGCAAGGCCAGTTCGGTGGCTACTTCGTCGCCAAGGACAAGGGCTTCTACAAGGAAGAAGGCCTCGACGTCGACATCAAGCCGGGCGGCCCTGACATCGCTCCGGAGCAGGTGATTGCCGGCGGCGGCGCCGACGTCATCGTCGACTGGATGGGCGGCGCCCTGGTCGCCCGCGAAAAGGGCGTGCCGCTGATCAACATCGCCCAGCCCTTCGAGAAGTCCGGCCTCGAGCTGATCTGCCCGAAGGACGGCCCGGTCAAGACCGAAGCCGATTTCAAGGGCCATACCCTCGGCGTCTGGTTCTTCGGCAACGAATATCCCTTCTTCGCCTGGATGCACAAGATCGGCCTGAAGACCGATGGCGGCAAGGATGGCGTGACCGTGCTCAAGCAGAGCTTCGACGTCCAGCCGCTTGTCCAGAAGCAGGCCGACTGCATCTCGGTCATGACCTATAATGAATACTGGCAGGCTATCGATGCCGGCTTCAAGGCGGAAGACCTCACCGTCTTCAACTATACCAAGCTCGGCATCGACCTTCTGGAAGACGGTCTCTATGTCAACGAGGACAAGCTGAAGGATCCGAAGTTCAAGGCCGACATGGTCAAGTTCGTCCGCGCTTCGCTGAAGGGCTGGAAATATGCCGTCGAGCATCCGGATGAAGCCGCCGAAATCGTCATGGACAATGGCGGCCAGGACGAAAACCACCAGAAGCGCATGATGGGCGAAGTCGCCAAGCTGATCGGCAACGGCAAGCTCGACACCAAGCTCTATGATCGCACCGTCGAGGCCCTTCTCGATCAGAAGATCATCAACAAGAAGCCGACCGGCGCTTACACGCACGAGATCACCGACGCCGCCCTGAAGTAGTCCCGGCGCAGCAAATGACCGGAACGCGCGAGTTTCATTACTCGCGCGTTTTTTTCATTTTGTAACAACGACAACAAAAAGCTGGCTTTGTCTTCGCATCTGCATGAAAAGCCAGGCGTCGATCAAGTACCTGAATGCGGACATCACAATGCCGTGATTGATTCATAGTATTGCCCGCACCAGGTTTGGCTCGCAGTTGAAATCATTTTCTCGTGATCTTGCGGGATTTGGAAATCGTTCCCGCTTGATGGGGCGAATTGAGGATGAGGGACTTCCAGGCATGACAGACGGATGTTGATCCGCCGGAAGAAACCGGCCCGCATGCATAGATCCCCGTGTTCGCGACGGAAAATAGCGAAATCCCTATTACCCAAAATGCCGAACTGGAACCGGACGCATGGCCCTCACGCCGCATAGATTTCTGAGCACGACCGCAATCCTGCTTACCCTTCTGTCAGCGCCCGCGGCTTTCGCCGAAGAGCCTGCCGTGACCGCTCCGAAGCAGAATCTGCCGGCAATCGTCGTCACGCAGGCGCAAACGCGCAAGCTGATCGACAAGGTGGTGGCCACCGGCACGGTGAAGGCCGTGGAAGAGATCTATATCCAGCCGCAGGTCGATGGCCTGTCGGTTCGCTCGCTCAACGCCGATGTCGGCGACAAGGTCGCAGCGGACAGCACGCTTGCCACGCTGAATGACGACGCCCTGATCCTGCAGAAGAGCCAGATGGCGGCGACGAAGGCCAAGGGCGAGGCAACGCTTGCACAGTTGCGGGCGCAGCTCACCGAAGCCCACGCCAATGCGGAAGAGTCGGAATTGCAGCGCGTCCGCGCCGTCGCCATGGGTGCCAAGGGCACGGTCTCGACCTCCTCGGTCGAGCAGGCGAATGCGGCGGCAGCCGCGAACAAGGCGCGCGTGACCTCGGCCGAACAGGCGATCGCCGTTGCCGAAGCCGACCTCAAAGTCACCGACAGCCAGATCGCCGATACCGATCTGAAACTCGCCCGCACCGGCATCAAGACGCCGGTTGCCGGCACGGTCGCATCGCGCAATGCCCGCATCGGCGCCATCGCCAACGGCAGCAACGATCCTCTCTTCACCATCATCCGCGACAGTAAGCTGGAACTGGTGGTCGACGTCTCCGAGAGCGACATCACCAAGATCGCCGTGGGGCAGAAGGCGATGATTTCGCTTTCCGGCAGCCGCGAAAAACTCACCGGCTCGGTCCGCCTTGTTTCACCGATCGTCGATGCGGTAACCCGCCTCGGCGCGGTTCACATTTCCATCGATGACGGCGACAAGGCCCGCGCCGGCATGTATGGCAGCGCCGAGATCATCATCCGCGAGACCGAGGGTGTCGCCCTGCCGCTGACGGCCGTCAACAGCGACGAAAACGGCTCCTCCGCCCGCAAGGTCGAGAATAGCGTCGTCAAGTTCATCGATGTCGAGACCGGCATTCAGGACGGCGCCTATGTCGAGATCGTCAAGGGTCTGCAGGCAGGCGAAGAGGTCGTGGCCAAGGCCTGCGCCTATGTCCGCGACGGCGACCACATCACGCCCGTGCACGACACGCCGCAAGCGTCCAACTGAGCGAGAACGGCAAGATGAACTTCTCCGCCTGGTCCATCCGAAATCCCGTCGCGCCGCTTCTGGCTTTTTTCCTGCTGATGGTGGTGGGCGCGCACGCCTTCTTCAATCTGCCGATCACCCGCTTCCCGAACATCGACGTGCCGGTCGTCAACGTGACCGTGACGCAGAGCGGCGCATCGCCCGCCGAACTTGAAATGCAGGTGACCAAGGAGATCGAGGACGCGGTCGCCAGCATCAACGGCATCGACGAAATCCAGTCGACCGTCACCGACGGCCAATCGCAGACCGTCGTCATCTTCCGCCTGGAAGTGCCGACGCAGCAGGCCGTTCAGGACACCAAGGACGCGATCGACCGCATCCGCGGCAATCTGCCGTCCACCATCGACGAGCCGATCGTCTCCAAGGTCGATGTCGAGGGTCAGGCGATCCAGAGCTTCGCCGTCTCCTCGCCGAACATGACGCTCGAGGAAATGTCGTGGTTCGTTGACGACGTCGTCAAGCGCGCCCTGCAGGGCCAGGCCGGCATCGGCCGCGTCGACCGTTACGGCGGCGCCGACCGCGAAGTTCGCATCGAGCTCGATCCGAACAAGCTGAATGCCTACGGCATCACCGCGCTTTCGGTCAGCCAGCAGCTGCGCGGCACCAATATCGACCTTGGCTCCGGTCGCGGCCAGGTGGCGGGCAGCGAGCAGGCGATCCGCGTCCTTGGCGACGCCCGCGAGGTCGCCCAGCTTGCCGGCACCACGATCGCGCTGACCAACGGCCGCTTCGTCAAGCTCTCCGAGCTCGGCGTCATCAAGGACACCTATCAGGAACCGAAATCCTTCTCACGGTTCAACAGCGCACCCGTCGTCACCTTCGGCGTGTTCCGCGCCAAGGGCGCCAGCGAAGTGACGGTTGCCAAGACCGTCGCCGACACGCTGGACAAGGTGCGCGCCGAAAACCCGAATGTCTCGATCGAGATGATCGACGACTCCGTCTACTATACCTACGGCAACTATGAAGCGGCCATGCACACGCTGCTCGAGGGTGCGCTTCTGGCGGTGATCGTCGTCTTCCTGTTCCTCAGGAACTGGCGCGCCACGCTGATCTCGGCCGTCGCTCTGCCGCTTTCGGCGATTCCGACCTTCTGGATCATGAACCAGATCGGCTTCTCGCTGAACCTTGTCAGCTTCCTGGCGCTGACGCTGGCGACCGGTATCCTCGTCGATGATGCCATCGTCGAGATCGAGAACATCGCCCGTCACATCAAGATGGGCAAGACACCCTATCGCGCCGCGATCGATGCCGCCGACGAAATCGGCCTCGCCGTCATCGCCACCACCTTCACCATCATCGCCGTCTTCGTTCCGGTCTCCTTCATGCCGGGCATTCCCGGTCAATATTTCATCCAGTTCGGCCTGACGGTCGCCTTCTCGGTATTCTTCTCGCTGCTGGTCGCGCGTCTGATCACGCCGATGATGGCCGCCTATCTGATGCGCGCGGAAGACGCCGTTGACGATCATCACGACAATGACGGCCGCTTCATGCGCGGCTATAGCTGGCTCGTTCGGCTGACGACGGGCAAATGGTATACGCGCTACCCGACCCTGCTCGCGGCCTTCGCATTCTCCATCGCCTCCGTCTTCGCGCTAATCATGTTCGTGCCCGGCAGCTTCATCCCGCCGGAGGATGCCTCCCGTATCGTGCTGTCGGCGGAGTTGCCGCCCAATGCCCGGCTCGACGACACCGAGCACGCAACCAATGAAATTTACAGGCGCGTCAAGGACATCAATGGCGTTGAAAGCGTCTTCGTTCTTGGCGGCGCCTCGCCCAAGGGCGATCTGGAGCTACGCCGCGCAACGATAACGCTGACGCTCGGCAAGCTCGACCAGTCGCTCGTCAAGAAGCTGGTCAACGATGTGCTCGGCTCACTGCCCGTCATCGGCCCCTACCTGCCGAAAGTGACCGTCCATGGCCGCGAGCGCCCGCAATGGGATATAGAAAAGGAAGTCTTCGCCAAACTGCGCTCGATCCCTGACGTCCGCATCACCAAGCTCAACGACCGCGGCGACCGCGACCTGACTTATAACTTCCTCTCCCGCAACGAGAAGGATCTGAACCAGGCCGTCGGCATTCTCGAAGCCAAGCTGCGCAGCGATCCGGCGCTTGCCAATGTCAGCGCCGACGGCGCCCTGCCCCGGCCCGAGCTGCAGATCTATCCGCGCAAGGACGAGGCCGCGCGCCTCGGCATCACGCCGCAGATGATTTCCGATACGGTGCGCGTCGCGACCATCGGCGATATCGACGCCTCGCTTGCCAAGATTTCGCTCGATGACCGCCAGATCCCGATCCGGGTGCAGGCGTCGCTCGGCATGCGCCGCGACCTTGCCTCGATCCGGGCATTGCGCATCAAGACCGCCACCGGTGCCACGGTGCCGATGTCGAGCGTTGCCGATATCGACTATTCGGAAGGCCTGTCTTCGATCAAGCGCAACAACCGTTTCCGTGTCGTCGCCATCGGTGCGGACCTGCCGCAGGGCGTGGCGCTGGATACGGCCTCGAGCCATTTCCTCGACATCGTCAACAATGCCAAGATTCCCGCCAGCGTCCATCTGGCGGAAAGCGGCGACACCAAGATCCAGAAGGAGATGCAGACAAGCTTCGGCAACGCCATGCTGCTCGGCCTGTTGCTGGTGCTGACCGTGCTGATCTTGCTGTTCAAGGATGTGATCCAGCCCTTCACCATCCTGCTGTCGCTGCCTCTGGCGATTGGTGGCGTGGCGCTGGCGCTGATCGTGACCGGCAATGCCCTGTCCATGCCCGTCATGATCGGCATTCTGATGCTGATGGGCATCGTCACCAAGAACGCCATCCTGCTGGTCGATTTCGCCATCGAGATGATGCATCACGGCATGCCGAGGCTGGAAGCCGTGGTCGAGGCAGGCCGCAAGCGCGCCCGGCCGATCATCATGACCTCGATCGCCATGTCCGCCGGCATGTTGCCATCCGCGCTCGGCGTCGGCGAAGGCGGTTCGTTCCGCGCGCCGATGGCGATCGCGGTGATCGGCGGCATCATCGTCTCCACCGTGCTCAGCCTGGTGGTCGTACCGTCCTTCTTCCTGATCATGGATGACCTGTCGCGTCTACTGGCCTGGCTCTTCGGCCGTCTCGTCGGCAACAAGGACGCGGATGACGAGGTTCTGACCAAGGAAACTCTGGCGACCGCCGTCAACGAGAACCGCAAGTCGCTGACTATGTTGGAAGAGCGTCTTGATGCCGTCGAGCATAGGGATGCGCCGCAACATGGCAGCGCGACGGCAAGGACGAATATCCTGAAGCTACCGCCATTCGCCGCCGAATAGCGGCGGCCTGACAGTAGAATGAACGAACGGCGGGGCGGCTTAAAGGCCGCCCTGTTCCTTTAGGAAGTCGACGATCGTTCCGACGCCGTCGCCGCGCTTCATGTCGGAGAAGACGAAAGGACGGGCCTGGCGCATCCGGGTCGCGTCGCGGTCCATGACGTCGAGATCGACGTCGACGAAGGGCGCGAGATCCTTCTTGTTGATGACGAGAAGATCGGACTTGGTGATCCCCGGGCCGCCCTTGCGCGGAATTTCCTCACCCTGGCAGACCGAGATCACATAGATGGTGATATCGGCAAGATCCGGCGAAAAGGTCGCCGCGAGATTATCGCCGCCGGATTCGATGAAGACGACATCGAGATCGGGAAGCCGCTCGTTGAGGCCAGCAATGGCCTGGAGGTTGATCGTCGCGTCCTCGCGAATGGCGGTATGCGGGCAGCCGCCGGTTTCGACGCCGACGATGCGGTCCGACGTCAGCGCCTGCATGCGCACCAGCGCCTCGGCATCTTCCGTCGTGTAAATATCGTTGGTGACGACGGCGACGGAATAGTCGTCCCGCATCGCCTTGCACAGCTTCTCCGTCAGCGCCGTTTTGCCCGAACCGACAGGCCCGCCGATCCCGACACGCAAAGGTCCATTTCTCGATTTCATGCTCAAAACTCCAATGGAAGAACAGGATAGCGAAGCGCGCGCCTGCCGCACAGCGGCGAATGACGTAGGAATGGCTCCGAATATAACATTTCCCCGCGCCGTTTCCTCATGAACGAAACAGGCGCGTGCCCTGCGTTTCATGGCGAAGGCTCGCAATATCAGCCTGAACCGTCGCGGCGCCGAGATCGTCGAGGCTCGAGCGCGCGGCACGTTTCGCCGCATCGGCAATGACATCCTCCAGCCCCGCCAGGATCGCCACACCGTCCTTCTGCCCGCTCACCGCGAGCCGGATACCCGCCGACATCATCTGCGATGCCAGCGCATGCAGGAAGGCCGCAAGCGCCTCCTCGCAGGCTATCCCATGCGCGCGGGCGACGGCACCCACCGCGACAGGATAGGCCGTCTTCGCGGGCAGTATCGAAAAGACCGGATGCGGCCAGGCAACAGCTGCGGAAAGAAAGGCTTCGCCGAGCAGCATGGTTTCCTGATGCCGCTCCTTCGAGCCGGCCAGCGCCTCGGCAAGCGCGGCCACGTCTGCCAGCCGCACCGCGTCCTCGCCCGCGCCATGCGCCTCGGCAAGCAGCACGGCATCGTTCCAGGCGGAACCGTGGCGAATCAGCGCCATGATCCAATCCTTGAGGCTTGCCGCATCCAGCACCAGGCCGTCATGCACGGCACGCTCCAGGCCGCCGGAATAGGCAAAGGAACCAACGGGAAAGGCCGGCGACAGCCAAGCCATCAGCCGCAGGAGCGCCTGCAGATCACGATTGCCTGTCACTGGAAGCTCGGTCATGGATGGTCAGTCGTGCGAATGGTCGTGATGATCGTGGCCATGATGATCATGCCCGTGGTCGTGACCATGCGAATGGCCGCCATGCGCGTGATAGGCGCCGCGAGCCGGCTGGAAGGGTTCGCTCACCTCCGTCACGGTCGCACCAAGGCCTTCGAGCATGGAGCGAATGACATGGTCGCGCAGGATGAGGATGCGTTCCTCTTCGATCTGTGCCGGGAGATGCCGGTTGCCGAGATGCCAGGCAAGCTCGATCAGGTGCAGGCGGTTACGCGGTTTGATCTCGAACAGTTTTTCCGAGGCGGCGACGATCTCGATCAGTTCGCCGTCCTCGCGCACCAGCAGATCGCCATTGGCGAACAGAATCGGCTCCTTGAGATCCAGCATGACCATCTCGCCGTTTTCGAGATGCAGCAGCTTGCGGCGCAGATGCCGGAGATCGTGCGGCAGCTCGACGCGATCGATCGGATTGGAGGAAGGGGTGCCGGCCGGCAGATAGGAAGTGACGCGTAGCATGACAGGTCCAATTCAAAGCTTTGTCAGACCATGCAAAATAGTCGCTTTCCGCGCAAGAACCAATGCCGGTTTCGCAGGGCTATATCCTGTTGCCGTATCGATATTGCTCGGCATGGTCTGGCATCGTCTCCTCGCCGTCGATCGAACAGCGGTGCCAGGCATTGTTCATCCATTCGCTCTCATGGACGATGCGATTGCGGCCGAGCGCCTTGGCGAGATAGAGCGCTTTATCGGCGGCGGCATAGGCCGCCTCTTTCCTGCGCTGGCTCCATATATCGGCGATCCCTGCCGAAATGGTGATCTTCACCGCACCGCCTTCGACGGCAATGGCGTGGTCGGCAATCAGCGCCTTCACGTCCTCGACGCGGGCGATGCGCTCAGCCATATCGCGGCCATGGACGATGGCGCCGAACTCTTCGCCACCCAGACGGGCAACCACATCCCTGCCCCCGAAAATGTCGGAAAAGATCTGCGACACCGCGACGATGACGGCATCGCCCGAGGCATGTCCATAGCGGTCGTTGATGGTCTTGAACCGGTCGACATCGAAGATGACCAGCGAGGCACCGTCCTTGACCGCGTCCAGTGCCTCGGTAAAGGCACGGCGGTTCAACAGGCCGGACAACATGTCGGTGCGGCTCAGCCGTTCGAATTCGGCATTGGAGAGGGCAAGCTCGTGAACAGCATGGCCGGCCAGCAACGCCAACGCGGCGGAAACTGTGCCGCCGATGAACGATGCGAAGAGAATGCAGAGGCGGATGGCATCCAGCATCGGCAGCGGCAACAGACCAAACCATTGCAGAATAGGCAGCACCGCCAGAATGATCGCGACGGACAGAACGATCGCGGCACAACTCATCTTCAGCGCGAAAAAATATATCGTGCGGCGGCGCTGAAAATCACCCAGTTCGGCCCGCAGCGAAATCCATTGTTTCATGCGATTCACCTTCCTCAGCCCACCGTGCCCATGACGTGAGATAGGGGCGAAGGCTCTTCCAGGTCTTTAATGCAATGATTAAAATGCGCGGCATTTCCCAACTTGTGAACGATTAGAAATAACTGCCGGGGTCATGCCCTGCGCCGAGTGAAACGCCGGCTCGGATACCCACCGACGCAAGCCTCTGATAACGCTGCCTTAGTTTGATTGTCCTACAGAAAAACCCTGAAACCCTGGGGATACCGCGCTCGGAGACCGGCAAAACGCAGTGGGGCGGCAGAAGACTGGAGATGGAAATGGAGCGACGGCTCGTGATCGGGCTCCATCGATTGGAAACGGCTTAGTTGTAAAGAGCGAGCGACAGCTTCAGCGTCTCTGGAACAGGGTTCCACAGGCCGGTTCTGATTCCGCCGATTCGCAAGGCGGCCGCAGCCCAGGTGTTGCAGCCGAACAGCGCATTGAAGTAACCCTTCGCCTCGAAGAAGCGATCGGTGACACCATAGGCTGCACCGGCGATGGGCGTCACCTCGCCGCTTTGCTTCTCGAAGCTCTCTGCGATGAACCCCAGCAAAGCGGTGAATTCACCGGAGCTGATGTCAAATGCCTGAACGTCAGGATGCCGCTCGGGAATATGCGCCGCGACGTCGACATGCAGCACCGATCTGTCCAGCGTCAGCGCCCGCAGCACCGGTATCGGCTTCAGATCGGCCCAGGTGGGCGTCTCCAGATAAAAGGCGCGGCCGCCCCAGCCGAAGATCAGCCATCCGGCATCGGCCGACGCCACGGGAATGCCGGCCTTTGCGAGAAAGGCAAAGGCCGCACGGGTTTCGCTGTTGAGCGGCACCGCGATGTCGGTATGGATCGGATTGGAAAGCACCAAAATGCGCAGCGAGCCCGAAGCTTCGTCGGCTGCCTCTGCAGGCGCAAACAACGGCCTCGGAATGAAAGTCCCGCCCGCCACGGCCAGCATAGCCAGCAGCACCAGGCGAAACAGCCAGCGAACGGCTCCCCCCATCGCCCCCTCAGAACAGGAAGTAGCGTTGCGCCATCGGCAGCACCGTCGCCGGTTCGCAGGTCAGAAGCTCGCCGTCGGCGCGCACCTCGTAGGTTTCCGGATCGACCTCGATATGCGGCGTCAGGCTGTTGTGCACCATCGACGCCTTGGAGATGCCGCCGCGAGTGTTCTTGACGGCCAACAGGCTCTTGGCGACGCCGAGCTTTCCGGCAAGACCGGCATCGAGCGAGGCCTGCGACACGAAGGTGACCGAGGAATTCGTCAGGCTCTTGCCGAAGGCCGCGAACATCGGACGGTAGTGCATCGGCTGCGGCGTCGGGATCGAAGCATTCGGATCGCCCATGGGAGCAGCCGCGATCGAGCCGCCGAGCAGGACCATCTCCGGCTTGACGCCGAAGAAGGCCGGGTTCCAGATCACCAGATCGGCACGCTTGCCGACCTCGATGGAGCCGATCTCATGGCTGAGGCCATGAGCGATCGCCGGATTGATCGTATATTTGGCGATATAGCGCTTGACGCGGAAATTGTCGTTGTCGCCGGTTTCCTGGGCCAGACGGCCGCGCTGACGCTTCATCTTGTCGGCGGTCTGCCAGGTGCGGATCGCCACTTCGCCGACGCGGCCCATGGCCTGGCTGTCGGAAGAGATGATCGAGAAGGCACCGATATCGTGAAGAATATCCTCCGCCGCGATCGTTTCCTTGCGGATGCGGCTTTCGGCGAAGGCGATGTCTTCCGGGATCGACGGCGACAGGTGATGGCAGACCATCAGCATGTCGAGATGCTCGGCAATGGTGTTAACCGTATAAGGGCGCGTCGGATTGGTCGAAGACGGGATGACGTTCGACTGGCCGCAGATCTTGATGATGTCGGGCGCATGGCCGCCGCCCGCACCTTCGGTATGGAAAGCATGGATGGTGCGGCCCTTGATGGCGCCGATCGTGTCCTCGACGAAGCCGCTTTCATTCAACGTATCCGTGTGGATCATCACCTGCACATCATACGCGTCGGCAACGGTCAGGCAGCAGTCGATCGCGGCCGGCGTCGTGCCCCAATCCTCATGGAGCTTCAGCGAGCAGGCTCCGCCCAGCACCATCTCCTCGAGCGCGCCCGGCAGCGAGGCGTTGCCCTTGCCCGATAGGCCGATATTCATGGGAAATGCGTCAAACGCCTGGATCATACGCGCCAGATGCCAGGGACCGGGCGTGCAGGTGGTGGCCAAGGTTCCGTGTGCCGGTCCGGTGCCGCCGCCGAGCATGGTGGTGATGCCCGACATCAGCGCCTCCTCGATCTGCTGCGGGCAGATGAAGTGGATGTGGCTGTCCATACCGCCGGGGGTGACGATCTTGCCCTCGCCCGCGATCGCCTCCGTGCCCGGCCCGACGATGATGTCGACGCCCGGCTGCGTATCCGGATTGCCGGCCTTGCCGATCGCGACGATACGGCCGTCCTTCAGGCCGATATCCGCCTTGACGATGCCCCAGGTGTCGACGATCAGCGCATTGGTGATCACGGTATCGACGGCGCCGTTCGCCCGCGTCACCTGGCTCTGCCCCATGCCGTCGCGAATGACCTTGCCGCCGCCGAACTTCACCTCTTCGCCATAGGCGGTGAAATCCTTCTCCACCTCGATGAAGAGTTCGGTGTCGGCCAGCCGCACCTTGTCGCCGGTGGTCGGCCCGAACATGTTGGCATAGGCGGCGCGAGAGATTTTGTAGGGCATGAATCAGGCTCCTTGGGAGGAAAGAATGGGTGTTTTGCTGGCGATACGCCTGAGGCGGCCAAGGGAAACGTAAAAATCGACCAATCGCTTTTCCGCCGCGAAGGGATGACCGTCCCAGCCGGTATGGCTGAAACCGGTAATGGCGATGTCGTCTTCGGGATGGCGCAGGAGCACGTCGGCGATCACCACCATGCCGCTGCTCGGCACGATATAGGAACCCGGCTCATGTCCCGCGAGCGCCTCATCGGCATTCTCATGAACGGACTGGTCGATAACCACATGGCGCTTGCCGGTGGCCTTGCAAAAGGCGATGAACTGGTCGGTGTAATCGTCGCAGAAATCGTTGAGTTCCGGATGCGATTGTGCAAGCGGCGCACGCAAGGCCGCGAACTTGCGCGGATCGCGCACACTCCAGATTTCCGACGCGGCCGCGACGGGCGGGCTGTTGCGCCACTCGGCGGAACCAAGCATCGCGCGTGCCGGCCTGCCGGTATTGCAGACCGCAACGATATCGGTGCGGCTGCCGCCCGCCCCAATGGAGCGGCAATCGTTGAAACGCACGGCCACGTCGGCGGCGTCGATCTCCTTCGCCGCCCCTTCCGCGATCTCGCCGTTGCCGACGATCATGATCCTGCGTTTCACGCTCACTGTGCGCCCTCCGGCCCATCCGCCAGAGCCTTCAGTTCTTTGGTCCGCGCTTCCGTCAATACCGCCTTGCAGCCGGAAACGAGCATCGGCTCCATGGACCCGCCCCGCGCCTGAAACCCTTCGGCCTCACACTGTCCGTCACGATAATCCACCCAGGCACGCTGCGCCTTTAGCAGCGCTTTTTCAGCACCCTTAAGGTCGGCATCCAGATCGGCATCGGCAGCCGCCATCGCAGCGCGTGTTTTCTTGTACTGCTCGTTCAATGCCTTGTCGGCGGTGTTGTATGCACGCTGCGAGCAGATGTTCATATCCGTCTGCGTCTGGGCATTGTTGCAATCGACCGCCGGGTCGTCCTGCGCAAAGGCCGAACTGCAGATCAAAATCGCGGCGACAAATAAGCTGGATGCAAACAATCCCGAAGACATGACGCTTCCTCCGCGAGCCTCAGAGCTTGCCCATGACCTGCTGGCGGAAGCCGTAGACCTCGCGCTTGCCGGAAAGCGGGATCAGCGTCACCGAGCGCGTCTGGCCCGGCTCGAAACGCACGGCAGTACCTGCGGGAATATCCAGCCGCATACCCTTCGCCTTGTCGCGATCGAAGGACAGGCCGCCATTCGTCTCGGCAAAATGATAATGGCTGCCGACCTGCACAGGCCGGTCGCCGGTATTGGAAACCTCCAGCGTCACGGTCGGCGCACCGACATTGAGCTCGATGTCGCCGCTTGCGGCAATGATTTCGCCTGGGATCATGATCTTTCTCCTTATGCAGCCCGGACGGGCGCACAGCCTTCCGCTTTCAAGATACGTTTGGTCGAAGCCGGATATTTGACGAGCATCGCTGCCGGGCGAATGGGACGCTGGACCAGATCGCCACCGCAATTCGGGCAGATGCCGCCCAGGACACTACCGGCGCAATCGACGCAGAATGTGCACTCGAAGGTGCAGATCGTCGCCTCCCGGCTTTCCGGCGGCAAATTCCTGTCGCAGCATTCGCAATTGGGTCTGAGTTCCAGCATCGCGGCCTCAGCGGATCGGTTCGTGCACGGTCACCAGCTTCGTTCCATCCGGAAACGTCGCCTCGACCTGCACGTCATGGATCATCTCGGCAATCCCTTCCATCACCTGATCGCGGGTGATGACATGGGCGCCGGCCTCCATCAGCTCGGCAACCGGGCGGCCGTCGCGGGCGCCTTCGACGACGAAGTCGGATATCAGCGCGATGGCTTCGGGATAGTTGAGCTTGACGCCGCGCTCCAGCCGACGCCGCGCCACCATCGCCGCCATGGAAATCAACAGCTTGTCTTTTTCTCTCGGAGTGAGGTTCATCGCCTACCTATGTGATTGCTATGTTCTTGAACTACAGATTCCAGACTTTCGGCACTGGCGCTCCGTTGCGCAAGGCGGAAATGACCGGGATCAGGATTTTTCTGAGCGCGAAACCGTCGGACGCCGCCAGCCGCACCACCAGCTTGTCGCGCCATTGGCTGACGCCACCCATATGCCCCTCGACAAGCAGGCGCACCTTGGAAAGATAGGTCTCCGCCAGCGGCCCGGCATAAAGCAGCGTCGCGAAGGCGACCTGGCCGCTCAATACGGCATGCTCGGCGGTCAGGGCCGCGACATCCCCATCGAGCCGCAATTCCTCGGCATGGATCAGCCGCCCGGCGCGGCGGATGCGCCAACGGTCGCGGAACAGCCCTTGCCTCATCGCCTCGCCCATCGCCTTGCGCCCCAAGAGGACCGCCTCAACCGCCAGAAATTCTGCTGTTTCGTCGAGATCGACATCCAGCCTGCGGGACAGCGAGGCGCGATCGAACAGAATGGTCTCCTGCGGCAGCCAGTCGACGCGCGCACTGGCACCAACCTTGATCGAGGTCGCCACTTCGGCAGTGCTGGCGGTTGCCTTGTAGATCTTCTCGCAAGCCTGTGTGGTCACGTCGATGCGCGTGCCCGGCCCGGCGACGATACTCCAATCCATGCGGTCGCCGCCCGTCAGCCCGCCCGCGGTATTGATGATGACCGCTTCCATGGAATTGTCGAACGTGTCGGGCAGGCGGATCTTCGCCGAACCCTCCTGGAAAAGCTCGGCCAGACGTGTACGCCCGTCAAGCGCCTTGGCCGCCAGATGGCCACGTCCGCGCGCCCTCTGCGGTCTCGTGCTCGCCGCTGCCACCGTCATCCCGTTTCTCCACTCGCCGCATCATGTCATCGCAGGTCATTGAAACCCGCCAGGGAACAAACGCAAGCAATTTCTGTGCCTTATGCGATTGCCTAGAACCCCGGCTCAGAGCAAGCCGGCCGCCGCTACATTTTTCGCCAGACGATGAAAAGAGCGGCAACGGCCTCAGACCGTCAGATGCCGGCGCGCCTCGGGCGTATCCAGCGTCTCCGCCAGACCCTCGTGGACGATCTCGCCACGGTCCATGATGTAGACGTAGTCGGCAAGCTCACGGCAGAAATCGAGATACTGCTCGACCAGCAGGATCGCCATGCCGGTGGAATCCCGGAGATAGCGGATCGCCCGGCCGATATCCTTGATGATCGACGGCTGGATGCCCTCTGTCGGCTCGTCCAGCACCAGTATCCTCGGCCGCGTCACCATCGCCCGGCCGATCGCCAATTGCTGCTGCTGGCCGCCTGAGAGATCACCGCCACGGCGCGACAGCATGGATTTCAGCACCGGAAACAGGCTGTAGATGTCATCGGGAATCGTGCGGTCCCGGCGCGGCACCGGCGCAAAGCCGGTCTCCAGGTTCTCCTTGACCGTCAGCAGCGGAAAAATCTCGCGGCCCTGCGGCACATAGCCGATGCCCTGCTTGGCGCGGGCAAACGGCGCCATGCCGTTCAGCGTCACGCCGTTGAAGGCAACGGTGCCCGCCGACAGCGCATGCTGGCCGGTGACGGCGCGCAGCAGAGAGCTCTTACCGACACCATTGCGCCCGAGCACGCAGGTAATCTTGCCCATCTCGGCCTTGATCGAGATGCCACGCAACGCCTGAGCGGCGCCATAATGCAGATTTGCGTTTTCGACTGTCAGCATCTCATCGCCCCAGATAATTCTCGATCACCTTCGGATCGCTGCTAACGAAATCGATCGATCCCTCGGCCAATACAGACCCTTCCGCCAGGCACGTCACCTTGACGCCGAGGTCGCGGATGAAGCCCATATCGTGCTCTACCACCACCACCGACCGCGTCTTGGCGATTTCCTTCAGCAGCACCGCCGTCTCCGCCGTCTCGGCATCGGTCATGCCGGCAACGGGCTCATCGACCAAAAGCAACTTCGGTTCCTGCGCCAGCAACATGCCGATCTCCAGCCATTGCTTCTGCCCATGGGAGAGATTGGCCGCCAACTCGTCGCGGCGATGCGAAAGCCGCACCGTGTCGAGGATCTCGTGAATGCGGTCGCTGTCGGCCGGCGTCAGGCGATAGAACAACGTCGAGAAAACACCGCGCTTGCGGTTGAGCGCCAGTTCCAGATTGTCCCAGACGGTATGGCTTTCGAAGACGGTCGGCTTCTGGAACTTGCGGCCGATGCCGAGCTGGGCGATGTCGGCCTCGTCCTTCTTGGTGAGGTCGATCTGACCGTTGAAGAACACCTCGCCCTCGTCGGGCCGCGTCTTGCCGGTGATGATGTCCATCATCGTCGTCTTGCCGGCGCCGTTCGGGCCGATGATGGCGCGGAGCTCCCCCGGCTCGATGACGATCGACAGCGAATTCAACGCCTTGAAGCCGTCGAAGGAAACGGAGACGCTGTTGAGATAGAGCATGCTGTTGGGTTTGATGTCCGAGATCATGCTCTTACTCCGCCGCCTGGATGGTCGTCTTGTCGGGCTTGTCTTCCTCGGTCCTGGGTTTTGGGCTGACCGGCTTGCGGCCACTGCCGATATGCTGCGCCACCGCGCCGACAATACCCTTGGGCAGGAACAGCGTCACCGCGACGAAGAGACCGCCGAGCGCAAAGAGCCAGAAACTGGGGAAGAGGCCGGTGAAGATCGTCTTGCCGCCGTTGACGAGGATAGCACCGATGATCGGGCCGATCAGCGTTGCCCGACCCCCAACCGCCGTCCAGATGACGACTTCGATTGAGTTGGCCGGAGCGAATTCGCCGGGATTGATGATGCCGATCTGCGGCACGTAAAGCGCGCCGGCAACGCCCGCCATCATCGCCGACACCACGAAGACGAAGAGCTTCATGTGCTCGACGCGGTAACCGAGGAAGCGCGTGCGGCTTTCCGCGTCGCGCACGCCGACCAGCACCTTGCCGAACTTCGAGCGGACGATGGCTGAGGACAGCATCAGCGCCAGCGCCAGGAGCAGCGCCGTGATGGCGAAGAGCGTGGCGCGCGTGCCGTCGGCCTGGATGTTGAAGCCGAGAATGTCCTTGAAATCGGTGAGGCCGTTATTGCCGCCGAAGCCCATGTCGTTGCGGAAGAAGGCAAGCAGCAGCGCATAGGTCATCGCCTGCGTGATGATCGACAGATAGACGCCGTTGACGCGTGAGCGGAAGGCGAACCAGCCGAAGACGAAGGCGAGCAGGCCGGGAGCCGCCAGCACCATGATCATCGCGAACCAGAAATGATCGAAGCCGTACCAGAACCACGGCAGCTCCTTCCAGTTCAGGAAGACCATGAAGTCCGGCAGGATCGGGTTGCCATAGGTGCCGCGCGTGCCGATCTGCCGCATCAGATACATGCCCATCGCATAGCCGCCGAGCGCGAAGAAGGCGCCGTGGCCGAGCGAGAGAATGCCGCAATAGCCCCAGACGAGATCGAGCGCCAAGGCGAGCAGCGCATAGGTGAGATACTTGCCGAACAGCGACATCAGATAGGTCGGCACATGCAGAGCGCTGGTTTCCGGCAACAACAGGTTCGACAGCGGTACGAGAAAGGCGACGGCGATCAATATCGCGATGGCGATGCTGATGCGGCGGTCGAGCGAGCGGAGGATAAAGGCCGTGATCATGCTTCCACCGCCCTTCCCTTGAGGGCGAAGAGCCCACGCGGACGTTTCTGGATGAAGAGGATGATGAGGACGAGAACCAGGATCTTGCCGAGCACCGCGCCCGCATAGGGTTCGAGGAACTTGTTGAGGATGCCGAGAGAGAAGGCGCCGACCAGCGTGCCCCAGAGATTGCCGACGCCGCCGAACACCACGACCATGAAGCTGTCGATGATGTAGCTCTGTCCAAGGTTCGGCGAGACGTTGTCGATCTGTGACAGCGCGACGCCTGCCATGCCGGCAATGCCGGAGCCGAGCGCGAAGGTGAAGGCATCGACCCAGGGCGTGCGAATGCCCATCGAGGAGGCCATACGCCTATTCTGCGTCACCGCTCGCATCTGCAGCCCGAAGGCCGAGCGCTTCAGCAGCAGCAGCAGGGCAACGAAGACGCCGAGCGAAAAGACGATGATCCAGAGGCGATTCCAGGTGATCGAGAGATAGCCGACATCGAAGGAGCCTGACATCCAAGAGGGATTGCCGACTTCCTGATTGGTCGGCCCGAAGATCGAACGCACGGCCTGCTGCAGGATCAGCGAGATGCCCCAGGTGGCGAGCAGCGTTTCCAGCGGCCGGCCATAAAGAAAGCGGATAACGCCGCGCTCGATGACGAGACCTACGGCACCCGTCACCACGAACGCGACGGGCAAGGCGATCGCCAGCGACCAGTCGAAGAGTTCCGGATAGGACGTGCGGATGACGCTCTGCACCATGAAGGTGGAATAGGCTCCGAGCATCACCATCTCGCCATGCGCCATGTTGATGATGCCCATGACACCGAAAGTAATGGCAAGGCCGATGGCGGCCAGCAGCAGCACCGAACCGAGCGACAGGCCGTACCAGACATTCTGCACCGCATCCCAGATCTGCAATTGATCCTGGATGCCGGCAATGGCGGCGGCGACATCGGGCTTCAGGCTGTCATCGACGGAAACGGAGGAAAGGATGCCGATGGCGTCACGTCCGCCCTCGGTCTTGATCGTCTCGATCGCGGCTTTCTTCTGCTCCAGAGGTCGATCCGAGCCAAGGACCGCAACTGCACGCGCCTTTTCCAACACGCCGCGAATTTCGCCGTCCTTTTCGTTCTGAAGTGCTGCCTCCAGCACTTCCAGCGAATCCGCGCTTGGCGATTTCAGCACCGATTGCGCGGCCTCCAGCCGGACGCCGCGATCCGGGCTCATCAGTGTCAAGCCGCCGAGCGCCGCACGGACTGAGCGACGGAGATTGTTGTTGATCTTGATTTTCGTAAGGTTGCCCTTGGCTTCCTCGCCAGCCGCCTGCCCCGTGGCCGGATCGGTCAGAGCCATGCCGTCGCCGGAGGATTTCGCAATGAAGACCTGATTGTCGGATTTGCGGACATAGAGATCGCCGTCCGAGAAAGCCTGCAAGGCCGGCACCACTTCGGGATCGCCGGTCTTGGCCAGCGTCTTGACGATCTCGTCGGCCTGCTGAAAGTTCGCCGGACCAAGCGCGTTGATGAGGCTATGCGCATCCTCCTGGGCGCGCAGCGCTGTGACCGTCAGCACCAGAACCAAGCAGAAACCGGCGGCAAGCACCAAGGCCATGCGGTAAACGAATTTGTCGAACATCGCGCTTGTTCCCTCAAGCTGTCGCGGGCAGAAAAGCCTGCCCGCGACGGTCTCACATCGGCAGGCGGAACTCAGGAACCCTTGCCGCCACACTTGCCTGTGGCAACGTTGAAGTTGCCGCAGTTCATTGGCAGGCGCCAATCCGAGATCAGGTCCTTGCTATCGGGCAGATAGTCGGACCATTCGTCGCCGACGACTTCCGGGGTCTGTGAGACGATGTCGAACTGACCATTATCCTGCACTTCGCCGATCAGCACCGGCTTGGTGATGTAGTGGTTCGGCATCATGGTGGCGTAGCCGCCCGAGAGGTTCGGAACCGAGACGCCGACGAGCGCGTCGATCACCTTGTCCGGATCGGTCGTACCAGCCTTTTCAACGGCCTTCACCCACATGTTGAAGCCGATATAGGCGGCTTCCATCGGATCGTTGGTGACGCGCTTGTCGTTCTTGGTGTAGGCGTGCCATTCCTTGATGAAGGCCTCATTGGCAGGCGTGTCGACGGACTGGAAATAGTTCCAGGCGGCGAGATGGCCGACCAGCGGCTTGGTGTCGACACCGGCCAGCTCCTCTTCGCCGACCGAGAACGCGACGACCGGAATGTCTTCCGCCTTGACGCCCTGGTTGCCGAGTTCTTTGTAGAAGGGAACGTTGGCGTCGCCGTTGATGGTGGAAACCACGGCGGTCTTCTTGCCGGCGGCGCCGAAGGCCTTGATCTTCGAGACTTCCGTCTGCCAGTCGGAGAAGCCGAACGGCGTGTAGTTCGTGATGATGTCTTCGTCCTTGACGCCCTTGGATTTCAGATAGGCTTCGAGGATCTTGTTGGTCGTGCGCGGATAGACGTAGTCGGTGCCTTCCAGAACCCAGCGCTGCACGCCTTCGTTGTTCATGAGGTAATCGACGGCGGGGATCGCCTGCTGGTTCGGAGCAGCGCCCGTGTAGAAGACGTTGCGCTCGGACTCTTCACCCTCGAACTGCACCGGATAGAAGAGGATCGAGTCCAGTTCCTTGAACACCGGCAGGACCGACTTGCGCGACACCGAGGTCCAGCAACCGAACACGGCCGAAACCTTGTCTTTCTGGATCAGTTCGCGTGCCTTTTCGGCAAACAGCGGCCAATCGGATGCCGGGTCGACGACGACAGGCTCGAGTTTCTTGCCGAGAACGCCGCCCTTCTTGTTCTGCTCGTCGATGAGCATCAGCATGGCGTCTTTCAGCGTCGTTTCCGAGATCGCCATGGTGCCCGAAAGCGAGTGGAGAACGCCGACCTTGATGGTGTCGTCGGCAGCAAAAGCGCCGTGGAATGCCGTTGTCGACATGATGGCGCCCAAAAGCGCGCCGGAGACGAGAGTCTTCAATTTCATCTGTAGTTCCCCTCTTTTTGTCTGCCGCAACGGCTCGTAAACGAAGATTAACCGTTGCCTGACCCGACTATCCGGCAGCACCGGGGGATTCCACATACGTAATATGACGTAGGAGGCGGGGCGAAATGTGCAGCATATGAGCACCCCACGCACTTAAGGACTGCTGCGATCCGTGTTACGACATGGATTAGACTTGCCAGGTCGTTGTGGGCAAGATCGTTGTGGGCAAGACCGCTGAAAGGTTGGCATGGCAGCGCGGCAACGCATCATTCCGGTGAGACGCGAATATAACCGCTGGGTCGCGAACCAGACGCTGGAAGACTATGCCCTGCGCTTCACCGCCAAGAGCGCCCGGCAATTTTCCTCGCAGCGCATTTCGCAGACGGCGATCGGCGCCATCTCTTTCCTGGCGCTGGAGGCGATCGGCGGCGCCATCACGCTCTCCTACGGCACCACCAACGCCTTCTACGCCATCATCGTCGCCAGCATCGCCATGCTGGCGATCGGCCTGCCGATCAGCCGCTATGCTATCCGCCACGGCGTCGACATCGATCTGCTGACCCGCGGCGCAAGCTTCGGCTATATCGGCTCGACCATCACCTCGCTGATCTATGCCAGCTTCACCTTCATGCTGTTTGCGATCGAGGCGTCGATCATGTCGGGCGCGCTGGAGCTGACGCTCGGCATCCCGCTATGGATCGGCTACATCATAAGCGCCGTCATGGTCATCCCGCTGGTGACGCACGGCGTCCGCCTGATCAGCCGCTTCCAGCTGCTGACGCAGCCGTTCTGGATTGTCCTCAACATACTGCCCTTCATCTTCATCGCCTTTTCCGACTGGGGGAAATTCGATCTCTGGCGTGCCTTCGCCGGCATCCATCACGCATCGAGTGCGCCGGGCAGCGCGGCCCCCTTCGATCTGGTAGAATTCGGCGCAGCCTCAGCCGTCATCCTGGCGCTGATGTCGCAGATCGGCGAACAGGCCGACTTCCTGCGCTTCCTGCCGCCTGAAGGCCACCGCAAATGGCGCCATCGCCTGGCGATCTTCCTTGCGGGCCCCGGCTGGGTGATCATCGGCGCGCCGAAGCTACTGGCCGGCTCGTTTCTCGTCGTCCTGACCTTGAGCTCGGGCGTGCCGGCCGATCGCGCCGCCGATCCGGCGCAGATGTATCTCACCGCCTTCGGCTATATGATCCCCTGGCACAATGCCGCGCTGCTCCTGATGGCCGCTTTCGTCATGATCTCTCAGTTGAAGATCAATGTGATGAACGCCTATGCGGGCTCGCTCGCCTGGTCGAATTTCTTTTCCCGGCTGACCCACAGCCATCCCGGCCGCGTCATCTGGCTGGTCTTCAACGTCGCCATCGCGCTGCTTTTGATGGAACTCGGCATCTACCGGCTGCTGGAGGAGACGCTCGGCATCTTCTCGATCATCGCCATGGCCTGGCTCTGCACCATCTCCGCCGATCTCTTCATCAACAAGCCGCTCGGCCTTGCGCCACCCGGCATCGAGTTCAAGCGCGCCCACCTCTACGACATCAACCCGGTCGGCCTGGGCGCCATGGCGCTGTCGGCAACGATCTCGCTGATCGCCCATTTCGGCGTCTTCGGCGCGGTCGCGGCCTCGCTCGCCCCCTATATCACCCTGGTCATCGCGCTGATCGCTTCGCCCACCATCGCCTGGGCGACCAAGGGCAAATTCTATCTCGCCCGCAAGCCGCGCCAGAGCTGGAAGAACCTCAGCACCATCACCTGCTCGATCTGCGAACATCCTTTCGAGCCGGAGGATATGGCGTGGTGCCCGGCCTATGCCGCGCCGATCTGCTCGCTCTGTTGTTCGCTCGACAGCCGCTGCCACGACATGTGCAAGCCGAAGGCGCGGCTCAACACGCAGGTCGGCACCGTCGCCAGGACACTGTTGCCGGCGACCATCGTCGCCAAGCTCGCCACCCGCCTCGGCCGCTACGGCATCGCCGTCGCCTTGGCCCTGACGGCCGTCGGCGCAATCCTGGCGATGATCGCGCATCAGGTCGGCTCCGCCTCGCCCGAGACCGCGCAGGTGGTCGACCGCACCATCCTGATCGTCTTCTTCGTCTTCGCCGTCATTGCCGGCGTCGTCTGCTGGTTCTATGTGCTCGCCCATGACAGCCGCGTCGTCGCCGAGGAGGAATCCTCGCGCCAGAACACGCTGCTGCTCAAGGAAATCGCCGCGCACAAGAAGACGGACGCTGCCTTGCAGAGCGCCAAGGAGGCGGCGGAGGCGGCAAATCGCGCCAAGAGCCGCTACGTCGTGGGCCTCAGCCACGAATTGCGCACGCCGCTCAACGCCGTGCTCGGCTATGCCCAGATCCTCGAGCGCGACGAGACCATTCCGGCGCCACGGCAATCCTCGCTGAAAGTCATCCGCCGCAGCGCCGAGCATCTGTCGGGGCTGATCGACGGGCTGCTGGATATTTCCAAGATCGAAACCGGCCGCCTGCAGGTCTATTCCAACGAGATCAACATCAAGGACTTTCTCGACCAGATCGTCGACATGTTCCGCCCGCAGGCGCAGGCCAAGGGTCTTGTCTTCGTTTACGAGCCCACCGCCGCCTTGCCCGACTATGTCCGCACCGACGAGAAACGCTTGCGGCAGATCCTCGTCAACCTGCTCTCCAACGCCATTAAATTTACCGACGCCGGCAGCGTCCGCTTCGAGGTCGGCTATCGCAGCCAGGTCGCGACCTTCACGATAGCCGACACCGGCCGCGGCATCGCCGAAAAGGACCTCACCCGCATCTACGAACCCTTCCAGCGCGGCGAGGCCGAGAGCATCCGCCCGATGCCGGGCCTCGGCCTTGGCCTCACCATCACCCAATTGCTCACCAATACGCTCGGCGGCGAGATTGCCGTTATCAGCGAGAAGGACAAGGGCTCGACCTTCCGGGTGCGCCTGATGCTGTCGGCGGTGATCCGGCCGATGAAGCCGCCGGCGCAGGAGCAGCGGATCGTCGGCTATGAAGGCCCGCGCCGCACCATCGTCGTCGTCGACGACAATGAGGATCATCGCGAGCTGATGCGCGAGGTACTGTCGCCGCTCGATTTCATCGTGCTCACGGCCACCGGCGGCCCGGACTGCCTGACGCTGATCGAGGGCATCAAGCCGGATCTTTTCCTGGTCGACATCTCCATGCCTGGCATGAACGGCTGGCAATTGGTCTCGCGGCTGAGGGAGAGCGGCCAGACGGCGCCGATCCTGATGCTGTCGGCCAATATCGGCGACAGCGCCGCCGCCAAGGATAGCGACGACAGTCATAATGACGCGATTGCCAAGCCGATCGATATCCGCCAGCTCCGCGACAAGCTTGCGCTGCATCTCGGCCTGAAATGGGTCTATGCCGATGCTTCGGCGCCGGCCCTGCCGAAACCGCCGCTGCCGATGAAGAGCCCCGGGATAGAGCATGTGCGCGAGTTGATACGGCTCGGCGAAATCGGCTATGTCAGAGGCATCGAGGCGAAGCTTGCGGACCTTGCCAAGCTGGACGAAAACCAGCCCTTCACCGACGCCCTGCGTGCCTATGTCCAAGCCTTCAACCTCGACGGCTTCCTGGATTTCCTGCACGGATTCGACAACGAAAAGGTAGAACCGATTGGCTGAGCCCGCCCTTCCCCGCGATATAGTCTTGCTTGTGGACGATTCGCCGGAGGCACTCGGATTCCTGACCGATGCGCTGGAACAGTCAGGCTTCTCCGTGCTGATCGCCACATCGGGGTCGGCGGCGCTCAATATCGTCGAACGCATCACGCCGGACCTGATCCTGCTCGACGCCGTCATGCCCGCGATGGACGGCTTCGAGACCTGCCGGCGGCTGAAGGCCAATGTCGGCGTCGCCCAGATCCCGGTCATCTTCATGACCGGGCTGACCGAGACCGAACATGTGGTGCACGCGCTGGAGTCCGGCGGGGTCGACTATCTCTCCAAGCCGATCAATGTCGACGAGTTGCGCGCCCGCATCCGCGTCCACCTGCGCAATGCCCGCTCCGCCCAGAGCGCCCGGGTGGCGCTCGATGCCGCCGGCCGGCACCTGCTGGCGGTCAAGGGCGATGGCGCGATCCATTGGTCGACGCCGCAGGCGACCCGCCTGATCAACGCCGCCACCGGCAGCGACGACGGACTAGAGCTCGTGGTGAAACATATCGCCGCCTTCATGGACGAGCGCGCGCGGCTAGGCCCGGCGCGGGACAACCTGGTTTCCATCAGCAATGGCGGCCAGGCCGCATTGCAATTCGCTTTCCTCGGCGCAATCGGCCCGGACGAATATCTCTTCCGCCTGACCGCCACCAACCAGCGCGCCGACGACGGCGTGCTGCGCCAGCATTTCGCGCTCACACAGCGCGAATCCGAGGTGCTGCTCTGGATCGCCAAGGGCAAGTCCAACCGCGATATCGGAGAGATTCTGGGGCTCTCCGCGCGGACGGTGAACAAGCATCTGGAGCAGATCTATGTGAAGCTCGGCGTCGAGAACCGCGCCTCCGCCGCCGTCAAGGCGGCGCATGTGCTGCATGAGATGTAGCTTTTCCTCGCTTGCGAAGCGAAGAGATCTAGACCACCCGATCCGGCGGTTCGCGTCCTTCGAAAAACGCGGTGATATTGTCCACCACCTTCATCCCCATGGCTGTGCGCGTCTCTTCGGTCGCGCTGCCGAGATGCGGCAGCAGCACGACGTTTTCCATCGTCTTCAGCCTCTCCGGCACATTCGGCTCCACTTCATAGACGTCGAGGCCAGCGCCGCGGATCATGCCCTGCTCCAGCGCCGAGATCAGCGCCGCTTCGTCGACGATATCGCCACGGGCGGTGTTGATCAGGAAGGCGCCGGGCTTCATGGCGGCGAAACGGGCGGCGTTCATCAGATGACGGTTCTCCGCGCCGCCGGGGCAATGCAGCGACACGAAATCGGAGACGGCAAGCACGTCCTCGATCGTCGGCAGCTGCATCGCGCCATAACGCGCCGCTTCCATCGGATCGATGACGGAGCGATTGTAGAAGACGATATCCATGCCGAAGCCGAAATGACAGCGCTGCGCGAACGCCCTGCCGATGCGGCCGAAACCGACGATGCCGACGGTTTTGCCGGTGACCTTTGTGCCAATCAGGTGTGTCGGCCGCCAGCCGCTCCATTTCCCGGCGCGCAATTCCCGCTCCCCTTCTCCGCCGCGGCGCGCCACGGATAGCAGCAGCAACATGGCGATATCGGCTGTGCAGTCGGTCAGGACACCCGGCGTATTGGTGACGACGATGCCCTTTGCCTTGGCGGAGGCGATATCGATATGATTGAAGCCGACGCCGAAATTGCCGAGGATTTTCGTCCGGATGGCGTCGCCCTCGAAAAGCGCTGATGGCAGCTTGTCCGAAACGGTCGGCAGCACGGCATCATAGGCGAGCAGGGCCTCGCGTAACTGCGCCGCATCGAGCGCGATATCATGCGAATTGAGCGTCGTGTCGAAACGCTCGGACAGGATCGCCTCCACCTGAGACGGCCAGCGCCGGGTCACGAGAATACGGGGTTTGGTCATGCTGCATCGCCCTCCTGCCGAGACGGGGAGATTTAGAACATGATGGCTCCAAAGGAAATACCGTCCCTCACAGTCCCGGACGAAAGAAGCCCGGCCAATGGCCGGGCTCCCCAAATCGTACGCATGTCCGGAAAACCGGAGCCGAGAAAATTACTTCTCGATCTCGGCGTAGGTGTACTTGCCGTCCGAACCCTTGGACCACTTATACATCACATAGTCCGGCCGGGTGATGTCGCCCTTCGCATCGAAGCCGAGTTCGCCGATGGCGGTCTTGAAAGGCCCCTTGGCCTTCAGCGCGTCGGCAATAGCCATCGGGTCGTTGGAGCCGGCAGCCTTGGCGGCGTCGGCAATGACCTGCAAGGCAGAGTAGGAGTAGAGCGTGTAGCCTTCCGGCTCATAACCGGCAGCGCGGAACTTGGCGACGAGATCGGTGGAAGCGGGGTTCTTGCGCGGATCCGGAGCGAAGGTCATCAGCGTGCCGTCAACCGCATCACCGGCGATCGAAGCCAATTCGTTCGAGACGATGCCGTCGCCCGACATGAAGTGAGCCTTGACACCCTGGTCGGCCAACTGACGCAGGATCAGACCAGCTTCGGTGTGCAGACCGCCGTAGTAGACGAAATCGACGCCAGCATCCTTCATCTTGGCGATGAGGGCCGAGTAGTCCTTGTCGCCGGGGGTGATGCCTTCATACATGACTTCCGTCACGCCGGCGGCGTTGAGGTTCTTCTTGGTTTCGTCGGCGAGACCCTGGCCATAGGGGGTCTTGTCGTGAACGACGGCAACCTTGGCGCCCTTGAAGTTGTCGGCGATGTACTTGCCGGCAACCGCCCCTTGCTGGTCGTCACGACCGCAAGTACGGAAGGTGTTCCACAGGCCGCGCTCGGTGAACTGCGGATTGGTCGAAGCGGGAGTGATCTGGAGGATGCCGTTTTCGGCATAGACTTCCGAAGCCGGGATGGAAACGCCCGAGTTGAAGTGACCGACCACGAACTTGACGCCGTCCGCGACGAACTTGTTGGCAACCGAAACGCCCTGCTTGGCGTCGGAAACGTCGTCGCCGAGTTCGAGCTTGAGCTTTTCGCCATTGATGCCGCCGGCCGCGTTGATGTCGGCAACAGCCTGTTCGGCGCCCTTCTGGAGCTGCGCACCAAAAGCAGCATTCGGGCCGGTCAACGGACCGCCGACGCCAATGAGGATGTCAGCCTTCGCAACGCCGCTGAAAGCGATCAGCGCCGACAGAGCCACGGCCGACATGAGATACTTCTTCATATTGTTACTCCCAATTTTTTAAGCGGGTTCCGTTTGCTTTGCCCTGCGCAATACCCACCAACCATCGCGCCGGTATATTTGTATCTTGAAGTCCGGAAAGCATGTTCCCGAAATATGTTAAGCGATTTCGCGAGCATTTCCAGCTTGGTATTCAGACTGTGCCCAGTTTCAGCGCGGTGTCAATTCTTCTTCTTCCATGAAAAGGCCGAGGTCTTTTCATAGAGCCAGTAATAATTGTTCACCATCTGGTCCGTACGCCGGTAACGATATCCGGCGGTTGCAAAGATGAGCAGAAGCACCACGTCGACACTATAGTTGAGAAGGTCGAACACCGGCCCGTTGAACAGCGCGTGATGCAGGAACTGCAGCGCAAGTCCGATCATGAACGTGTAGATGACCACCAGCGGATAGGAGTTCCAGTTGGAGGCCGCGGCGCGGCCGGCGCGCCATGCCGTCCAGAAACCCAAGAGCACGATGACCGCGCGAATGATCATGCGCCCGCCGGTATCGCTTTCGAAGAAAAGTCCCTGCATATCAAATTCTCCGCGAAACGAGGCTCAATGGTGACCGCCTTCGAGATAGGCCGCGCGCACCTCGGGATTGGCGAGCAATTCCTTGCCCGAGCCGCTCATCGTCACCCGGCCGTTGACCATGACATAGCCGCGGTCGGACAGCTTCAGCGCCGCAAAGGCGTTCTGCTCGACGAGGAATACGGTCAGCCCCTGGGTCTTGTTCAGAACCTTGATGGCCTCGAAGATGCCCTTGACGATCAAAGGCGCGAGGCCCAGCGAAGGCTCATCGAGCAAAAGCAGCTTTGGGCGCGCCATGAGCGCGCGGCCGATCGACAGCATCTGCTGCTCGCCACCCGACAACGTGCCGCCGCGCTGCGACTGGCGCTCCTTCAGACGCGGGAACAGGGTGAAAATCTTCTCGACGTCCTCATTGAAATATTTGAGCTTGTCGAGGCTCGCGCCCATCTGCAGATTCTCATAGACCGTCATGCGCGGGAAGATGCGCCGACCTTCCGGCGACTGCGCGATGCGCAGCCGGGCGATCTCATGCGTCGGCATGCGGGTGATGTCGCGGCCTTCGAAGATCACCGAACCGGTGCGGGCCTGCGGGCTGCCGCAAATCGTCATCATCAGCGTCGATTTGCCGGCACCGTTGGCGCCGATCAGGCTGACGATTTCGCCGCTGTTGACTTCGACATTGACGCCGGCAAGGGCGCGGATATTGCCATAATAGGTTTCGACGCCGTCAACTTTCAGAAGCGGTTGCCCCGTCATCAGTGTTCACCCTCTTGGAGGTGCTCGACTTCGGCGATGACCTCTTCCACTTCTTCATCCTCGACGCCGAGATAGGCCGCGATCACTCTTGGATCGTTCTTGACCTGGTCCGGCGTGCCATCGGAAATCTTCTGCCCGTATTCGAGCACGACCACATGATCGGAGATCTCCATCACCACCGACATGTCGTGCTCGATCAGCAGGATCGACGTGCCGGCATCCTTGCGGATGCTGCGCAGGAACTCGTTGAGCACCAGCGATTCACGCGGGTTGAGACCGGCGGCCGGCTCGTCCAGGCACAGAAGTTCCGGACCGGTGCACATGGCGCGGGCAATCTCCAGGCGGCGCTGCGCGCCATAGGGAAGATCGCCGGCCGGATCGTCAGCGCGATCGATGAGATCGGCCTTCTCCAGCCAGAAACGCGCCAGCTCGATCGCATTCTTCGCCTCGGCGCGATACTTGCCGATGCCGAGCAGGCCGAGCACCGTGTAACCGGATGCCTTCATCAGCTTGTTGTGCTGCGCCACCAAAAGGTTTTCGAGCACGGTCAGGCCCGAGAACAAACGGATGTTCTGGAAGGTACGCGCCACCTTGGCTTCGCGGGTGATCCGGAAATCCGGAAGGCGCTCAAGAAGATACTCCTTGCCGCTCTTCTGGTGGAGCGTGATCATCCCCATCGTCGGCTTGTAGAAACCGGTGATGCAGTTGAACACGGTGGTCTTGCCGGCGCCGTTCGGTCCGATCAGTGCGGTGATATCGCCGCGCTTGGCCTCGAAGGAGAAGTCGTTGATGGCCATCAGGCCGCCGAATCGCATCGAGAGATGCTCGACCCTCAGCAGGATGTCGTCAGGGGTTGCGGTCACAGCGTTCATCAGCCGTGGCCCTCCTTGGTAAAGCTGCCCGACACCGCTCTTCGCTCCCTGAGGAAGGCGGTCGGCTCACGGGTCCCGACAAAGCCACGCGGTTTCACCAGCATGACGATGACCATGGCGAGGCCGAAGATCAGCATGCGGTAAAGCTCCGGAGTGAAGTCGGCACCGAAGATAATCTTGAGGAAATCCATGTCGCGCAACAGCTCGGTGCCGCCGATCATGGCGATTGCGGCAATGGCGATGCCCTTCAGCGAGCCCATGCCGCCGAGAACGACGATGGCAAGGATGACCGCCGATTCAAGGAACACGAAGGATTCGGGCGAGACGAAGCCTTGGCGGGCCGCGAAGAACGAGCCCGCAAAGCCGCCGAACATCGCGCCGGTGGAGAAGGCCGTCAGCTTCGTCGTCACCGTGTTGATGCCGAGCGAGCGGCAGGCGATCTCGTCTTCGCGCAGTGCTTCCCAGGCACGGCCGATCGGCATGCGGCGCAGCCGGATCGTCACATAGGCGGTCAGCGCGCAGAGCGCCAGGATGACGTAGAACAGGAAGATCTTGTACCAGGCCGACGACGTCGACAGGCCGAAGGTCCTGATGACGTTGTGCGGATCCTTGAGATCGAAAGTGTAGAGGCCGAACAGCGACGCCTTGGTGATATTGGAAATACCAAAGCTGCCCTTGGTGACATCGGTCCAGTTGGTCAGAACGATGCGGATGATTTCGCCGAAAGCCAGCGTCACGATCGCCAGATAGTCGCCGCGCAGGCGCAGCACCGGAAAGCCGAGGACCATGCCCCAGAGCGCGGCGAAGATGCCGGACAACGGCAGCAGTATCCAGAAGGACAGTCCGAAATGCGTCGACAGCAGCGCATAGGAATAGGCGCCGACCGCGTAGAAGGCGACATAGCCGAGGTCGAGCAGACCGGCGAGGCCGACGACGATGTTCAGGCCCCAGGCAAGCATCACATAGATCAGGATCTGGATGCCGAAATTGTCGACATAGGTCAGCGATCCCTGCGGGCCGAAAAGCGCCAACGCCAGCATCGGATAGACGAGCAGGAAGGCCAGCGCCATCTTGTTGAAATTCTTCGAGACGAAGCCCGGCTCGGCCGCGACCGGCGGCGCCTTCGCCTTGGTTGCCTTCCTCGCAGCCAGTTGCGGCTGTATGAAGACCGTCATGACGAAACGACCGACCGCCGCAATGGCGACGATGGATGCGAGCAGGCCCCAGCGCTGAACGATAACCAACTGGTTGTCGATGTTCTGATCGGTCTTCAGGCCGATATAGAGCACGAACATGCCGAAGGTGATGACCGCCGTCCAGAGGGCATCGGTAAGCCCTTTCCGGACAAGGCCGGGCGCGGTCTTGCCTGCAACGAAACTTGAATTTGCCATGGCGTTATACCTTCTCGACTTCCGGCCGTCCGAGAATACCCGTCGGCTTGAAGATCAACACGTAGGCCAGGATGGCGTAGGTCGCGACATCCTTATACGCGATGGGGAAATTGCCCGACCAGAACGATTCGATGAAACCGATCATCAGGCCGCCGAGAACGGCGCCCGGCAGCGAACCGATGCCGCCGAGAACGGCCGCGGTAAACGCCTTGACGCCGGGGGTGAAGCCGTCGGTGAAATTGGCGACACCATAATACATCAGGTACATCGTGCCGGCGACGGCAGCGAGTGCCGCGCCCATGATGAAGGTGACGGAAATGGTCCGGTCGACATTGATGCCGAGCAGCGCCGCCATCTTGCGATCCTGCTCCGTGGCGCGCTGGGCGCGGCCAAGCGCTGTTTTGTTGACCAGATACCAGAAGGCGGCAAGCAGGACGACGGTGATGACGAAGATGATGATCTGCTTCAGCGACAGCGACACGCCACCGAAGTTATAGACATCGCCCACCAGCGTCGGGATCGGCTTGTTGCGCGGGCCCTGAGCCACCTGGATGAAGTTCGACAGCACGATCGACATGCCGATTGCGGTGATCAGCGGCGCCAGGCGGAAGGAACCGCGCAGCGGCCTGTAAGCGATGCGCTCGATCACCCAGTTCCACAGGCTCGTCATCAGCATGGCGACGATGAGCATGACCAGAAGCAGGACCGCCACCGGCAGGCCGGCGAAGAGCGATACAAGAACCAGGTAGGTGATGAGAGCAGCGAAGCCACCCAGCATGAAGACGTCGCCATGGGCAAAGTTGATCATGCCGATGATGCCGTAAACCATGGTATAGCCAATGGCGATCAGGCCATAAATCGACCCGAGAGTCAGCCCGTTTAGGAGCTGCTGGATAAAATAATCCATATATCATTTCCCCTGGATGCGGAGCCTATGGACCGCATCTCTTATTGATTGAGGTTCCATTCGAGAGGCCCCCTGAGCGCGATTCCATACTGCTTTCGAACGAAATGTGAAGCCAAAAAGGCAGGAAATTGACAAATTCTTTTCAATTCACCGTGCGATGACGCAATTCGAACCAGAAATGGCATAAAAGCGGCATCGGCTGGTTCAAAAATAGCCAAGATCATCCAAAAGATATTTCAAGCTGAAAACATCTCGTCAGAAACGGGCTTCGCTGGAAGCCCGTTCTTCTCTATTCGAGCGTGACGGTCAGGAGCGCATACGCGCGCCATCCACGTCGAACAACGGCTGCGATTGCAAGCTTGCCGGTAGTATGTCGCCGAGCAGTTCGATCGACCATCCCTGCACGTCGTCGGCAATCTCCTTCGGCACATAACCGATGGCGACCGAGAGACCCGATGCGTGCGCATAGCCGCCGGAGGTCACCCAGCCGCAGACGGCACCATCATGATAGATCGGCTCGTCGCCGATGACATCGGCATCCTTCACGGCCAGAATGAAGGTGCGCAGCCTCATCGCTCCACCCTCGGCCTTCTCCCTGGCGGCCGCTGCCTTGCCGATGAAATCCGCCTCCTTGGAGAGCGCCACGAATCGGCCGAGCCCTGCCTCCAGCGGCCCATAGAGCGGACGGTATTCGCGCGCCCAGCTGCCATAGGATTTGTCGAGGCGCAACGCGTTCAGGGCCCTCAAGCCAAAAAGCCTGATGCCGAATTCGGCGCCCTCCTCCATCAGCAGGTCGAAGAGGTAGCGCTGATGCTCCGGCTTCATCCAGATCTCATAGCCGAGATCGCCGGTATAGGAGACGCGGCCGACAATGGCCGGCGCCATGCCGAGATCCATGCGACGGACAGACATGAAGGGGAAAGCGGTAGCAGACACATCCTGATGCGTCAGCTTTTCCAAAAGCTTGCGTGCATTCGGTCCGGCGAAGGAGAGACCGAGCAGCGACAGACCGAGCGCCTTCAGCTCCACCGATCCGTCCTTTGGCAGCAGGCCTTCGAACCAGCGCATATGATAGGCCTCGGCAATGCCGGAGCCGATGAGGAGGAAATCCCCCTCGCCCAGCTTGGCAAGCGTAAAGTCGCCGATCAGCTTGCCGTCATGCTTCAGCATCGGCGCCAGCGTCATGCGACCGATGGCCGGAATGCGGCAGGCAAGCAATTGGTCGAGAAAGGCTTCCGCGCCCGGTCCCTTGACCGAATATTTGGCGAAGCCGGAAGTTTCCATCAGGCCGACGCTGTCGCGCACAGCCTTGGCCTCCGCGCCAACCACGTCGAAATCGTTCGAGCGCCGCCAGGAGAACTGGTCCACCTCGCCCTCGGGCGCAAACCACAAGGCTTGCTCCAGCCCATAATATGCGCCGAAAACACCGCCCGCCGCCTTGAGCTTGTCGTAGATCGGCGTCGTCAACAACGGCCGCGCCGCCGGCAGTTCCTCGTTGGGATAGCGAATGGAGAAGCGGCGAGTGTAATTCTCCCGCACCTTGGCATTGGTGTAGGCAAGCGTCGCATAGTCGCCATAGCGCGAGACGTCCATGGCGAAGACATCAAAGCCGGGATCGCCATGGATCATCCAGTTGGCGAGCGCCAGCCCGACGCCGCCGCCCTGGCTGAAGCCGGCCATGACGGCGCAGGCCGACCAGTAATTCGTCAGACCCCGCACCGGCCCGACCAGCGGATTGCCATCCGGCGAGAAGGTGAAGGGGCCGTTGATGATCTTCTTGATGCCGGCATTGTTGAAGGCGGGGAAATGGCGGAAGCCGACTTCGAGCTCCGGCGTGATGCGCTCGATATCCTCGGCCAGCAACTCGTGACCGAAATCCCAGGGCGTCGTCACCGGCGACCACGGGCGACAGGCCTTTTCATACGTGCCCATCAGCATGCCCTGCCGCTCCTGGCGCAGATAGATCTCGCCGTCGAAATCGACGCAGTGCATCAGCTCCTTGCCGGTGGATTTGTTAAAGTCCATCACCTCGGGCATGTCCTCGGTGATCAGATACATATGCTCCATGGCAAGCACAGGCAGCTCCAGCCCGACCATACGGCCGACTTCGCGCGCCCAGAGACCGCCGGCGTTGACGACATGCTCGGCGATGATCTCGCCCTGATTGGTGATCACTCGCCAGCAACCGTCCTCGCGCTGCACCAGCTCCTCGACCTTGGTGTGCAGATAGATGTCGGCGCCGTTCTTCTTGGCCGAGCGGGCATAGGCATGTGTGGTGCCATAGGGGTCGAGATGGCCCTCGACCGGATCGTAGAGCGCGCCGACGAACTGGTCGGGATCGAGAAGCGGCATCATCTCGTGCGCTTCCTTCGGCGTCAGCAATGTCGCCTCCAGACCGTTGTAGCGGCCCTTGGCGAGGATCGACTTCAGCCAGTCGAAACGCTGCGGCGTCGCCGCCAGCATCAGGCCGGAGGTCATATGCAGACCGACATCCTGGCCGGAATACTCCTGGATTTCCTTATAGAGCTCGACGGTATATTTCTGCAGCTTGGCGACATTCGGATCGCCGTTGATCGTGTGCATGCCGCCGGCCGCATGCCAGGTCGAGCCCGACGTCAGCTCGGAACGCTCCAAAAGGACGACATCCGTCCAGCCGAATTTCGTCAGGTGATAGAGCACCGAACATCCAACGACCCCGCCGCCGATGACGACGACCCTGGCATGGCTTTTCATCTGGAAATCCCCTGTTTTCGGCGCGAAGTCGCAAGGGGTTTTCTCCTGTGACCGGCCGTATTTGCAGGGCAGCCTAGAGACTATCCGGAGGGCCAAATAGCCCGAACTGCGAAACCGATATGTCTGTTTGCGCCATCGCGATTGTTCGGATCGCGCCATTCGCTTTTGGACGCATGGCCCCTTCGGAAAACCGCATCACGCCGTTCCGGATTGCAGGCTCAATCGGCAAAGCCAGCCGTCAGCGCGAACTCGCGTCCCATCTCCATCACTTCCTCGAAGACGCTGCCGGCATAGGAGCGCGGAACGATGATTTCGAAACGATCCGGGCCGGTGCGGGCGAGATTGGCA
This sequence comes from Rhizobium sp., assembly GCA_036398815.1. Classification (GTDB taxonomy): domain Bacteria; phylum Pseudomonadota; class Alphaproteobacteria; order Rhizobiales; family Rhizobiaceae; genus Rhizobium. The sequence continues at coordinate 23,204 of DASWOH010000038.1, read as the reverse complement.
CTCACATGGCAGCACAACATGCTGGCCGATTGTCCCTCGGCAAAGACCTGCGGATGTAGGTCGACCGCCACGCATTTCGCCAGGATGCGGCGAACGCTTGGGCCGGAAAGGCGCAGCACCACGCGACCGTCGCTCTGCTCGAAAAAGGAAGCGCGGGTCGCATCCAGCATGGCGAGGTCACGCGCAAGGCTTTCCGCCCCGAGCGTCTCGGACACCGCCAGCCATTCTCCAGGCCCGGCATGGCGAACGGAAATATCGGGCATTGCCTTCAGCGCCGCCAACGCCCAGTCCTCCTGTCCGCCATGGCCGAGCACGGAAAAGATGACGGGGCGGCGGACGACGGCCAAATGGTTCGGATTGGGCTCGGCTTCGAAACCGGAGATATGATCTTCCAGCACATGCCTGTTTTGATATGCGGCGCTCATCAGACCCTCACCCAAAAAGCTTCTTGTTGTCGGGATCGACGAAGACCGGATTGCAGACCTCGGCAACCACCTCCTCGCCGCGCAATCCGTCCCAGACGATCACATGTTCGCCGATCCGCTCGCGACCCGATTTCAGGAAGGCGAGCGCGATGAAATGACCGAGAACGGGCGAGAAGCAGGCCGAGGAGACATGCCCCTGGTCATTCGCGGTCGATGGCTTGGCGCCCTCCCTCAAGAGATGCGCGCCGGCCCTGATCTCCTTGGTGGCATCGATCGGCTTCAGCCCGACAAGCTGGACACGGTCGGCGGCGGTCAGGCCGAAGCGGGTCGAGAGACGCTTGCCGATGAAATCCGGCTTCTGCGTCGCCATCATCCGGCCGAGACCGACATCGTCGGGCGTGGTGCGGCCATCGAGTTCGTTATGGGTGACATGCCCCTTCTCGATGCGCAGCACGTTCAGGGCCTCGACGCCGTAGGCGCAGATACCATGCGCCTTGCCCGCCTCCATGATCGCATCCGCCACCGCCTCGCCGTAACCGGCGGGAACGGCCAGCTCGTAGGCCAGCTCGCCCGAGAAGGAGATGCGGAACAGCCGCGCCTTCAATCCGCCCTTCAACATGACCTCAGTGGCGGCGAGGAACGGAAAGAACGAGTCGGAAATATCGTCCTCGACGATCTGTTCCAGAACCAGCCGCGCCTTCGGCCCGGCAATCGCCATCTGCGCCCATTGATCCGACGAGGAGACGAAACGCACGTCGAGCTGCGGCCAGAGGTTCTGGGAGCAGAATTCCATATGTGCCATCACCTCGCCGGCCATTGCGGTCGTTGTGGTGAGGAAGAAGTGATTCGGCGATAGATGGCTGGTCGTACCGTCATCGAACACGATGCCGTCTTCACGAAGCATCAGCCCGTAACGCGCCTTGCCGATCGGCAGCTTCAGGAAAGCATTGGAATAAAGCCGGTTGAGAAACTCGGCGGCATCCTTGCCGAATATTTCGATCTTGCCGAGCGTCGAGACATCGCAAAGGCCGACATTGCTGCGAACATTCAGCACTTCGCGGTCGACGCTGTCGCGCCAGGTCTTTTCGCCGGCGCGCGCAAACCAGGCGGAGCGATACCAAAGACCGGATTCGACAAAGACAGCGCCATTCTTCTTCGCCCAGCCATGCAACGGCGATTCCCGCACCGGATACGCGTGCTTGCCACGCGACGTGCCCGCCAGCGCACCGAACGAGACAGGCGTATAGAAAGGCCGGAATGTCGTCGTGCCGACGGCGGCCGGACTGATGCCACGCATGCCGGCGATGATCCCCGCGGCATTGACATTGCCGAGCTTGCCCTGATCCGTCGCCATGCCGCTGGTCGTGTAGCGCTTGGCATGCTCGGCATGACCGAAGCCTTCTCGGAGCGCCAGACCCAGATCCTTGGTGTGCACATCGTTCTGAAAATCGACGAAGGCCTTGTCCTTGGCACCCGGCAGATGCCAGGTCGCCGCGAAAGACGCATCATAATCGCCCTCGACCTCGGGCATCTCAGCCGCATGCGCCTTGCGGCCAAGGCTTTCGACCACCAGCCGCGCCTTTGCAGCACCATCGGCAAGACAACCCGAAACGCCGTCGATACCCGCTGCCGAACCGGCAATCTCCAGCTCGCCGCCGACCGTCGGCGCCATGAAGGCTTGCTTCTCTTCCGACCATACCGGCTTCGCGCCACGCTGGCAGGCAAGATGGATGATCGGCGACCAGCCGCCGGACATGGCCAGCGCGTCGCAGGCGATAAGCTCATCCAGACCGCCACGATCGGCGATCACGCCGCTGATACGATATTTGCCTTTCGTCGCCTGCACGGTGCCGCCATGAATGACCCGAACGCCCTGCGGCGCTGCATCCGACGCGTCGCTGCGCGTATCGATGATGGCCGATATCTCGACACCTTCGGCGGCCAGATCCTGCGCCGTACGATAACCGGAGCCGCCATTGGTGAACACCGCCACCTTCTGACCGGCCACCACGCCATAGCGATTGAGATAGCTGCGCATCGCGCCCGCCATCATCACGCCCGGCTTGTCATTGCCGCCGAACACCAGGGGCCGTTCTTCCGCGCCGGTCGCAAGGATGGCGTGCTTGGCGGCGATGCGCCACAAGCGTTCGACCGGCAGATCGGGCGACGGCATGGCGACATGTTTCTGCACTTTTTCGACCGCACCGAAGACATTGTCGTCGTACCAGCCGACGACCGTGGTGCGCGGCATCAAGGTGACATTCTCGAAGCTCTGAAGCTCCTCGAGCGCGGCATGCAAAAAGGCATCGGCGGAAACACCGCCGATCGACAGCCGTTCGGACAGAAGCGATCCGCCCAGTCGAAATCCTTCGTCGGCAAGGATGACGCGCAACCCGGCGCGCGCCGCCGTCAACGCCGCCATCAACCCAGCCGGGCCGGAGCCGATCACCAGCAGGTCGCAATGCGCCCAGGCCTTCTCGTAACGATCCGGATCTGGCTGCATCACCGCCTTGCCGAGACCGGCGGCGCGGCGGATCAGCGGCTCATAGACCTTCTCCCAGAAGGCAGCCGGCCACATGAAGGTCTTGTAGTAGAAACCGGCGCCGAGGAAGGGCGACAGCAATCCGTTGACCGAAGCGACATCATATTTCAGCGACGGCCAGCGGTTCTGGCTGACGGCGGTCATGCCCTGATAGAGTTCGGCAACGGTCGCCCGCGTGTTCGGCTCCGTGCGGCCGTCCTTGCCGATCGTCACCAGCGCGTTCGGTTCGGCGGAACCCGCCGTCAGGATGCCGCGCGGCCGATGATATTTGAAACTGCGGCCGACGAGCAACTGGTCGTTGGCGAGAAGGGCGGCGGCGAGCGTATCGCCTTCCAGCCCCTTCATATCCTTGCCGTCGAACTTGAACGAAAGCGGCCGGCTGCGATTGACGAGGCCGCCCGAGGAGAGACGATAGGCCGTCATTGCGCCGCCTCCCGCGCCTTGTCCGCTGCATCCGTGACAGAGAAGACCTCGTGGGTGACATTACTGCGCTCGACGACCAGCCAGCGGCGGCAACCGGCCAAATGATGCCAATCTTCGAGAATGCGCCCGCGCTCGTTGTCGCGAATATAGACATAGCGATGCCAGTCCTCATCCGGCGCAGACGGTGCCGGACGGACGACCGAGGCGCCGCGAATGGTGAACTCTTCTTTCGGGCGCGCGCCGCAATGCGGGCAGTTGATCAAGCTTGCCATTGGTTTCGTGCCCTCAATGCAGATTCGGCTGCGGACCCTTGCCGCTTTCGTCGATCACAAAACCGCGCTCGAAGCGATCGAGGCGCATGAGGCGGCTGACCTCATGGCTCTCGCCCCTGGCGATCAGGTGCGCAAAGCAGAAGCCGGAGGCCGGCGTCGCTTTGAAGCCGCCATAGTTCCAGCCACAGTTCAGATAGAGATTGTCAATATGCGTGCGGTCGATGATCGGTGAGCCGTCCATGCTCATATCCATTACCCCGCCCCATGTGCGCAGCACGCGGACGCGCGACAGGCCGGGGATCAGCGACACCCCCTCCTCCATCGTATGCTCGACGGTGGCGAGATTGCCGCGCTGGGCATAGGAGCTGTAATAATCGATATCGGCGCCGAAGACCAAACCGCCCTTGTCCGACTGCGATATATAGAAATGTCCGGCGCCATAGGTGATGACGTGATCGATCACCGGCTTCAGCCCTTCCGAGACGAAAGCCTGCAGCACATGCGTTTCGATCGGCAGCTCCAGATCCACCATTTTACCGAGAATAGAAGTATGGCCGGCCGCCGCCAGCGCCAGCTTGCCGCAGCCGATGAAACCGCGCGTCGTCTCGACGCCGGTCACCGACCCGCTTTCGTCTCGGCGAATGCCGATCACCTCGCATTGCTGGATGAGGTCGACGCCACGGCTGTCGGCGCCGCGCGCATAGCCCCAGGCGACGGCATCATGCCGCGCCGTGCCGCCGCGCTCCTGCAGCAGGCCGCCGAGGATCGGAAAGCGCGCGTGATCGAAATTGAGATAGGGCATCATCTTGCGAACCTGATCCCGGTTCAGCAGCTCCGCGTCCACCCCATGCATGCGCATCGCGTTGCCGCGCCGGGCATAGGCGTCGCGCTGGCCATCCGAATGGAAGAGGTTGAGGACGCCGCGTTGGGAGACCATGGCATTGTAGTTGAAGTCCTGCTCCAGCCCTTCCCAGAGCTGCATCGAGAATTCATAGAAGGGTTCGTTGCCCGGCAGCAGATAGTTGGAGCGGATGATCGTGGTGTTGCGGCCGGCATTGCCGGAGCCGAGATAGCTCTTTTCCAGCACGGCGACATTGGTGATGCCGAATTCCTTGGCGAGATAATAGGCCGTCGCCAGCCCATGTCCGCCGCCGCCGACGATGATCACGTCGTAATGCGGCTTCGGCTCCGGGGTTCGCCACACAGGCTGCCAATGTCGGTTCCCTGAAAGCGCCTGTTTCAGAACCTGATATGCCGAATAACGCATCTATAAATCCCAATCTCTACCCGGCCGCACATTCGCATATGCAATAAAAACGACAAGTCCTGAAAGGACGGAAAATCTTCGCAAACAGAACATGTGCTTTCCCGAACGCGCTGCGGCGGCAGCGCTATTGCCGAGTCACGATCCGATAGCTAGACGGTAAAAACGTGATCGGCGCCGGGTCTACACTTCATAGTGAAGACCTCTTAAATATTATAATTGTGGACTTGCAACGCAGACGAGCTACGGAAAGACGAACAGGCAAATGCTCGCGACATTTGAAAAAGCAGCCCTTGAGGCAGGTAAGGCCATCTTGGAGGTCTACCGCGCGGGCTACGCTGTCGCCTTGAAGCAGGACCAGAGCCCCGTCACCCTCGCCGACGAGCGAGCTGAACATATCATTCTCGACCATCTGACGCGCGACTTTCCGGATATCCCGGCAATTGCCGAGGAATCGGTGGCCGCCGGCAGGATTCCCGACATTCGCGGCCGTTCCTTCTTCCTCGTCGATCCGCTCGACGGCACTCGGGAGTTCATCGAGCATCGCGACGAGTTCACCGTCAACATCGCCTATATCCACAATGGCGCTCCCGTCGCCGGGATCGTTTTTGCACCGGCACTCGGCATTGCCTTCACCGGCGAAGGCGGCGAGGCGCGGAAGCTCGTCATTTCGGACAGTTTCACCGTCGCCGACCGCTCGATCATTGCCGTGCGCGGGCGGCCCGACAGGCTGCTGGCGCTTGCCAGCCGCTGCAACAGCAGCCCGAGGACGGACAGCTTCCTGGCGGAAAACGCCGTCTCCGCCTGCACCTCGATCGGCTCTTCGCTGAAATTCTGTCTGCTTGCCGAAGGCAAGGCCGACGTCTATCCGCGCTTCACCCGCACGATGGAATGGGACACGGCGGCCGGCGACGCCGTATTGCGCGCCGCGGGCGGCTCCACCGTCACGCTCGATGGCCATCCCCTTTCCTACGGCAAGACCGACCAGAGCGAAGATTCCGATTTCGCCAACCCCAATTTCATCTGCTGGGGCGGAAACAAAAATCTGGTCGACGCCTAGTTTTCGATCCGGAAGCGTAAGTTTTCACTGACAAAAAATAGTAGCGACGCCTGCTTTCTCCTACGAATTATAGGGGATTGCTTGGCTCATAGCGGCACTGCGCCATACGCAAATCAGCCCACGGCGGCTTTTCTTAAAATTCTTAGCAAAGTGTTACTATGCGCTTAGGCAATTTTTAAATGTGGCAAGCTAGAGTGGCTCTCGTGGTCTTGAGTATGTGTAGAGAGTCCAATGACCGAAATGATACGTCCCCGAGTAAAGTATGTCATCGGCCCCGATGGCAGCCCGCTGACGATAGCCGACCTGCCGCCGCCGAACACGCGCCGCTGGGTTATCCGTCGTAAAGCCGAGGTTGTCGCCGCTGTACGCGGCGGCCTGCTGAGCTTGGAAGAAGCCTGCGAACGTTATACGCTTACTGTCGAAGAGTTCCTCTCCTGGCAGTCGTCCATCAACTCCCATGGCCTCGCCGGCCTGCGGACGACCCGCATACAGCAATATCGTCATTGACGATCGCGGCAGGCGCGACATCCGTTTGATCTTCAGTTCGGGCCTCCTTCCCTCCTCGACAGGACAAGAAGAAGGCCCGAATTCATGATGAAGCCAGTCTAAAACCACGAGCCTGGCTGCATGGATGTCGCGGCAAGCCTGCCGGTCTTGGCGACAATGCCCATAACGGCAGCCAAGACCGCCATCGATGCACAAAACATCAAAACCGTCCTAACGGACTGTTTAATAGCTTGACCGATATTGAAATCGATATCCGAATTGGTGACGAAGAGTTGCCAATTCGATAGTTGGCAACTCGCCAACCGCATGCCAATCTTCCCGGTACACAACGCTTGGGGAGATCGACCATGGATATTCGTAACGAAAACAATGCATCAGGCGGCCGATACGTCGCGACGGTCGAGGGCCACGAGGCCGAGATGACCTTTTCCCGCACCTCCCCGAACCTCATCATCATCGATCATACCGGCGTTCCGGATGCGCTTCGCGGCAAGGGCGTCGGCCAGGCGCTCGCTCTTCATGCCGTCGAGGAAGCCCGCCGCGGCGGCTGGAAGATCATCCCGCTCTGCCCCTTTTTCAAGGCGCAGTCTTTACGTCATAAAGAATGGCATGACGTTGTGAATATGTAGGCGATTGATAAGAAAATTTGTGAATTTTGCTTATTTCGAGTAAAGTGGCCCTCTCAATAGGAGAGCTGACATGGCGACCATGACCGTATCCCTACCCGACCAGATGAAAGACTGGATCGAGATGCAGATTCGCAAGGGTGAATATGCCAGCACCAGCGATTATGTGCGCGATCTTGTTCGCAAAGACCGCGCTCGGCGCGGCGAAGATTATACGATCGAAGAATTGCGTGAAATTTTTGCGGATGCAAAGGCTGGTGGAGTAAGTGCTCAAACCGTAGAGGAAATCCGAGCCGAGGCGTTACAGACCGCCCGTGCTCGGGGCCTGATACGTGACTAAATACGAACTGTCCACACGGGCAAGTAGAGAATTTAAAGAGCTGTATTTGGATGGTATCGAGAAATTTGGCTTGCTGCAGGCCGACCGATATCTGGACGAACTGATACGCTGCTTCGAGTTGTTGGCCGACAATCCTTTTATGGGACGTAAGGCGGAATCAATCGCACCGACCGCGCGACGTCATGAACATAAAACCATATTATTCTTTATGAACGAACGGTCGATGGCGTGATCATTCAGGCTATCATCCCGAGCCGAAGCATCGTTCGACTGAAACTATAGCCCCGCTGTAAACCTTTATATTTATTGATAAAACACCAAAAACCGTGCATGGCCGGCCCAATCGTGGCCAGTCATGCACGGCTCTCGTGCCGTTCCCGCCGCTTCCCGTATCCCCCGGAAAACATTCCGATTTCGGAACACAGTCGGCTTGGGGGCAACAGCTGGCGACGGAATGGTTAAATCAGGCGCGCGCCCTCACCGGACCCGAGCCGTCACGCTCTTCCAATGCTGCCGCCTTGGCATATTCGGCCTGCATTTCTTCCAGCGATGTTTCCAACGCCTCTTCCTGCACCTGCAATTCCCGGATCGACACCTGAAGGTTATCCGCACGCTGGCGCGCGGCCTTGGCAAAGGTCGGGTAGGCAAAGTGGTTCGGGTCGACAATGCCGGACTTTTTCTCTTCCAGCACGATCTGGCTCTCCAGATCCTTTGTCATACGGTCGAATTCCGCCATCATCATCTGCAATTGCTGCAACTGACGGCGTTTTTCGTTCACCTGAAACTCCTTCAGGCGCGTTAGGCTCTCACGTGACTTCATACGCATTACTCCCGTGATGCGAGACCCCGGCTCTCGATAAATTGACCCACCGCGCCGCTTTGAGACGGTTTGGTTAAAAAAATTTCCAGCGATCTTAATAAAAACCTACCGCTGGTAACCTTTCGTTTACGGGCATCGTTAATGATAGGGACAATGATTTAAGGGTCAGTAAATGCCGTGGTCGGAATTCGACATGTCGGCATTGGCGAGTCGAATGAATCACTTGGCGTGTCTTCTTAATGCAACACTTTAGGATTGATATTTGCCGATTCTCTTTGGAAAACAGTGCAATGGAAAAATTATTTAATAAATTCGATACGACTTGCCAGAGTGAATCAGAATTTGTTAACCATTCCATGGCAGCTTCCAAATCAGGCAGTGATTTGTTCGGTATCGCGTAGGGGGCTGACGACCTTTCGGCGGCGGTAAAGGGGATAATTATGCGGGTTCTATTAATTGAAGACGATAGCGCGACAGCGCAGAGCATCGAGCTGATGCTCAAATCCGAAAGTTTCAACGTCTACACCACCGATCTCGGTGAAGAAGGCGTCGATCTTGGAAAGCTCTACGACTACGACATCATTCTGCTCGATCTTAACCTTCCCGACATGTCCGGCTATGAAGTGCTCCGCACGCTGCGCCTGTCGAAGGTCAAGACACCGATCCTCATCCTCTCCGGCATGGCCGGTATTGAAGACAAGGTTCGCGGTCTCGGCTTCGGTGCAGACGACTATATGACCAAACCCTTTCACAAGGATGAATTGGTCGCGCGAATTCACGCCATTGTCCGCCGTTCCAAGGGCCACGCCCAGTCGGTGATCTTGACCGGCGAACTGATCGTCAATCTCGACGCCAAGACCGTCGAAGTCGGCGGCCAGCGCGTGCATCTGACGGGCAAGGAATATCAGATGCTGGAGCTGCTTTCGCTCCGCAAGGGCACCACGCTCACCAAGGAAATGTTCCTGAACCACCTTTATGGCGGTATGGACGAGCCGGAACTGAAGATCATCGACGTCTTTATCTGCAAGCTGCGCAAGAAGCTCGCAAATGCGGCCGGTGGCGCCAACTATATCGAGACGGTCTGGGGCCGCGGTTATGTGCTGCGCGAGCCGGACAATAACGAGCTAGCCGAAAGCGCCTGAGCCGCCTGCCCCAACAACCGCCGCACCAATCGAAATCCCGTCTGATCAGGCGGGATTTTTTGTTGCCGATTTCACTGGCAACAAAAGCCGCCCGGAGAGACGGCCGTCATTTATTGGAATGGCATGGGGAATATCAGGCGGCGATGGCGCGGTTGCCAAAAACGGCGGTCAGGATTTTGCGGTCGAAAGGCTTCAGCAGGAAATCGGTCGCGCCGGCACGCTTTCCGGCCATCAGCTTGCGCAGATCCGCCTCGATGACGCAGTAATAGATTTTCACGTCCTTGCCGTTCGGCATGGCGCGGATGCTGGCAATCAGATCGAGAGCGCCTTCCATGCCGGCATCGACGATCAGATAATCGGGAATTTCGGCCTGGCAGCGCGCCAACGCCTCGCGGGCATCGCCTGCTTCGCTCACGAGAAAATCCAGCTCGGACAGAATGCGCTTGCCAACCTTGCGTACGACATCCGACGTATCCGTAATCATGAACCGCTGCATTATCCGCTCCTTCGCGCCCGGTCGCCATCGATCGGGCACCAACCTCAAATTGGGACGATAGGCGCGCGAGGCTAAGGATTCGTTACCGTTATATTTTCAATTGCATGAGCAACCGAAAGATTGTGAAGAGGCACGGAGATACACGTAAAAATAACCCCGCGGCCGCTTCCGGCCACGGGGTTATCGAAATGAATGCGAATACCGCTTATTCGCCGCGCATGGTGGCGGTGAACGTCAGCTCTTCCGGCGTGGCCTTGTAGGAAAGTTCCATGCCGCTCTCGTCGGCCAGAAGCACGGTGTAATAGGGCTGGATCGAATGAGCGTCGACCGCCTCTTCCAGCGTGCCGGAGCAGATTTCGGCGAATTTCGGCGGCACGCGCATCAGCCGGCCCTTGGTCGTGATCGTGAACTTGGCGTCGAGATCGGGATTTTCCAGCGTCACGTCGATATTGCCGCCGCGCGGGATAGAACCATAGGCGACGAGGAAGAGATTGAGCAGCAGCTTCACACGGTTCTTGGCAATGATGGCGCGCGGACCGACCCAGCTCACCTCGGCCTTCTTCTCGGCGGCGGCGAAATCCTTGGCGGCGCGTTCAGCCTCGCCCGTATCGATCGAGGCGCCGACCGAGCCGGAGGCGCCGAAGGCGAGACGCGCGAACTTGAGGCGGACCGAAGCGTTCAGCGCGCTGGTGCGGATCAGGTCCATGGCGTCGGCATCGGCACCGCCCTCGTCGAGCAGCTCCAGGCCGTTGTTGATCGCACCGACCGGCGAGATCACATCATGGCAAACGCGGCTGCACAGCAGCGCGGCCAGATCCGGTCCGGTCAAGGTGAGGTTCGGATTCTTCGACATTCATTGTCTCCTGAATGCTGGCAAGGCGGAACGCCGTATGATTTTACGTTGCCACGGCAAGATTGCCCGAGGATTGCCGCAGGCGGCGTACCACACGCCATAAAGACACCATATTTGGTAAACCGATTATTAAGATGATCGACGCAAAATGCATTCATCACCACCAGACTTTTTCGCGCGCGAATCGCCATGCGGAAATCGGGCGGAACAGTCTGGAATGGGGAGCGAGGCATACCCGGCGCGTTCACGCGAATGCGCCATGCGTCCGCTCCCAATCGCACCGACCATGATGAACGGATGACTGACATGCGCTATCAACTCCTGAAGAGAATGCCCAGCCCCGGCTCGAGAACGGTAGGCCTGGGCTTGATCTTGGCCATCGTTGCGTTCGTGAGCTTCGCGCTGCCGGTTCGTCAGGCGGCCGCGGCGCCCACCAACAACAACTATTCGATGCAGGAAATCGTCGATGCGGGGCATTCCTTCTTCGGCTCCACCAGCGGCGGTCTCGCCAAGGTGGTCGAGCGCGCCTTCCAGCAATATGGCCTGCCAAACGGTTATATTCTCGGCCAGGAAGGCTCCGGTGCCTTCGTCGCCGGCCTGACTTATGGCGAAGGCCAGCTCAATACCAAGAATGCCGGGGCGCACTCGCTCTATTGGCAGGGTCCCTCGCTCGGCTTCGATTATGGCGGCCAGGGCGCCCGCGTGATGATGCTGGTCTATGACCTGCCGAGCATCAACAGCGTCTACACCCGTTTCGGCGGCGTCAGCGGCCAGGCCTTCGTCGTCGCCGGCGTCGGGATGACGGTGCTGAAGAACAACAACATCGTGCTGGTGCCGATCCGCACCGGCCTCGGCGCCCGCCTTGGCGTCAACCTCGGCTATCTCAAGGTGACACCGAGCCCGACCTGGAACCCCTTCTGAGGCTTCGGACAATATCTCCTCCCATGCATCCGACCTTCTGGCCCGCGCCGATCGCGGGCCTTTTCTTGTCCGGGAACGTCGGCGCGCCGGTAAACCATATCCGATTTAAACCCTTGCCCGCCGGCCTGCCGCCATGCTTAATCAATTCACCGATATCGAAGACAACTCCCAGATGCAGGCAGTGCCGTGATTGAATTTGCTCTGTTGTTCGGATTGGGCTTTCTGACCGCCGCCTTTCTGGCTTTCCTGATTGCGCCTGCAATCCACCGCCGCATTGTCTGGTTCACGGAAAAGCGGCTGAAGGCCACGATGCCGCTGAGCCCGCAGGAAGTGCGGGCACAGAAGGATATGGCGCGCGCCCTCTTCGCCGCCGAAAACGCCAAGACCGAACAGGTGCTCACCCAGGAACGCGACAAAAGCGTCGCGCTGCAGATACACAACGGCAAGCTTCAGCAGGAGGCCAGCCGCTTTGCCGCCCAAAACGGCGAATTGCAGACGCGTATCGACGATCTGGAAACCGAGGCCGGCGAGCTGCGTTCGCGCCTGCGCCGCGAGGAAAGCTATATCAGCCAGCTTAAATCCGGCATGCATGCGGCGGAGCAGGCAAGTGCCGAGAAGGACGCCGACATCGACAGCTTGCGCAAGCGGATGACCAAGATGGCCGCCGACGCCGACAACCTGAAGATCGATCTGGCGGCCCGGGAAACCGAAGCCGAAAGCCTGAAGCTTCGCATCAACACGCTGCGGGACGAGCGCGACATGCTTCGCGAGGATATGAACCAGGCAAGCCGGCGCGCCAAGGATGCTGAATTGCTGCTGAGACAGGAAAGCGACAAGGCCCGGCGCCTCGACGAACGGTTGAACCGGGAGATTGCCGGCAATGCCGACAAGGAAACGCTGATCGAGCGCCAGGTTCAGGACGTGGCGCGTCTGAAGGAAAAGCTGGAAGCCGCCAATCTGGTCTCCTCGGCCGGGCGAACCAACGGCGCGAAGCCGCCAGCCGAACCGGCTATCGTGGAAACTGCGGACAACACTGCCAACGCATCGGAACCGGAGCGCACCGTGGAAGACGACATCGCTCACATGACGGAAGAAGTGCGCAATCGCGCCGCGGCCCTTTCGGACCGTCTGTCCAAATCGCGCTCGCCGGCACACGATCAGGCCATGCGCGAGGAAATCGCCATTATCGCCGCCAACATGGTGGCGCTGACCGCCCGCCGGGAAGGCGACCTGTCGCCGATCTTCGATCTCCTGCCGAAGGAAACAAGCGCCGCCGAACAGGGCACGCGCATCAGCCTCGCCCATCGCGCCGCCGCCCTGTTGCGAAAATAATGGCAGAGGCCGGGCAGAGACGGAAATTCAGACCCGCTTGAGCAGCGACGCCATCTCGAAAAGAGCGATACCGCTTGCCGTTGCCACGTTCAGGCTGTCCAGGCCCGGCGCCTGCGGTATCCGCACGCTGCCGAAGGCCGACAGGATCTCCTGCGGCAGCCCCTCTCCCTCGGTGCCGACCACCAGGGCCATGCGATCCGCCGGGGGAACGGCGCGGATATCGGCCTCGCCGCGCGGCGACAGGCTCCAGATGGCAAAGCCGCGCTCCGCCAGCGCCGTAAGCAGGCCGGTATCGCTCAACTGGCGGCGATAGGGCATGGTCAGCACCGAGCCGACCGAGACACGCAGCGCCTTGCGATAAAGCGGATCGCAGCAGGTGTCGTCGAGCAGCACCGCATCGGCGCCGAAGGCCGCCGCATTGCGGAACATCGAACCGACATTGTCGTGGTTGGAAATGCCGCAGCCCACGAGAACGAGCGAGCGTTCCGGCAGTCGTCCGAGAAAGGCGTCCATGTCCGTTTCCGCCGTCCGCCGGCCGAGCGCCAGGACGCCGCGATGCAGATGGAAGCCGACGATGCCGTCGAGCACCGAACCTTCCGCAACATAGATCGGCACGTCGGGCGGAAAGGCGGCGATGATCTCTTCCAGCCCAGCGGCGCGATTGCGCAGCAGCAGCACCTTTTCGGCGACGAAATCCCCGCCCGCCGCATGCGCCCCGGCCAGAAGCCGCAGCACCACCGTACCCTCGGCAATGAAGCGGCTCTCGCGGCCGGTCAGGTCGCGCTCGCGGATATCGTGGAATTCGGCGATGCGCGGATCGTCCGGATGCATGATCTCGATCAGCCGGTCGCCCGTCATCGCCAAATCGTCAGTTGGAGAGCGATATGGTCGCGACGATGCGGCCAATGCCATAGTCGAAGACGACGGCCTGGCGCTGGCCGCTGGCGAGCGTGCCATAAAAGAGCACCTGATTTCCCGAAAGCGCCGTCGACTGGACGGTGAACCCCTGCGGCAGCGCGGCGGTCACCGCGACCGGCGCATCCGAGGGAATGTTCGAGGCCACGGAGCCCGCCGGCTTTGCCGGGGCGCGCATCGTCTTATAGACAACGGCGCCGAACACGGCCATAAGGCTCACCACCATGACGGCCGCCGAGACGATCTGCAGGCGGACCATCTTGCGTCGGACATTTTCCAGGGCCGGATCGAGGGGCTTCTCCTCTTGATCGTCTAGCTCGAGATTCGTCATCGATGCGTCCTTATTTCCTGAAGAGCGCCCTGTGCGCCGGAGAAATGCGTTTGAGCGACCCCTTTAAAGAAGCCGCGGGCAATAGAAAAGTCCTAACCGCCGATGAATCCGCCGAAGGCCGTCTCGATGCATGGCTGACGGCACAAATGGACGAGGAATTGTCCCGCAGCCGCATCCAGGCGCTGATCAAGGCCAACGCCGTCCTGCTCAACGGCGCCCCGGTCACCGATGCCAAGCGGAAGGTGCGGCCCGGCGACGCCTACGAGATCATCCTGCCCGAGCCCGAGGACCCGACGCCGCAGGGCGAGGATATTCCGCTCGACGTGCTCTACGAGGACGATGACGTCATCGTCATTTCCAAGCCCGCCGGCCTCGTCGTCCACCCCGGCGCCGGCAACTGGACCGGCACGCTGGTCAACGCGCTGATCCATCACTGCGGCGATAGCCTCTCCGGCATCGGCGGCGTACGCCGGCCGGGCATCGTCCACCGGCTGGACAAGGACACGACCGGCGTCATGGTCGTCGCCAAGAACGATGTTGCCCATCGCCATCTGTCGCTGCAATTTGCCGACCACGGCCGCACCACGCCGCTGGAACGCGCCTATCAGGCGATCGTCTGGGGCCGTCCCCGCCAGCTCGTCGGCACCGTCAACGCGCCGCTCGGCCGCGCCACCGGCGACCGCACACGGCGCTCCGTCAAGCGCCCCGGCAGCCCGGACGCCGACGAAGCCATCACGCATTATGAGGTGATAGAGCGCTTTCACGAGGCCCCGGACGCCACCGCGCTCGCCTCGCTGATCGACTGCCACCTCGAAACCGGCCGCACCCATCAGATCCGCGTCCACATGGCGCATATCGGCCATCCCCTGCTCGGCGACGCCGCCTACGGCGGTGGCTTCAAGACCAAGGCCAACCTCCTGCCTGATGCGGCAAGGGAGGCCGTCAACCGCTTCCACCGCCAGGCGCTCCACGCCTACCTGCTGCAATTCGAGCATCCCCGCACCGGCGAAGTCATGCACTTCGAAGCACCCCTGCCGGACGATATGGAAGAATTGGCGGCAGCCCTACGGGGCTGAGGATCGACGGCCGCGACAAACACGCGGCTGGACGCCCGCCTCTCCGAAGCCTATAATGAACTCGAAACCGATCTCCGGCATCCTTCCTTCAACCTTCCGGAACGCAATGCGTTTTGGCGCCCAAATGGTTGGATCTCGTAGGACCGGAGCATTCGGGAGGATAGCCTCACGGGCGAATGTCACGGCGCGCTTCGCATTCACGCCGAGGTAACAGCTGCGTGACCGCGTTCTTGAATCACTGTTCCGCCGTACTTATCTACATATTGGTTTAGTGCGGGGTCTTCGCGACCTGCACGCCTTGGCCAGCTTCGCAAAGGGCGCGCAATACGCCTACAGAAGGGGCCAAATCTCGAATAGGAGGGTGCACATTCATGGCCCGTAATACCTTGCCGTCCATTGCCGCCGGGGAAGCCGGCCTCAATCGCTATCTCGACGAGATCCGCAAGTTCCCGATGCTGGAGCCGCAGGAAGAGTACATGCTCGCCAAGCGCTACGCGGAACATGCCGACCGTCAGGCCGCCCATAAGCTCGTCACCAGCCATCTGCGCCTCGTTGCGAAGATTGCCATGGGCTATCGCGGCTACGGCCTGCCGATCGGTGAAGTCGTGTCGGAAGGCAATGTCGGCCTGATGCAGGCCGTCAAGAAATTCGACCCGGAACGCGGCTTCCGCCTGGCAACCTATGCGATGTGGTGGATCAAGGCCTCGATCCAGGAATATATCCTGCGCTCGTGGTCGCTGGTGAAGATGGGCACGACGGCCAACCAGAAGCGCCTGTTCTTCAACCTGCGCCGCCTGAAAGGCCGTATCCAGGCCATCGATGACGGCGACCTGAAGCCGGAGCATGTCTCCGAGATCGCCACCAAGCTGAAAGTCTCCGAGGAGGAGGTCATTTCGATGAACCGCCGCCTCTCGGGCGACGCTTCGCTGAACGCGCCGATCAAGGCATCCGAAGGCGAGTCCGGCCAGTGGCAGGATTGGCTGGTGGACGATCACGACAGCCAGGAAGACGTGCTGATCGAGCAGGACGAGCTTGATACGCGCCGCCACATGCTGGCCCGCGCCATGAGCGTCCTGAACGACCGCGAACGCCGCATCTTCGAGGCGCGCCGCCTCTCGGAAGAGCCGGTGACGCTGGAAGATCTCTCGTCCGAGTTCGACATCAGCCGCGAACGCGTCCGCCAGATCGAAGTCCGCGCCTTCGAGAAGGTTCAGGAAGCCGTGCAGAAGGATGCGCTGGAACGCGCCAAGGCGCTCCGCGTCGTCGAGGCCACCGCTTAACGCGTCAGGTCCTCGGACGTCATACCGAACGTTTCAAACAAAAAGGCGGACCTTGCGGTCCGCCTTTTTCGATTCCTTTGTATTTGAAGCCGGTTACTGGCCGCTCGACGCGACGCCGCCAAGCGCCTGCCATTCGGTGATCGCCTTGTTGAAGGCGTCGCTGCCGGTCGGGCCTTTTTCCATGGTCAGCAGGGCGCGGCGGCCATTGCGGTAGACCACGGGAATATCGATCCAGTTGCGGGTTTTCAGCAGGTCCAGATTCGTCTTGCGCGCATCCGGGAAATCGTTGAGCGCAACCATGTAGACATCGTCGGTGACCTTGGCCGGCACGGCGATCAGCGCGTCGCCGCGATCCTGCTCGGTCGACTTGAGCGCAATACGCTGCACATTGTCGATCGCGCCACCCTCGAAGTTCGGCGGAACCTGGAAGGCCAGTTCCACCAGATGGCTTGCCGGAAGCGAGGAGTCGGTATTGCGCGACACGGTGATCGTCGCGGTCAGCCCACGCTGAGGCACGTTGATGAGACCCTGGACGGACGGTTCAGGCCGGCCGTCGGCGCCCTTGCCTTCCTGCACCGACCAGGTGACCGTGCCTTCGAAAGCCGTGGGCGAGGTCTGGCCAAGACGTTCCTCATAAAGGAACACCTTCTGTCCATCCGCGACCGGCGCAGCCTGCTGAGGCGTGGCGGAAGCCTGCTGATCGGCAGCCGCCGGCGGGGTCGTAGCCGGCGCCGGCGCGGCCGCGGCAGGATTTTGCGTCTGGGCGGCGCCCGCATCGTTGGCGGGTGCCGTCGCGGCTCCGGCCGCAGGCGCAGGTGCGACGGAAGCAACGTTCTGCTCGGCTACGGACTTGCCTTCGGCCACGCCCGGCTGTCCGCCGGCGGCCGGACCTTCGTCCTCTTCCGTGCCGTTCGGCAACAGGCGCTGGGTGAACTTGGTGTTGACCATATTCGGATCGTTGTCGAGCGCGGCGACATTGGTATTGCCCGCTGCCGGCGGCTGCGTGGCGGCGGTGCCGTTTTGCGCCGGCGTGGTTGCGGGAGCGGTCGCGGCCGGCGTCGACGCAGCGTTGTTGCTGGCAGTGTCGGAAGACGGCGTGCTGGCCGCGGTCTTCGGCGCCGAACTGATAAGATCCGTGACCATCTTGTCGAGTGCTTCGCGGTTCAGCCACGCGGCATAGCCGCCGCCGGCAACGGCCGCAAGGCCGACAAGCGTCAGGACAATGCCGGTCGCGCTGAAACGGCGGCGCTTCGGCTCCATGCGGAAGCTCTTGCCCTGCAGCCTTGACGCCATGTCCTGATCGAGATCAGGCGGAATGGAGGAGCCGTTACCGCGTTCTCCCTCCTCGGCGAGCTTGTCGAAGCCGGCTAGTTCCTTGAGTTCGCGCCAACCGTCACCGTCAACATCGCTCTTCGCCGGCGCTTTCGGCGAGGAGTGCACGTCTGCAAAGAGATCGACATCGTCAAAGGCGTTCTCCGGCATCTGCCGCGCAGGCTCCGCCGGCTTGGCTGCCGGGGATGATTGCAGCTCCCCGAAAACATCAGCGTCCCAGGCAAAACCCGTGTCGGCTGCCTGTGTCTTCGCCGCGGCGGGCTCCTCGACATGATGACCGAAAGGAGCCGGCGTGAAGGCGGCGGCAGGCATGACCGGCTCCGACGCGGCGTGCTTCGAAGGCGTGCCAACCTCGGCCCAGATCTCCTCGACCTGGTTGATGACGTCATCGGCGGAAGAGCGAACGACGTGCGGCTGTTGCGGAGCCGGCTCAGGCTCGGCGGAGACGGCCGGCAGTTCCTCCGCATAATGCTGCGGCTCGTCGTGATGAACCTCTTCATCGACAGGCTCGACATAAGCCTCGGCGTGCGCCGCCACGGGCTCGCGCTCCGGCTCCTGCGGCACGTCGTGCCATGCCTCTACCGTCTCGTGATCATCCGTCAGCTCGCGCTGGGCATGCTCGGGCTCCGCTTCATGAACGGGTTCTCCATGCTCCGGAACGTAAGCAGCCGCTTCCTCTTCCGCATGATTTTCGGCAGGAACCGGTTCCGGTTCCTCGACGGCATGCTCTTCCTCGACATGATGCTCTTCGGGAACCGCCGCTGGCGGCTCTTCCTGCGGAACAGGCGCTTCCGCGACGGGTTCTCCAGGCGCCGGCAAGGCTTCGGCGTGCTCCGCCTCCACCTCGACGATCGCAGCTTCGAGCTTGTCGAGCTGACGGCGTAGCATCTCCTCCGGCGGACGCGGCTTCATGCTTTCGAGCTGCCGCTGTACGGCACCGCGAGCCCGCTCGTAAACCTTGACCCGCATCTCGGGAGTGTTTTCGGTGAGGCCGTCCACGGCCCGCCGAATGACTGCTACAAAATCCGCCATCAGTACTTTCTCATGATGCCCGGCACGCAGCCGGACCGGGATTCGTCATTGATCCGCAACATTAGCCCTCAAACGGATCGGTCACAAGTATGGTGTCTTCGCGCTCCGGGCTGGTCGAAAGCATCGCGACGGGCGCGCCGATCAGCTCTTCCACCTGCCGGACATACTTGATTGCCTGCGCCGGCAGATCAGCCCATTTACGGGCGCCAACGGTCGATTCCTTCCAGCCTTCGAGCGTGATGTAGATCGGCTCGACACGAGCCTGCGCCGCCTGGCTCGACGGCAGATAGTCGATTTCCTTGCCATCCAGCTTGTAGCCGACGCAGATCTTCAGCTCGTCGAGACCGTCGAGCACGTCGAGCT
Source organism: Rhizobium sp. (assembly GCA_036398815.1). Classification (GTDB taxonomy): domain Bacteria; phylum Pseudomonadota; class Alphaproteobacteria; order Rhizobiales; family Rhizobiaceae; genus Rhizobium. The sequence continues at coordinate 3,852 of DASWOH010000038.1, read as the reverse complement.
TGGTCAGCGCAATGCCGGTGATGCCGGAGGTCTTGACCGTCTGGCGCACCAGTACGGCATCGAACCAGCCGCAACGGCGCGGACGACCGGTATTGACGCCGACTTCGCGGCCGACCGTCGACAGGTGCTTGCCGATCTCGTCATGCAGTTCGCAGGGGAACGGCCCTTCGCCGACGCGCGTCGTATAGGCCTTGGTGATGCCCAGCACGTAGCCGAGCGCCGTCGGTCCGAGACCGGAGCCGGCTGCCGCCTGCCCTGCCACCGTGTTGGACGAGGTCACGAAAGGATAGGTGCCGTGGTCGTTGTCGAGCAGCGCGCCCTGCGCGCCCTCGAACAGGATGCGCGCGCCCGCCTTGCGCTGCTCGTCGAGCAACCGCCAGACCTGATCGATATAAGGAAGAATGTGTTCCGCGACGGAGGTCAGCTCCTCGTGCAGCGCGTCGAAGGAAATCTCGCTGAGACCCATGCCGCGACGCAGCGCATTGTGATGCGTCAGCAGCCGGTCGATCTTGGCGGGCAGCGTTTCCGGCTCGGTGAGATCGACGACGCGGATGGCGCGGCGGCCGACCTTGTCTTCATAGGCAGGACCGATGCCGCGGCGCGTCGTGCCGATCTTCGTACCGCTATTGGAGGCGGCATCCTCGCGAAGCGCGTCCAGGTCGCGGTGCAGCGACAGGATCAACGGTGCGTTTTCGGCGATGCGCAGCACGTCGGGCGTGACTGCGATGCCCTGGGCGCGCAGCTTCTCGACTTCGGCGACGAAATGATGGGGATCGACGACGACGCCGTTTCCGATGACGCTCAGCTTGCCGCGAACGAGCCCGGAGGGCAGCAACGCAAGCTTATAGCTGACACCATCGACAACCAATGTATGACCGGCATTGTGGCCACCCTGAAAGCGCACGATCACGTCGGCACGTTCCGAAAGCCAATCGACAATCTTGCCCTTGCCTTCGTCGCCCCATTGCGAACCGATCACAACTACGTTCGTCATTTCTCCATTCCCGCTTCCTGCGCGCGAAGACGCGCCTTGCTCAAACCCGCGCATCTATAAAGCTTTGTTTTTCGGAAAGCGACCCTGTTGTCTCAGGAGATTCGGCTTTTTACGTGACGAATCAGCGCCTCCAACAGGATTTTTCCCGTCAGCCGGTACTGGCGAAAGCCGATGACACGATCACGGCTTGTTAACAGTCGATTCCGGCGGAAACGCCGAACCGCTCCCGTCGATGCCGGATTTCATGAGCAAAGACCTGAAAAGCACCGAAACTAGCCGAGTTCGAGCGTGGTGACGGCAAAGACGCGATTGAGCGGCATATCGGGGGCCTCGCCCCGATACATCCGCGCCGTTTCGAACACCGGCGTCAGCCCGCAGGCTTCGACAAGCCTGATTGCCTCGGCATTTTCAGCCGGTACGTCCAGATATACGGGCTCGCCTCTGGCCTCCGACAGCAGCGCGGCCAGCAAAGCGGCGGCGACATCGGGATTGTTTGCAAATAACGGGCCGATCTTGAGCCCCTCGAAACAGCGCCTGATCGTGCCATAGCCGCGAATCCGGCCGCCGCTGCCGACCATGAAGGATTTTCGCCTTTCGGGCACGCCGCACCAGGCGGAGAGGAAAGAATAACGCAGCCCTGGGAAAATGCCGGCGTCGTAGCGCAGCAGCCCGTCGAGCTTGCCCTGCGTGACGGGGGCGACCTCCACGGTCTTGACGAGGTCGGGCACTTTGGCGACGCCGCCGTAGCGCAAGGTGCGATAGGCCGCCTCGAAGCCGTAACGGCGGTAATTTTCCTGCTGCGCGACGACGCCGTCGAGACCGACGGTGCGATTGCCGGCGAAGGCCATGACCTTGTTCCAGAGCGCCTTGCCATAGCCCTTGCCGCGAAATTCGGGGTGGACCATGTAGAGGCCGAGAAAGGCGAAGCTTTCACCATAGCGCACGAGGGAAATGCAGCCGACCGGCACTTCGCCGATCGCGCCGACGAAGAAGCCGGAAGGGTCCGCCTCCCAGAACGCCGGAGCATCGTCGACACCGGGATTCCATCCCTCCTGTCGAGCCCATTCGAGAGCGAGCTCCAGTTCCCCGGCTCGCATTGTACGCACGGCGAAAGTCGACTTCATTCAAACGTCCCGCATCGCCCATCCTGCACCGTTCCCGTCGGAACGATCATGCTCCGCCTATCATGGTGCAATGCGGTGGCAATCACAAGCGTTACGCGGTGATATGCCTGGCGGCTTCAGCCCCAGGCTGCATTCGGCGCATAAGCGGCGGGATCGACCGATCCCGGCCTCCCCGCAAGCGACAGTGTCGCAACCCGCGCCGGCGTCTCGCTGATCACCTTGCCCCGCCGAACTACGAAAAGCCTGCCGGCGCGCATCCTGACGGCTTCGATCGTATCCCTGGCCTGCAGCACGACCAGATCACCATTGCAGCCGACCTCCAGCCCGTAACCGTCGATGCCCATCACCCTGGCCGGATTGGCGGTCACGGCGTCGAAACAGAAACGCATGGCCTCGCGCGAGGCCAGTTGACCGACATGCAGCCCCATATGGGCGACATCCAGCATGTCGGCGCCGCCGAGCGAATACCAGGGGTCCATGCAGCAATCCTGGCCGAAGGCGATATTGATGCCGAATTCGCGCATCTCCTTGACCCTCGTCAGCCCGCGCCGCTTCGGATAGGTGTCGTGCCGCCCTTGCAGCATGATGTTGATCAGCGGGTTGGGGATCGCATGCACCCCCGACTCGGCGATCAGCGGCAACAGCTTGGAGACATAATAATTGTCCATCGAGTGCATCGAGGTCAGGTGCGAGCCGGCCACCCTGCCCTGAAGACCGAGCCGCGTGGTTTCGGCGGCGAGCGTCTCGATGTGGCGCGACAACGGATCGTCGGTCTCGTCGCAATGCATGTCGACCATCAGGCCGCGCTTCTCGGCGATCTCGCAAAGTGCGCGCACCGAACGCGCGCCATCCTCCATCGTCCGCTCGAAATGCGGAATGCCGCCGACGATATCGACGCCGAGATCGAGAGCGCGCTCCAGGTTCCGCGCCGCCGTCGGCGAACGGTAGTAGCCGTCCTGCGGAAAGGCGACGAGTTGCAGATCCAGATAGGGCGCGACCTGCTTCTTCACCTCCAGCAAAGCCTCGACGGCAAGCAGCCGGTCATCGCAGATATCGACATGGGTGCGCACGGCCAGCAGCCCCTGAGATACCGCCAGATCGCAATAGCGCAAGGCCCGCTCCGCCACCGCCTCGTGCGTCAGCAACGGCTTCAGCTCTCCCCAGAGCGCGATGCCTTCCAGCAGCGTCCCCGACGTGTTGAGCCGCGGCAGGCCGAGCGACAGGGTCGCGTCCATATGAAAATGACAATCGACGAAGGGCGGCGAAACCAGATGGCCTCCAGCATCGATCACGCGCCCCGCCTCCGCCTTCAGTCCGGGCTCGACGGCCACGATCTTGCCTCCGGCAACGGCAATATCCTGCCCCTTGCGGCCGTCAGGAAGATTGGCATTGCGGACGATGAGATCGAGCGTCATGGGAAATTGCCTTCGGATTGATGGAAGATGCGTCTATCCTGAATGTCTAGCATGCCGCCGAAAGCTGACAAGTCGTTCGATGGTTTAAAACCGCAGCGGTTCGTGCGTGTCACATTGTCTTTGTCTTTATGATCTTTATGACACTTCTGTCGGAGTGCCTTGGATAAGCAACGCAGCGTATAGGCGTCCCCGGCGATCCTGTGTATAAGCGCAGGCGACTGTCCATGAGGGGATCGCGCTGCGGCGCTGAGCCCTATGCAAGCAAGAGGATTGAAGTTCCATGCGCATCACAATGATCGGTTCGGGTTATGTGGGTCTT
>DASWOH010000037.1:0-6185 GCA_036398815.1 Rhizobium sp. | reverse complement strand
CTTCTTGCCCTTCAGATCGGCGACCGTCTTGATCGGCGAATCCTTGAGGACGATGATATCGGTCGAGGAATTCTTGGTGAAGCTCGACAAGCCGATCGCCTTGACGTCCGCGCCCTTGGCGGCAGCGCGAAGTGCCGGGTTGTTGCCGGTATAGGTGACTTCGATCGCGCCGGTGGCCAGCGCCGTCAGCGCTTCGCCACCACCATTGGTGAAGGCGACCATGTCGACCTTGATGCCGTCCTTGGCAAATTCCTTCTCGAAGGCATGGTTGTGGCGGGCCAGGATGAATTTGAGATGGCCCGGCGCGGTGGTGCCGATGCGCAGCACGGTCGGCTTGTCTTCGGCAAAAGCGGTGGTCGACAGGGCCGCGACCCCGATTGCAGTGACAGCAAGGCCCTTGATCAGGCTGCGTCGGAGAAGGCTGAAAGCATTGGTCATGGCTGTTTTCCTAAAGTTGAAGTTCGCCCGGGTTTTAGGTATTTGTTCGCGCATGTCTTTTTCGCGAAACCGCTGCACACTTTCGCGAGACATGCTTTAGTGCGGAGAGGTTTCGTTCTGGCCCTTCCAGGCGGTGGCCCAGCGCTCGAACCAGACGAGCAGGTAGTTCACGGACAGGCCGATGAAGGTCATGGTCAGGATGCCGGCATACATGTCCTCGGTCTCCATCATCAGCTGCGATTGCTGGATGAGATAGCCAAGGCCGGATTTGGCGGCGAGCATTTCGGCGCCGATGACAGCGAAGATCGAGGATTTGACCGCAAGCCGCATACCGGCGACGATATGCGGAATGCTGGCCGGAAAGATCACTTTGCGGAAGAGATCGAGATCCGACGTACCCATCGATTTCGCCGCTTTCAGCAGCAGCGGATCGACCGATTTGACCCCGCTGATCGTATTGATCAGCAGGAAGAAAATTGATGAATAGAAGGTGATCGCGATCTTCGAGGCCTCGCCAATGCCGAGCAGCAGGATAAACACCGGCAACAGCGCGAATTGCGACGTATTCCGCAGCGTCTGCACAAGCAGATCGGAGATCTTTTCGAACATCGTATAACGGCCCATCAGAAAGCCGAGCGGAATGGCGACGATGACAGCCAGCCCGAAACCGATGAAAGCACGCTGGAAGCTGATGCCGATATTGTCGACGAGCGTGCCGTCGACCAGCATCCGCCACCAGGCGACCATGACGTCGCTGAGCGGCGGGAAGAAGATCGCATTCAGCCAGCCAAGCCGGGGCGCGATCTCCCAGAGCAGGAAGAACGCGGCCAGCAACGGCAGGCCGTAGAAGAAAGTGCCAAGCTGGCGCGGCCGTTTCCGGCGGGTCGCCTGCTGGACGACGGAACGCCCGGACTCGCGCGGCGTCACGGCCGGCACGAAACCCGTTTTATCGGTGACATAAGCCATGCTGGCCTCCCATCAAATTCAAGCGGCATAGGCGGGCGACAGGGCCCAATCCTTTTGAGCCTTGTTCACTTCGTCCTTGAGCGCGTCCCAGACCCGGCTTCGATGCGCGTTGAATTCCGCGCTGGAGCGAATATCGCCATCGCGCGGCCGCGGCAGATCGACTTCGATGATCTCCTTGACCCGGCCCGGACGGGCGGTCATCACCACGATCCGGTCGGCGAGATAAATCGCCTCCTCGATCGAGTGGGTAACGAAGATCACGGTGGTGTTGATCTTCACCCAAATACGCAGCAGTTCGCTCTGCAGGATCTCGCGGGTCTGGGCGTCAAGCGCTGCGAAGGGTTCGTCCATCAGCAGCACCTCGGGATCCGCCGCAAGCGCCCGGGCAATCGCCACGCGCTGCTGCATGCCGCCCGAAAGCTGATTTGGAAAGCGATCCTCAAAGCCGGAAAGTCCGAACAGCGACAGGAAGTAACGAGCCTTGTCGGTCCGTTCGCGTTTGCCCACGCCGCGCACTTCGAGCGCATATTCGATATTGGCAAGCGCCGTCCGCCAGGGAAACAGTGCATATTGCTGGAATACATAGCCTGTCTTCGGGTCGGGCTTGACGATTCTGCGGCCATCGATCTGGACGATGCCGCCGGATGCCTGGGTCAGGCCGCCGATAATGTCGAGCAGCACGGACTTGCCGCTGCCGGAGGGACCGACAAGCGTGATGAATTCACCTTTGCGGATCGTCAGGTCGACGCCGTCCAGCACCGTCACCTCATCGGTTTCCTGGCCGTCGATGGTGACGGACTGACCGGGCTTAAGCTGGAATGTCTTCTGGACGTCGGTAATGACAATGCGGTCCATTTGCAGGATCTCCTCTCAAACCTGGGCGACGCGGATGCGATGCGTCGGATCGAACTCGGTGCCGCCTGGCTTGCCTCGTTTCCAACCCAGCGCGCGTGAATAGCTGCCGAACAACTGACGCTCCTCGACTTCGGATTCCGTAATCGCAACGGGGCCATCGGCTTGTTCGGACACGAACAGCGCATCGGTCGGGCAATAGATTTCGCAAAGAAAGCAGGTCTGGCAGTCGTCCTGGCGGGCGATAATGGGTACGCTATCGGTCTTGTCGAAGACATTGGCCGGACAGACCTTGACGCAAATGTCGCATTCGATGCAGCGGGTCTTGGAAATGATTTCGATCATGGCGCGACCTCCCGGCGACTTTCGCTGGTCTCAACAGGGGCTTCGATGCGGATGTCGTCGACGCCGCTCACCAGAACGGGCCGGGTGAAGGCGGGATCGTTCGCCTTGAGATCGGTGCGCCGGTGCATGCCGCGGCTTTCCCGCCGGGCGAGAGCGGCATTCAGCGACCAGCGGCCGGCAGCAGCCATTGCCGCCGCTTCACGGACATGCACGCGATCGGCGCCTTCGCTGGAGAGATGATTGCGGACGTCGCCCCAGAGCGTGTCCAGCTTGGCGCGGCTGGCTTCAAGGCGCGCACCATCGCGGAAATAATTCTTCTCCAGCGGCAGGACTTCGGCCTGCACGGCCGCGATGACATCGTGAGCCGTCAGGCCGGTTTTCGCCACGCCGGCCGGCCGCAAACCCGCTTCGCCGAGCGGCTTGGACACGGTGCGGAAGGCCGCGCGCTCGCGACGCTTGGCATATTGCGAAGCGCCTTGGCCGGACCACCAACCGCTGGCGATCGCCCAGGAGGAATTGATCGCACCGCCGCCCGACATCGCGCCGGCCAGGTTCTCGCGGGTGGCCGCATCGCCGGCGACATAAAGGCCGGGCACGTCGGTGCCGCAATCCGAGGTCGCGACACGGATGCCGCCGGTGCCACGCACCGTGCCTTCGGCATTGAAGGCGACACGGAACATATCCTTGAAGGGGTCGATACCCATGCGGTCATACGGCACAAAACAGTTCGGCTGTCCTTGGCGAAGCCAGTCCTGCAGGGCGGGCTCGGCCTGGTCGAGAATGGCATAGACGGGTGCATCAATCATCGCGGCGGCAATTTCCTTCTCGCGCTCGCCGATGCCGTTCCTCAGCGGTTCACCATCGCTGTTGATGATCATGCTGCCGTCTTCGCGAAAGAAGGTGGCCCAGCGGAATGGCAGGCCCTTGTTGAGTGACGAGCCATGTGGCGCCAGCGTGTATTTGCCGGTGAATTCCATGCCGGACAATGTCGCACCGGCTTCAGCCGCCATCAGCAGCCCGTCCCCGGTCAACCCGGTCGCACCGAGAATACGCTCATGGAAGGCGCAGCCGCCGGTCGCCAGCACGACCGCGCCCGCATCCACCCGCCAGTCCCGCTTGCGCTGGCGATCCATGCCGGCCGCACCGGTGATGGTCTCACCGTCCGAGAGCAGTTCGAGCGCCGGATGATGATCCAGTACGGTTACGCCGGCCCGCAGCACGCGGCGGCGCATGAAGGCCATGTAATCCGGCCCGCGCAGATTGGCGATATACAGCCTGCCATCGTCTTCGTTGGGGAAAGGATAGCCCCACTCCACCAGCTTAAGAAGGCTTTCATAGGCACGGTCGACACACCGCAACATCCAGCGCGGATCGGCAAGTCCGCCGGTGCGCTGCCAACGCCGCTCGACGATCGCGGCCCGGTCCTCCCCCGGCGCCACGCACCACGTTCCGGTGTTGGAAGGTGCGGTCGCGCCGCTGGTGCCGAGATAGCCCTTGTCAACGAGCACCACTCTGGCGCCGTTTTCGGAAGCAGCAAGTGCCGCCCAGGCTGCCGCGGGGCCGCCGCCGACGACAAGCACGTCAGCCTGGAGACGAATACTATCAGAGCCGTTCAAATTTCCGCGATTCAATGACATAGGCTGTCTCGAAATTACTGGGACGCGCTCGGCAGCGGTCCAGGCTATCGAAGCCCGGCCGCTACACTGCTAAATTCTAGGCAGCCTTGGGAACCCATGATGGCTCGTTGCCCGGCTCCCACTTAATGTTACAGCCGATCGATGGCGTCTGGCTGGGACCAGGCTTGGCGCCGGCCAGCACGGCCTCGACGGCGGCCCGCAGATCCGCACCGGTCACGGGTTTGCCATTGCCCGGTCGGGCATCATCGAACTGGCCGTGATAGGCAAGCTTGCGATCGGAACCGAACAGGAAGAAATCCGGCGTACAGGCGGCACCATAGCTTTTCGCGACGCCCTGCGAAGCGTCCTTGAGATAGGGGAAGGTGTAACCGTAAGTCTTGGCTTCCTGGCCGATGCGGGCGAGCGTTTCCTCAGGATGTGCGGCCGCGTCATTGCTGTTGATGGCGATGATCTGAAGGCCTTTCGGCGCATAATCGCGGCCAAACTTGGCAAGCGCCTCGCGCAGAAGCACGACGAAAGGGCAGCGATTGGAAATGAATGCCACCAACACGGCGGGTTTGTCGGCATAATCGCCAAGCTTATGCAGCCTGCCATCGGCGTCCGGCAGGATGAAATCCGTTGCGTCGGTTCCAATTGCAATAGGGTTAGACAATGTTTGCGGCATCAAATCCTCCTTCTTGGCTGCCTGCGAGCATCTGAATGTATCGATCTCGATAATAATGATCCTTATCTATAAAAAATATATATTTAAGGTTAGAAAAAAATACCCAAATTGGCCTCCTAGTTGGATTTTTGAACTCATTTCCATGTCTTCGGGCCGAGAATGGCTGAAACGCGATAAGGGACCGGCTAATCTCGCCCTCGTGCCTGGGATGTCGCTCTCAGTGATGGTCCCTTGCGAGCAACGCCATTCGAATGACGTTTAAAGCGGCTGGAAGCAGCACGCATTCCGTCGTTCGGCAGACTCGTTGAGAGGTCGTTTTCACAGGGGCGGCCGTCGTCCAGCCAGGCGGCTTGTCCGATATCTCAACCGGATCACCGAATGGCGGGGCAAACCGGCGTTATTCGCATGGCCGTGCCTGTTGATTTTCCACAGCTCAGATCATGTAGTCCGGATCGGACAGGCTCTGATCCATCGTGATGCCCGGTAAATTTGAATGACGCCGGCCGATCGGACGCGCCGGAATGCCCACGACGGAAGTATATGGCGGCACTGGATCGAGTACTACGCTCCCTGCACCGACCTTGGCACCCACTCCGATCTCGATGTTGCCGAGAATCTTGGCGCCAGCGCCAATCAGAACGCCGCGCCGCACCTTGGGGTGCCGGTCGCCCCGCTCCTTGCCGGTGCCGCCAAGCGTCACGTTCTGGAGAATCGATACATCGTCTTCCACAATTGCCGTTTCGCCAATAACCAGGCCGCTGCCATGGTCCAGCATGATACCCTTTCCCATCTTCGCCGCCGGATGAATATCGACGCTGAAGACTTCGGAGATCCGGCTCTGGATGTGACGCGCCAGATGCAGCCGGTCATGATGCCAAAGCCAGTGGGCGACACGCTGGCACTGAAGCGCCACGAAACCCTTGAAATACAGAAATGGCGTCAGAATTTCCGTATTGGATGGGTCGCGCTCCTTGATCGCCGTCAGGTCGGCTGCCGCGCTTGCTATTATCTCGGCATCGTTGAGGAAGGCCTGACCAACCACTGCCATCAGTTCTTCCTGATCGAGATCGTGATTTGCCAGCTTGATGGCAATACGATGCGCAAGCGCCTGGGCGAAGCTGGCATGATAGAGCACGGCAGAATTCATGGCACGGGTGAGCGCCGGGTCTTTAGCCGAAGCATCAACCGCCTCGGAGCAGAGGGTTTCCCAAATGGACTTAACCTGCGAGGGGACCTCAACGTGGATCGATGAACTGCCCAAATTGCCAAATGGCAAAACCATC
>DASWOH010000036.1:0-14050 GCA_036398815.1 Rhizobium sp. | reverse complement strand
GCGAACCGAAGGAGACCTCGGCCCTTTCGACGATCTCGGCCATGCGCAGAGCATCGCTGCCGTTCTTCTCGATCAGCACCATCGCAGCCGACAATATCCGCTCGACACGCTCGCGGCCGCGCTGCTGGCTCGGGACCCGGCGCGGCGTCCCCGCCTCTTGCCTGCTGCGCCTGCGTTTCACCACCGGTTCCTGCGTCATGGCATCACTCGCCCGTCATTCTTGACATCAGATATAAGAGAGTTTATCACATTTCACAAATGAGAGAGTTTATCACATTTTGAAGAGGAGGAGCTTCATCATGCCGATCACCAACATTGCTCTCATCGCCGCCGCGCTCGGCAGCGGTCTTATCGCCGGCATTTTTTTCGCGTTCTCGACATTCATCATGCAGGCATTCGCCAGGCTTCCCGCCGAACAGGGCATCGCCGCCATGCAGTCGATCAACACGACGATCCTGCGCTCACCCTTCATGGTGGTGTTTCTGCTGACCCTCGCCCTCTCGGTATTCATCGCCGTCATGGCGGTCGTGCATTGGCGGGGCGGTGTCAGCGTCCTGATGCTTGCGGGCGCCTTGCTTTATATCGCCACCACCTTCCTCTCGACGATCGTCTTCAATGTCCCGCTGAACGACGCGCTGGACAAGGTCGACGGTCGCACGGCGGAAGCCGCAGAGCTATGGGTGACCTATCTGAGCGATTGGACGAGATGGAACCATCTGCGCACGGCAGCGTCCCTGCTGGCGTCCTGTGCCTTCGTCAGAGCTCTGTTTCAGTAATCCGTCCCGGCGGGTTCAGGACGCTGTGCGGGACACGTCCGGCATGACTGTGTGCAGATAGGTCGCAACTTCGACCCGGTTTCGACCGTTGCGCTTGGCGGTATAAAGCGCCTTGTCGGCCTCACTGAGCACACTGTCGAAATCGATGCGCTTTGCCGTGCCGAGCGCAATGCCCGCGCTGACCGTGCAGGTGAAGCGCTTGCCATCGACGGTGATCTCGCGGGCGGCGAAAGCGCAGCGGACCCGTTCGGCGATCTGCTCGGCCCGGCCCGACAAGGCATTGTCGAGGACAAGCGCAAATTCCTCGCCGCCAAGCCGCGCTGCCGTATCGGAGGCCCGCAGGCCGGTCGACAATTCCTCGGCGAAAAGCTTCAGCACGAGGTCGCCGGTGGCGTGACCGTGCTGGTCGTTGACGGCCTTGAAGCGATCGATGTCGAAGACGATCACCGCCATCGACGGGCCGAAGGAACGGTGCCGATGGAGATCGAACAGGGCCCGCCGGTTGCGCAGCCCGGTCAAAGGATCGGTGATCGCCTCCAGTCGGTGATGGGCCGCCTGACGCCACTGATGCAGCGATAGCGACAGGGCGCCGATGCCTGTCATGCCTGCGATGCAGATGGCAAGGCTGATATCCTCGGCCCAATTGTCCGGTGCATGGCCGAGCACGAGCTTGCCGTCCCAGATCAGAACGCCCGCACACAGCGCGAAGGAAGTGGCGGTCAGCGCATAAAGCGCGGTCACGCCGTAGAGCGGTATGGGCGCCTCACGGCGGCTCAGCCAATATTCGCGCGCCGTCAGCATGAGGAGCAAGGCGATGACGATATTCTCGGCCATGAAAGCCAGACCGTCATAACCGGCGAGCATGGCTGGCGCGGAGGCGGCAATGCCGGCAAGACTTCCCAGCAGGACGCGGGCGATGGAAAGCCGACGCATGCGGAACTGATATCCCGCCGCCCAGATAATCGAAAAACCGATATAAAACAGCACGCTGGTCAGGATGGCGAGCATCGGCCGTGGATTATCGACATAAGCGCCATAGCAGAAGATGCCGCCAACGATGGGCACAAGCCCCGCCGAACAGGTCAGCAGGAACGTCTCCGGCCGGCGCGATAACCAGCTTCCCACCAGCGTCACTGCAAGACAGGATGAGGATACCCCCAAGGCCAACAGAAGAGAATTATAGTCGAGCTGCATGCTGCTCCTTCGACGGCTTCATTCCGCACCGTTGGGGGATCGGCATCACACTTACCCTTCAAGGGGTATCAAATTGGTTACGGCAGATAATAAATAACCATCTATCAACGGAAGATACTTGAAGTATTACTTACAGCACCTTCGAATATACAAACATCATTTATCGGCACCCCCAACTCAGGTTTCGACATCCCAATGCAATGGGAACATCGGATCGAACACGGTAACGGGACCTGCTCCGGTTTCGATCTTTTCGGGGAAAGCCACCGTTTCTGCGCGGCGCACCAGCGTGATCCGGTCCTCATTCGCCGCCAGCCCGTACCAGGCCGGGCCGTTCAGCGAGGCGAATGCCTCAAGCTTGTCCAGCGCGCCGTCCTGTTCGAAAACATGCGCCAGGCAGCTCATGGTGTTGACCGACGTATAGATGCCGGCGCAGCCGCAGGCGCATTCCTTCAGCGGATCGACATGCGGAGCCGAATCGGTGCCGAGGAAGAACCGGGCATCGCCGCTCGTCGCAGCCGCACGCAGAGCCAGACGATGGCTTTCGCGCTTGGCGACCGGCAGGCAATAATAGTGCGGCCGGATGCCGCCGACGAGGATGGCATTGCGGTTGATGATCAGGTGATGCGTGGTGATCGATCCGGCAAGATTGGCCTTGGCCGACTTGATATAGTCGATGCCATCCGACGTCGTCACATGCTCCATGGTGACCTTCAGCTCCGGCAAGCGCCGGCGCAACGGGTCGAGCACGGTCTCGATGAAGACGGCCTCGCGGTCGAAAATATCCACTTCCGGCGTCGTCACCTCGCCATGCACGCAGAGCGGCAGGCCGATCTTCGCCATGCGCTCCAGCGTCGGCATCGCCTTATCGAAGTTGCGCACGCCGCCATGGGAGTTGGTCGTCGCACCCGCCGGATAGAGCTTCACGGCGGTGACGAGGCCGCTCTTCCTGCCCTCTTCGACATCGTCGGGATCGGTGTGTTCGGTGAGATAAAGCGTCATCAGCGGCTGGAAGCGGTCGCCAGCCGGCAACGCCTTCAGGATACGTTCGCGATAAGCAGTGGCATCGGCCGTGGTGACGACCGGCGGCACCAGGTTCGGCATGATGATGGCGCGGGCGAAATGCCTTGAGGTATCGCCGATCACGCCTTCCAGCATGGCGCCATCGCGCAGGTGCAGGTGCCAGTCGTCGGGGCGGCGGATGGTGAGCTTTTGCATGGGCACGAACCTCTGGATGGTCTCATGGTATGGCGCTTCGATAGCACCATCCACCATCGCAAAACAATCGCCTATGCTATGGAAATGATACCGGGCTCAGTCCTGCACGATATCGACAGTGGCGTCTGCGGAGCGACGGTTTTCCAGGATCAAGCGGCCATTGGGCAGATCGTTGCCGTAAACCTTTTCGCGGGCGGCCTCATCGTCGAGGTCATAGCCCTTCCAGCGGTCCCAAAGTCGCTGCTCCAAAACTTCCATGGGTGGCGCGAGCATGATCGAATAGTCGAACATTCCCTCCAGTTCCGCCCATTTTCCTTGGCTCAGCAGCAGGTAATTGCCTTCGATGACGATGAAACGGTGATCGGGCGAAACGATGCGGGCCGAGGCGATGGCGAGCTCGCGCGAACGGTCGAAAACCGGAACCAGCACTTCCTGATCGGCCGCGCGCACCGCCCTGACAATATCGAGAAAGGCACGGACGTCGAAGCTTTCCGGCACGCCCTTGCGCTTCAGCAGGCCCTTCTCGATCAGGACAGCATTGTCCATGTGGAAGCCATCCATCGGCAGGACCTCGACGCTTTCGCCCCTGGCCCTCAGCACCTTGGCCACATTGTCGGCCAAGGTCGATTTGCCGGCGCCCGGCGGGCCTGCGATGGCCACCAGAAACCGTTTTGTATCGCCGGCGCGCGCGATGATCTCGCCGGCGATGTCCTCGAGCGTGGAACTCATGCGGCGACGGTCTCCGCCGGCGGAGCCTTGGCGCCGGTCATGAAGGCGACGGCATCGGACATGGTGTATTCCTTGGGATCGATCACGGTCAGACGACGCCCGAGACGGTGGATATGGATACGGTCCGCCACCTCGAAGACATGCGGCATATTGTGCGAGATCAACACGATCGGCAAGCCACGGGCGCGCACGTCGAGGATCAGTTCCAGGACCTTGCGGCTTTCCTTGACGCCGAGAGCCGCCGTCGGTTCGTCCATGATGACGACCTTGGAGCCGAAGGCGGCGGCACGCGCCACCGCCACACCCTGGCGCTGGCCGCCGGAGAGCGTTTCCACCGCCTGGTTGATGTTCTGGATGGTCATCAGGCCGAGTTCGGTGAGCTTGTCGCGGGCGCGCTTTTCCATTGCCGGCCGGTCGAGCATGCGGAACACGGAGCCGAGGACGCCGGGTTTGCGGATCTCGCGACCGAGGAACATGTTGTCCGCAATCGAGAGCGCCGGCGACAATGCCAGGTTCTGATAGACCGTTTCGATGCCGGCCTCGCGCGCTTCCATCGGCGACCTGAAATGGACAGCCTTGCCTTCCAGCTTGATCTCACCTTCATCGGGTGTGACCGCGCCGGAAATCGCCTTGATCAGCGAGGATTTTCCGGCGCCGTTGTCGCCGATGACGGCAAGGATTTCGCCGGGGTAGAGATCGAAATCGGCGTTGTCGAGCGCGGTCACGCGTCCATAGCGCTTGACCAGGCCACGCGCGGTGAGAAGGGGTTCGCCAGTCGTGGTCATGCCGATACCTTTCTGATCCATTGATCGATCGCGACGGCGCCGATGATCAGCACGCCCGTCAGGAGGACCTTCCATTGCGGATCTGCTCCGAGCATGTTGAGGCCCATGGAGACGACGCCGACGATCATGGCGCCGAAGAGCGTGCCGAGGATCGAGCCACGGCCGCCGAAGAGCGAGATGCCGCCGATCACGGTCGCGGTAATCGCCTGTAGATTGAAATCCGTCACGGCCGAAGACGGCGAGACCGAGCCGTTGCGGCCGATCGAAACCCAGGCGGCGAAGGCCGCGATCAGTCCCGAAACGCCATAGACGGCGAGCAGCACCTTCTTGGTTTGGATGCCCGACAATTTCGCTGCTTCCGGATCGTCGCCGACAGCATAGACGTGCCGGCCCCAGGCGGTGTGATTGAGAATATACCACAGGATCAGCACCAGCAGCACCATGGCGATGACGCCGAGGGTGAGCACCGCGCCGCCGAGCCGGAAGCTCAATGCGAAGAGATGCAGCAGCGGCGCCTTCTCATCGACATCGGTGTCGCGGATGGTCTCATTGGCGGAATAGATGAAATTCGTCGCCATGACGATATTCCAGGTGCCGAGCGTCACGATGAACGGCGGCAGCTTCATGTTGGCGACAAGGAAGCCGTTGAGCAATCCACAGAGGCCGCCCGCAGCCATGCCGGCGACAATGGCAACCGGCGTCGGCAGGCCGTAGGTGACGGCGACGTTACCCATGACGACGGAGGAAATCACCATGATCACGCCGATCGACAGATCGATGCCGGCGGTCAGGATGACCAGCGTCTGCGCGGCGGCGAGAATGCCGACGATGGCAATCTGCTGCAGGATCAGCGTCAATGTGTAGGCAGAGAAGAAGCGGCCGCCGATGGCAAAGCCAAAGATGATGATCGCCAGCACGAGCACGATCAGCGGCACGGCCGCCGGCGTCGAATGCAAGAAATGCTGCATGCGTTTGAGAAGAGAGACATCCTGGTGCTCGAACGAGGCGACATTCTTGTCGCTGCCGTCGAGAACACGCTCGAATTCCTGTGCTCCGGTCATTGTATTCCTCCGCTGCCGCGCCGAACTGTACGCGGAAACCGCCGGCTGTTGAAACCGGCCGGATCTGAGGTCCGGCCGGCGTTGATGTCAGGAAGTCATGACCGCGAACCAGAGGACCGCTTCAGCGAAAAGTGTGAAGCGGCTTTCGGGTTGGATCATGCCAAATTCAGGATGAGGCTTAGCCCCAGCACTTCGCCGTGCCTTCCTTGGTGTCGATCGACTTCAGACCGGAAACCGGCTTGTCCGTCACCAGCGAAACGCCGGTGTCGAAGAAGGACTTGCCTTCGGTCGGCTTCGGCTTTTCGCCGGTATCGGCGAACTTCTTGATCGCCTCGACGCCGAGGGCAGCCATCATCAGCGGATATTGCTGCGACGTGGCGCCGATCACGCCTTCCTTGACGGACTTGACGCCCGGGCAACCACCGTCAACGGACACGATCAGAACCTGCTTTTCCAAGCCGACGGCCTTCAGAGCCTGATAGGCGCCGACAGCGGCCGGTTCGTTGATCGTGTGGATGACGTTGATGCTCGAATCCTTCTGCAGGAGGTTTTCCATGGCTTTGCGGCCACCTTCCTCGTTGCCGTTGGTAACGTCATGACCGACGATGCGCGGATCGGTTTCGTCGCCGATCTTGTTCGGGTCCTTCGGGTCGATGCCAAAGCCGATCATGAAGCCCTGATCGCGCAGCACGTCGACGGAAGGCTGCGACGGCGTCAGGTCGAGGAAGCCGATCTTGGCGTCCTTGGCCTTGTCGCCGAGCGTCTTGTTGGCCCATTCGCCGATCAGCTTGCCGGCAAGAAGGTTGTCGGTGGCGAAGGTCGCATCGGCAGCGTCAGCCGGTTCCAGCGGCGTGTCGAGCGCGATGACCAGCAGGCCGGCGTCGCGCGCCTTCTTGACCGAAGAAACGATGCCCTTGGTGTCGGAAGCGGCGATCAGAATGCCCTTGGCGCCATCGGCGATGCAGCTTTCGATGGCGGCGACCTGGCTTTCGCTGTCACCGTCGATCTTGCCGGCATAGGACTTCAGCGTCACGCCGAGTTCCTTGGCCTTGGCGGTGGCGCCTTCCTTCATCTTGACGAAGAAGGGATTGGTGTCGGTTTTGGTGATCAGGCAGGCGGAAACATCGGCAGCCTTGGCCGGGGCGGCAAAAGCCACGCCGATCGCCAAAGCGGCGAGTGCTGCGGAAACAACGGATTTCTTCATTCAATCCTCCCAATGTTTGAAAAACCGGGACCTCCCGGCTGTCCCGGCTCACTCCGAGTCCGGTTTCAAGACGCACCATGTCCACTAGATTTCTTCCCGATGGACCTCCTCCAAGGTCATGCGCACGTCCTCGACGACATTATCTGACCCTAAAGATTTCGCGATGTCAATAAATAAATCCGATTGAATTATTAATCTGATGTGGCATTTTGCTAAAAAATAGGGCATGGCCATGATGGAAGGAGCGGGCCAATGTCTCCCCTGCAAGACCCGGCGGATACGCCAACATCTCATCTGATTCTCGATCCCAGCGGCGGTGCGAATCAGGTTCGCGTACGTGCGCATAACGAACGGCTGGTGCTGTCGCTCGTGCGCCGCCACGGCGCGTTGTCGAAAGCCGACATCGCCCGGCGCAGCGGCCTGTCGGCACAGACCGTCTCCGTCATCATGCGGGCGCTGGAGAAGGACGGGCTGCTGTCGCGCGGCGAGCCGGTGCGCGGGCGCGTCGGGCAGCCTTCGATTCCGATGCGGCTCAATCCGGATGCGGTGCTCTCCTTCGGCGTCAAGATCGGCCGGCGCAGCGCCGACCTCGTGCTGATGGATTTCGTCGGCGGCATCAGGATGCAACTCCACCAGATCTATCCCTACCCGCTGCCGCAGGACATCCTGTCGTTCGTCACATCGGGCATTCAGGAACTTGAAACGCGCCTCAGCAGCGAAGAGCGCCGCCGGCTTGCCGGGCTCGGCATAGCCGCTCCGTTCGAACTCTGGAACTGGGCGGAGGAGGTCGGCGCGCCCGACGGAGCGATGGACGTCTGGCGCGGCTTCGATTTGCAGGCGGAAATCGCCGCCCGCGTGCCCTATCCCGTCTATCTGCAAAACGACGCCACCAGCGCCTGCGGGGCCGAACTCGTCTTCGGCGTCGGCTCGCACTATCCGGATTTCGTCTATTTCTTCATCGGCTCCTTCCTCGGCGGCGGCATCGTTCTGAATTCCTCCATCTTCGTCGGGCGGACCGGAACCGCCGGCGCGCTCGGCCCCCTGCCCGTGCGCGGCCGCAACGGCGAAACCCAGCAGCTGCTCGAGATCGCTTCCATCTTCGTGCTTGAAAACCTGCTGCGCGATCATGGCTTCGATCCGCAGCCGCTCTGGTATTCGGCGGACAACTGGATCGACTTCGGCGAGCCGCTTGAGATCTGGATCCAGGATACGGCCAAGGCGCTGGCGCAGGCGATCGTCGCCGCCGCTTCGGTCATCGACTTCAGCGCCGCCGTCATCGATGGTGGCTTTCCCGGTTGGGTGCGCGAACGGGTCGTGCGCGCCACCATCAAGGCGGTCGCCGAACTCGACCTGCAGGGCGTCGTCATGCCCGAAATCATCGAAGGCGCGGTGGGTCCGCAGGCGCGCGCCATCGGCGGCGCCAGCCTGCCGATCTTCGCGCGCTATCTCATCGACCAGAATATCCTCTTCAAGGAGATAGAGCATGCTGAAGGGCATTGACCCGTTGCTGAGCCCCGAGCTGTTGGCGACGCTGCGCGCCATGGGCCACGGCGACGAAATCGCCCTCGTCGACGGCAATTATCCCGGTCTCGAACACGCCCGCCGCCTCATCCGCCTCGACGGCCATGGCGTCGTTCGGGCGCTCGATGCCGTGCTCAGCGTCTTGCCGATCGACGATTTCGTACCGCAGGCGATTTTCCGCGCGACGGTCAGACAGGACCGCGACGCCGTCGATCCGGTGCATGCGGAAATGATCGAGGTCTGCGCCCGGCATGTTCCCGACGTCAATGTCGTCCCGCTGCTGCCGGCGGACTTCTACGAGCGGGTGAAGAAGACGCATGCACTGGTGCAGACCAGCGAGCCGAGGCTCTATGGCAACATCATTTTGCGCAAAGGCGTGATTTATCCGCAGGGATAGTGAAGGCGATCATGCAAACGCAATGATGTGCTTGCTTCCGCAGCCTTGGAGATATCAAGTTCCCATTTCGGAAACTAAGGCTTGTTTCCAAAATGGGAACGCCCTATAAGATCCTCGATGAGAATTATTGCCAAGTCCACGTTGATCAAATTCTGCACACGATTGCCGAAAGCACGGCGAGCTGCGGCGGAAATGGCGATGGCGGAGTGGTATACGACAACCTTGGATGCCGAGTGGAACAATTTTGCCGAGGTAAAGGCGACTTTCAATTCCGCTGATTACATAGCGAACGGAAAGATCGTTTTCGATGTCGGCGGCAATAAGTACCGCATCGTCGGCCTCATAGGTTTCCGAACGAAACGAGTGTTTGTCTTGTTCGTCGGGACGCACGCTGAATACGATGCCATCGATGTGACAAAGCTTTGACGGAGGTCACGATGATAGATCTTGGTGCTGTACGCACATTGCAAAATGAAAATGAATATGAGGCTGCCCTGAAAGCAGTACGGCCCTATTTCGACAATGAGCCAGAAGCGGATACGCTTGATGCTGCGCATTTCGACGCGCTCGTTCTGCTTATCGAGGAGTATGAAGCAAAGCACTACTCAATCCCACGGGTCTCGCCGGTGGACGTGATAAAATCAGTGATGACGGCAAACCACTATACACGCGCCGATTTGATCGAAATCGTGGGATCGAAGGCACGCGCAGCCGATCTACTGAATGGGCGTCGCGAAATCAATCTGGATCAGATCAGGAAGATAAGCCGAGCGTGGGGTATTCCAGCCGGCGCACTGGTCGGCGATCTCGTGGTTTGACCTAACTTGCAGCTGAGCTGTTTAGCAGCTCCAGCAGTGTGAAGGCAGGGTTTGCCTGCCCTCAAATATCCCCCGCCAACGGCCCCCAGACATCCGTCAACGCAAAGCCATTCGCCATCGGATCGAATGGATCGAGCGCCACCTGGCTGAGACCGAAGGTGAAACCGCGGCCGGTGATGGTGGGGATGATGGCGGGTTTGCCGGCGACTTCGGTCTCCGCCTGCAGGCCAACCTCGAATTCCGAGCCGATGATCGAGCGGGACTTGAAGACATCGCCGACCTTGGCCTTGCCGCGCGCATGCAGCGTCGCCAGATTGGCCGAATTGCCGGTGCCGCAGGGCGAGCGGTCGGCGCGGCCGGGCCACATGGTCGTGCAAGTGCGGATCGCGCCATCGGCGTCGACATCTCGGAACATCACATAGGCGACGCCGGAGATTGCCGGGATTTCCGGATGGACGACCGGGATCGTGCGGTTGATCAGCTCCTTGAGGACCATGCCAGCCTGCACCAGCGAGGCCGCGCCAGCCTTTTCGATCGTCAGGCCGATCTGGCCGACATCGACGAGCGCGTAGAAGATGCCGCCATAGCAGAGATCGAGCTTGATCCGGCCCCATTGCGGCGTGTCGATCTCGACATCCAGCTCATGCACGAAGGACGGCACCATGGTGAGGCGGACCTTCTCGCAACGACCGTCGCGGCAGGTGGCGGTCGCGCGCACCAGACCGGCGGCGGTCTCGAGCGTCACCACCGTTTCCGGCTCCTTCATCTCAACGATGCCGGATTCCAGTAGTGCCGTGGTCACGCAGATGGAATTAGAGCCGGAGCTCGCATGTGCCTGATCCGGCTGCAGGATGATGAAGGCGGCGTCGGCATCGGGATGCCTGGCCGGCAGCAGCAGGTTGACCGAGCCGATCGGCGCGCCGCGCGGCTCCAGCACCAGGAAGCGGCGCAGCTCCTCGCCCTTCGGATCGGTGTTCAGCCAATACAATTGCTCGGCGATAGTGTTGCCGGGGATCTTCGGCACGCCGCCGATGGCGACCCTGCCGATTTCGCCTTCGCAATGGACATCCAGCAACTGGATCGTGCGCTTCCATCTCATGTCGGTAACTCCAATCAGACGTGACGGGTGACGCCGCCGTCGACCCGAATATTCTGGCCGGTGATGTAGCCGGCGCCGTCGGAGAGCAGGAAGGCCGCCGTCTTGGCAATCTCGCTCATCAGGCCGATGCGCTTCATCGGCACCTTGTCGGCGGTTTCCGGCTTGTGGTTGAGGCTGTCGATATAGCCGGGCAGGATGCAGTTCATGCGGATATTGTCGGCCGCATAGCTATCCGAATAGAGCTTGGTGAAGGCGCCGGCGGCGGCGCGATAGGTGCAGGAGACCGGAAAGACCAGCGACGGTTCGTAAGCGGCGAAGGTCGTGATGTTGACGAAGGCGCCCTTGCCCTGCTTCTGCATGACCGGCGTCACCAGCCTTGCCATGCGCACCAGCGACAGGATCATCATGTCGGAGCCGAGTGTCCAGCTCTCGTCGGTGATATCGAGCAGATCGCCCTTCGGCGGATGACCGGTATGGTTGACCACGGCGTCGATCCGGCCATAGCTCTTCATCGTCAGGTCGAAGATCGCCTGGATATCCTCGGCTTTTTCGGCCACGCCCCGCGAGGCGACGCCGCCAAGTTCAGCCGCCAATTTTTCGCAGCTTTCCGAGGGTGACATCAGCGCCAGACGATAACCGCTGGCGGCCAGTTCGCGGGCGATAGCCTCGCCCATGCCGCGGCCGCCGCCGGTGATCAGCGCAACGGGCTTTTCGGTGTCGGACATTTGTTTCCTCCTAATAGCGATCGATGCGGAACGGGGTCATGTCGACCGCGGGTGTCGTGCCTGTCATCATATCGGCCATCAACCGCGCTGTCGTCGCTGAAAAGGTGAGCCCGAGATGGCCGTGGCCGGTGGCGTACCAGACGCCGGGAATGCGGGAAGAGGGGGAAATGATCGGGATCGTGTCGGGCAATGCCGGACGATGGCCCATCCAGTCCCTGGCGTCCTCCACCCGCAGGCCGGGCAGTGCCCGCTGGGCATGGCGGACAAGGACGCGCGGGCGGCGGAAATCGGGGGGTGCATCCAGTCCTGCCAGCTCGACATTGCCGCCGACGCGGATGCCGCCGGCCGTCGGCGTCACCATGAAGGCGCGATGCGGCCAGATGATCGAATAGCGCATGGCGATGCCGGGCTTCATGATCTGCGTATGATAGCCGCGCTCGGTCTCGAGCGGGATGGGCTCGCCAAGCGCCGAGGCGATGAAGCGTGTGCGGACGCCGGCGGCGAGCACCACATCATTGGCCTCCAACTGCCTTCCGTCTTCAAAAAATACGGCCATGGCGCCGTTCGCCTGCCGTCCAACGGTTCGGACGGCACCGGAGGCAAAGGTGGCGCCGAGAGCCTTTGCAGCCTCCAAAAGCTTGAGGACGAGCTGATAGGGATCGCGGATCGACTTGTTGTCCGGCAACAGCACCGCCTTGGCGATATCAGGCGAGAGCGCCGGCTCGTAATCGCGGATCTCCGTGCCGGAGAGAATTTTGTGCTCGAAGCCGTAGCGCCGCATCAGCTCGATATGGGCGCGATCACCGGCGAATTCAGCTTCGGTCTCGTAGATGGCGAGGCAGCCCTCTTCCGTCATCAGCTCCGGCGCGCCGACGGCATCGAGCATCACCCTGAAATCGCCGAGGGCATGGCGCGACAGGCTCATGCCGGCATCCTCGATCTCTTTCAATCGCGATGGCCGGCCGGCGGCTGCGAAACGCAGGAACCAGGGCAGCATTTTCGGCGCATGGGAGGGCCTGAGCCAAACCGGACCTTCCGGGTCCAGCAGCCAGCCGGGAATCTTGCGCCAGGTGGACGGGCCGGAACTGGCGGCGAAATCGAGCGCGATGCTCGCCATGTTGCCGAAGGAGGCACCCTCGCCCGGTTCGCCCTTGTCGACCAGCGTCACCTGCCGGCCGCGCCGCTGCAATTCGAAGGCCATCGCCGCACCGATGATGCCGGCGCCGACAACGATGACCGTACGCTTGTTTTCGTCCATGCCTCAAGTCCGTCCGCAGAGCGCCGCAATGCGCGATATGGCGCGACTCTGTGATATATCAGATCAAGGGACGTGGCTACGATGTTTTTCGAATGCGCGGCGGGCGGGACCTATTGGCCGATCGCCGAGCCGACATTGCTGCCCGTCGTTATCACGCTGTCGCCGACGGAACCGACGGTGTTGCCGGCGGAAGCGCCGACCCGCCGCAGCTGTTCGCCATAATTCCGGCGGGTGCGCGGATCGAAGATGGCGATCGGTGCGCTGACGGCAGCGCTCGCAGCACTGCCGACCGTCTGTGCCGCCCCGAGGGCGACCGCGCCGACCGCGTCGCCGATGCCGACGTCAGAATCGGTGATGGTCTGCCCAGCGATCAAGCGGTCTCCGATCAGCCTCACCACTTCCGGGCTCTCGGCGAATTTGCCATGGTTCAGCCCATCCCCGGTTTTGAGCTTGGTGAGATCGAGCACGGTGATACCCTGTTTCTCCAGCTCGCTGCTATAGGGCTCGGCGGTCGGGTCGATCTGGCCTAGGCGATCGACATTGCCGGAAATACGGCGCGACAACGACAAGGCCCGGTCGTCACGCGAGACGAACAGGGTGAAATGCGGCTTGTCCTTTCCGAGGGCGGCAAATTGCTGGCCGAAGACATCGACGTCGAGGTCCGGAGAGGCGAGAATGACGTTGGTGATCTTCGGCGCGACACGGCCGTCGCGGATCGCCATCTGCCTCAGGGCTTCCACAGCAAGCCAGGTGCCCATGGAATGGGCCATGACCGTGATATCGCCGACCCTGGGATCGGAAGCGGTGCGGTGCAACATCTCTTCCAGCGCATCGCGGGAATAGTTGGTGCTTTCCTTGTCATAGGCGTAATCGAAAATGCTGGCGCGGGACGGCCAGGTGAAAACGACCGGCGCGACATCGGCATGGGAATCATGGACGATCTGCGCGAAGCGGTAGACGGCATCCTCGTAGCTGTTGTTGAAGCCGTGCACGAAGATCAGCACCCGCTTGCTCTTCGGCAGATGCGGGCGCAGCCAGGCATGAACGTCGGCCTCGGTCGGCAGCGGCTGGACGGCGGTGGTGACGAAATTCTTCAGGGGATCGCCAGGCAGCTTGCTCGGCCATTGTACCTGACCGACCTTGCGATTGGCCTCCGGCGGAATCGAGACGCTGACGGCATCCACCTTCAGCCCCGCACCGCGCTCGCCGGAAAACAGGATCGCCGGATCCTTGTCCGGCAGTCGGGTGGTGGCGACCATCAGATC
>DASWOH010000035.1:0-51505 GCA_036398815.1 Rhizobium sp. | reverse complement strand
CGTCGATCTGGTCATACGCCTTGAACTCACCGAAGTACTTCGTGATCGCTGCCGTCAGAGACGTCTTGCCGTGGTCAACGTGGCCAATCGTGCCGATGTTAACGTGCGGCTTATTGCGCTCAAACTTACTCTTTGCCATTTGAATGCTTCCTGTGAACGTAAATGAGTGACCCCGGCGAACCGGTTTAGTGCCGCCGTTTAAGGCTTTCATCGCATTTGCGCAAGACTTAATTGCAGGCCCTGTTCTTGGCGAAGTATGGCCGATAGCGGGCAATGAACGGCCTTTGGCACCGATTCGCCGCGAAGGCCTCGCCGGCCGATCCGGAAAGGCATAAAAGCATTTGCCGGTTCAGGGGCTTAGATAGGCATGCCGAGGAAATAGTTCCAGATGCCGGGAGCAAGATCGCACCCGCATTATCGAGCCGACGGCGCCGTGCCAACGAAAAGCGCCCTCTCCGATCAGGGAAAGGGCGCTGAAAGCAGCGATCTCTTGCGATCGCCTATCCGACGTCGACTTATGGCGCCCCTCTCTCAAGGCAGTGCGCCACGAGCCTGCTGCAATCAATCGAGCAGGTCGGCCGGCACCTTGCCGCCATTGTCCGAAAGCTTCTTCAGGAGCGCCTTGTGCAGGAAGATGTTCATCTTGGCGGAATCGCCCGCATCGCCGGTATAGCCCAGCTCCTGCGCAAGCTCCTTGCGTTCCGCAAGGCTCGCATCCATCCCGAGCGCCTTCATGAGATCCACGATCGAATGTTTCCAATCGAGTTTCTGGCCACTCTTTTTCACGGCCGCGTCGAGGATCGAAGCGATATCCACAGGGGAAGCCGATGTCGTGGAGGCCGGCGCGCCTGCTGCGGGCGGTGTGGCCGTCGTGGATGCAGGAGCCGGTGTCGGCGCCGTATCAGCGGTGGTTGGCGTCGCTGTCGGGGAAGCTTCGGCAGCCTTCGCCTCTCCCCAGATTACGTTCTTGATCTTGTCAAAGATACCCATGTGCATTTCCCCATTTCGGTTGGCTCACAAGTATCTATCGCTCATTTAAATATAAGCAACCCCTCACGTCAAAGATGCATAGCTGAATATCTTATGGAGAGCATGAGATGCATCAGGGTAAGTCTCCGCAGGACTCGTCCGCTCCACCCGTTTCATCCGCGCCCGCGTCGAATCGGCACGATCGACGGATGCGCGCCATCGAACAGGACAGAGACATCGGAACCATAACTGAAATTTGAGAAGCTGGAGCGGGTAGCGGGAATCGAACCCGCGTATTCAGCTTGGAAGGCTTCCAGAACCATCAACCTTTTCTATGCTGCCGTGTCACTCTGTTTCTGTCTCGTTCAGGTGCCATCCCCGAGTGGTGGACACGTTCTGTTCACGGCCTTGACTTCACCCAGCCACAGAACATAATCAGAACGTGGCTTGGGCCGGCGAACTAGCAAGATGCGACATTATTACATCACTTGATATTCTTGGTCGCATGCAGACCTATTAGGGATGCAAAATATATCTCCCCCAAAGATAGTCATTGATCACCCTGACCGCGATATCGAATGCCAAGAGGCGCTCAGCGATGCATTCATCGAATTAACCGATCGTGCCAGAGCGGCCGGATGGTTAGACCAAGAGGTCGCGGCTGCACTCGGCGAGTTGGCTGACAATTGGATGCTGGCTCTCATCCACAACGACGATCTCGATGTAGATCTCGACAACCTTAAAAAGCGCGATTGACTCTCTCCTGAAAAGAGAACATTTATAGAACAAAAGAGATCGAAAGCGATCTTGGTTTACACTCAATTTGACAAAGAGAACCGCCTTTTAAGGGCGGATCGGAGACGTGCGTCATGCAACAAGAAAGCCTGACAATTACCCCGGACGACATTCATGCACTTACTGACTTCGTGAAATTCGTCGGCGAAGACTGTTTCGATCAATGGCAAAAGAACGGCACGCGGGCAAAGTCTATGCCGCTGCTGGCGAAGCTCCGGAGAATGTATGCCCTTCTTGATGATCTCGGGATAGAGGACGATGAAGAGAAGGTACAGCTATGCTGGCTGCCGCCAATAGATATGACGGCCGATGAGGTTTTCCCAGCGCTGCGTTCGGAGATCGCCGGCCGAACTGGCATGAGCTTTCAGCAGGCCCAGCTCTATCAGGTGCCTCCGGACCTCTATTTCGGCGATCTGCAATTCGCGATCGATGATGCCGCCGGGCAGGTTTGCGCTATTGTCGCCTTCAATCGCGAACGGGACAGGATTTTCATTGGCCCTGAATGGCTGGACATTGACGGGGATGTTTCCAGCACGGTCGGAAAATTTGTCGATGCAATTGCGATGGACCGGCTCTTTGCCTGCGGCTAACCTTCATCCGAAGGAACAGGGGGAGTAAACCGGCCATGTGCAATCTCTATAATGTCACGTCGAACCAGGAGGCGATACGAGCCATCACGAAAGCTTTGGTCGACAGCACCGGCAATCTGGAGCCGGACTTGGACGTCTATCCAGATCGCATGGCGCCGATCGTGCGCAACACGGATGCCGGCCGAGAGCTGGCGCTGGTGCGCTGGGGACTTCCATCCTCCCAAAAGGCGTTGCTCGACAACGCCACCAAGCGTGCCAACAAGATGAGAGCCAAAGGCAAGGAAGTGGACTTCGACGAACTGTTGAGGATGGAGCCGGATGGCGGGACGACCAACGTCCGCAACGTCAGCAGCCAGCATTGGAAAAGGTGGCTCGGGACTGACAATCGCTGCGTCGTGCCGTTCAACAAATTCGCCGAGCCCGATTATGGCAGCAGGATTGGGGGCGGCCGAGTTCCGAACGCATGGTTTGCCGGAAGCGAGGATCGCCCGCTGATGTTCTTCGCCGGCATATGGGTGCCGCAATGGCGGTCGGTACGGAAGGTGAAGGAGGGAGAGATTGTTGTCGATCTCTACGGCTTCCTGACGACGGAGCCGAATGCGGAGGTGAAGGCGGTTCATCCCAAGGCAATGCCGGTAATCCTCACAAATGAGGAAGAGGTCGAACGGTGGCTAACGGCTCCGTGGCCGGAAGCGAAGAACTTGCAGCGTCCCCTACCCGATGGCACGCTGATCAAACTGGATTAAGCATTTAGAGAAGGCGTGGCGGCCGTCGTGAGAGCAATGATACACAATAGATGGCCACATGCGCGAAGAAACAATTGCCGAAAGAATTCGGCTGAACGTCTGTATTTATATCACTTTGATGCGCCGAAAGCCGCTACGGCGGTTCACCGGCTATGAGATCGGGAAACGACGAGATCTATCCTGCATTCCGGGTATGGCGCTTGATATCGCTCGTGATCTGCTGCGACCGCTGGAGTTTTATGCGGATGGGGAGAGATTAGAGGCGACCGCATTGACCCCGATGATCGACAAGGTGTTGCATCAAGTGCCGGCCGAAGACGCCTTCGCATTGAGCACTCGAAACCATGAGCTGGTTTCAACCATACGAGACATCATTGGCAGCCAGGTAGCGGAGGCACTGATCACGGCTTTCGATATCAAGAAAAAGCCGCCGCCAGGGCCAATGTGGAATATCCAGACGAAGACGGGAACATTGGCCGGGGACGCCTTGGCAGCCTTGGAGCGGGACGGACAACTTGTGCCGCGCTATAAATGGCGGAGAGCAAGCGGCCCTTATATGCCGGATTTCGTCGGCTTCGACGGGGAGATGAAATTTGGAAGGATCTGGCAGGATTACTCAGTGGGTTACGACAATTGCTGGCAGTGGACATGCCTCGTGACAATGTCTCGAATATTGAACAGCCCTTCGCAAGGATCAGCGGATATCGCCAGGCAAGCTGCGCGCGACGTCGAGGATCACTATGATGCGCTGAAACGACTCAATGGGATCACGGAATGAGCGACGACACAGGAACAGATACGCGGCTGGCGACGTCAGTGCTTTTCGAACATTACTGCGACGAGCCGGGATGTAAGGCTTGGGGAAGTTTGGGCTTCGACATCGGCAGAGACGAAACGCGCTGGTTTTGCTTTGAACATAAGTGGGTGGAATATCCGAAGCCGAAGGGCGGCCAAAGGTTTTGAATGGCCTCTTTGACAAATATCAATTATTCGAAATTGCAGCTGTGCTATATCCGCCGTCGCCGGGACGAATGTCCATCACACCTGGTCCGGGCCAGATCGGGGGCAACCGCAATTGCTTCCGATCGACGGCGGTTTTCAGCGATCAACGGCCTAGCAGCGATCCACTATATACCGCTACACGGACGTGAATCGCGCCCGACATCGAGCAGCCTCGATTTCCCGGTCGAATTGCTCGATCGCTGAAAGCACCCATGGCTCAAGCTCAGACATCAGATCTCGACTATCGGTTTTGCGGACAGCGACCGACCTCAGTATTCTCAGCAAAAACATTGGTATGCAATCCCGGTGAGACCCGGCTCCTGATCATCGTGATGTCCGCCGCCGGGTCTCTGCCGCATTTGGCGGTGCGACAATCCGTCCTTTAGAATCCGCTAAATGAACACAAGATGAATGGGCATGAACGACACCGATCATCTTCCAACAACGATGGCAGCTATTCGGCGGATGGCATCGGCGAATGACACCCCGAGCGCCATGCCACCGAACCCGATCACGCCGAGCGCGCCGAGCCCCATGAGCTTCCATCTGCGCACATCATCGGTCACCGGCCGCATTTCGGAGACATCTTCCTGCACTGCGGCGATATTGCCCTCGACCTTGCCGACACGATCGACGAGCTGATCCATGCGCTGATGCATCGACGCCCGACTGCTGTCCGATTTGATCTCTGATTGCCGAAATGCATCCCGCAGATTTCGGACCTCGGCTAAAACCTCTCCCATCTGTTGATGGAGGCGTGGGTCATTCTCGGCTGGAGACATTTCGGCTCTTTCAATTTGGAATGGACATCAGGCCACAGGCGAGCGCACATGCCAGCGTGCCGGCCGAGAGCAGGAAGATAACGAGACAGGCACGGGATGACATCAAGGCTTGGCCTGATAGGCGGCCTTCATATCCGCGCCCCATGCCGCACAGTCTGCGGCGAGACGGTCGCGGTTGTCGGCGACAAATTCCCAGCGCTTGATTGTCATGACCCACGGCTCGCCGCCGGCCTTCACGCGGCCCATCTTCGCCGTACAGGCCTCGGGAAGATCAGGGAATGGGACGGAGGCTTTGGCAACGCCCTGGGTGATGGCGGCCTGGCTGACGCGAGCATCGGTTGTCTCACAGGATGCCAGGGCAAGAAGAATGGCAACGGCCGACAGTTTCAATGCGAGTTGAGCCACTGCAAATCTTCCTTTGTTGGAGTGGAAAGCTTCTTGTTCTGCTTCGCCTCGTCCGACAGACGTTGGATCTCGGCGTCTGCCGTCTCTTTTGCCTGCTGAGAGGCCGCAGCGCGCTTCGAAGCTTCGGTGTTGGCTTGTTCCGCAGCAGTGCGTAGACGCGCTTCCTGAGCCATCTGTGCGGCAAGAGCTTCGTATTGGAAGGTGGAGACGGTTTTCTCCAGCTTGCCGTCACAGATCGCGGTTTGCTTGGCCGTGGCAAGCTTCACCTGATCGGCGGCATAGCTATGAACGCGGCCCGTCGTCAGGTCACCGATGATCGGGATCGATGAGAGGAAGGGGATTCGAGAAGCGCCGGGAATCCCCTCTTCGGCAATATAGAATGCCAAAAGAAGGACGCCGGGCCAGCCGATGAACTTTACGAGGAAGGAGAGGATCGCCATGTCAGATCCCCGCCAAGCAAAATTCGCGCCCCCCCATCCGCGAGGCATCACCTTCCTTGCGGCGTAGATCGAGGCCGCGAACGACTTGACCGCCGGCGCGATTGTAGAGCGTCACGGCCTGGCAGGCGTTCGGCCAATCCTTATTTCTGGCATAGCGGGCCGCTGACGAGTTGCAGACGCCTGCAACGCCGATGTTCCAAGACAGATCGAGGAACGTGCCCTGCACGCTCTTGGGCATGCCGTCGAATCCCTTGATGCACTTGGTCAGCGGCTGGTGATAGTCTTTCTCCATCCGCGCATAGAGCATGTCCATGCATTGCTGCTTGGTGTAGCTATCGCCCTTGCGAACATCCTTGGTCTCGCCTGCGCAAACTGTCCAGACTTTGCCGAGGCTATCCCAATATGCCGTGGTGCGGACACCCTCCCACGGAACCGTCAGATAGGTTGCCGTCATGGCTACAATCCCAAGGCCGGAAGCCAGAGATGCCTTTGCGCGGTTACTCGCCATCTTCGGAATCCTTCATATTTTCTTGGGCGACGAGACGGGAGATCAGCGCCCCACAGGTCACAAGGCCAGTCAGGGCGGCGAAAGTGCCGCGCGGGATGGTGATGAATTGATCGATGATCGGGAGGGCGATCTCGCAGCCGGAGAGAATGCCGGCTACGATGATAAGTCTTATCGACCACGCGCGCGTAAGCACCGCGCGCCAGTTCGGCACGAGTTTCGGTTTCATTGGATGTCCTGAGAGTTAGATGAGTTGGATATCCCGGCGCTTCAGCCAAGCCCGGAAAACCTCATCCCGCAAATGATCCTGCCATTGATCCTCCGACATCTGGCCGGAGCGGTAGCAGGCAAGAATGCTTTCATAAGTGGACATGTCGCAGTTACGTTGGCGCCAGCCGCCTCGGATTGTCAGAGGCATAAAGACCCCCGTCCCAGCCGGTGACGATATCAGCTGTGGTCTCGACAGCATCGGCAGGCAGCGGATTGGTTTGGATCGTCTGGGGGACCGTCGTCGTGACTGTCGTCGTGACCGTCTTCATGATCGGACTGCCATCTGCGCCGAGAATGGCGGTCGGAATTTCGCTGGTTACGTCCTGGCTCTGATCCACCAAGATCGTTTCTTCGCCATAGTCCCAATCGCCGATGTTGATGATCGCACCTGACGCGTCCTTGAAGACTTTCATCTCGGTCATTTCGCTATCCATCCCGTGTTACCTGTACCGGTTT
Organism: Rhizobium sp.; assembly: GCA_036398815.1. Lineage (GTDB taxonomy): Bacteria > Pseudomonadota > Alphaproteobacteria > Rhizobiales > Rhizobiaceae > Rhizobium. The sequence goes on along the minus strand of DASWOH010000035.1, from coordinate 44,545 downwards.
CTTTGACATAAAAAACGGTTCCCGCCGCGCCGTCAGTTCTACCCCATATTGATCCGATGGCCGCCGCCAAAACGCCTTCCGGCGATCCCGCACCGGCACTCCATATGGGGCCACCAGCAACATTTCCGGGCCTGAAATATCGAGAATACGTCTGGCTGAACATGGCGCTGGATGTGCCAAGCGCATAGGTAGCGGCGGCCGTTGGAACGATATTGCCGGCACTGGAAAGACCGCCAGCCAGATACCCGAGGCCCTGATCGTTGATGGATGCAACCGTAACAGCGGCGCTATTCCTGATCAGAAGGCCGTTTGTCGCGCCAGCACTTCCACCAGCTTGGATAGCCAGCCTATTATTCGCCAGCGGCTCCATGCCGATCCCGGCCAGCGAACTGACATAGACAGCACCATCTGAGCCGCGAACATAGTATTTCTCAAGACCAGTTTCGCCGGGGGCAACGCCCCCGACAGTAAACGCCTTGCCGCCGGCATAGTTGTAGAGATAGCCATAGGTCGGTGTCAGGGTATCGGACGCTGTCCAACGACCCGCCGTATAGGAAGCATACGAACAGCCGGAGATATATGCCCCACGAGCGAATGATCCGTCGCCTGCCTGGCGAGAAACGAGCAGCGCCCAATGCGTGTTCTTCGGGCCGATCGAGGCAATATTCAATCCACCAAGATTGGTCCCGGTCGAGGTGGCAAGATCATAGTCCGCCTTATAGTTGCCGACGCCGATCTCGGCGGCTAGGCCCTGATCGGCGTAACTGTCAGGACCAGCGAGCACATTGATGTTGGATGCCCAAACTTTCGTTACTGCTCCTATGACGGCAGTCTGCGTACCTGACGGGACCTGCCCGGAGGCAGAATTTCCGTTTTGATACCAGCCCGACACAGTGATAATTGACGCGGCAGCACCGGTAATCTTGCCCCAGAAATTGCTTGCAGGAACCAGGACATACAAGCCGTTCTTTACCCTGGCGAGTTGCGCAGCCGTGAGGGCCGTATCGGGAATGAAAGCCCCTGCCGTAAACGAACCTGAAACCGTGGCAATCGGCGGTGGAGCTGCAATGTCATTGTAGAACGCTACGCTGCCGACATTCTGATAGCTGGAAATTCCGCTGTCAGTGAAGCCGTTGACGCCGGCTTGCGGCGGATCTGTGTTGCGGTTAGCCCACAGATCAGGGTTGGCCGCATCGAGCTTATTATCCGGGCCGGTGTGACCCATGATCGAGAAAGTCGTACCGATGTCGAGTTGGCCGCCCTGCTCAGCTTTGTAGAGGACACTCACCCAATTGTAAGAGTTCGCGCCGGCAGCTCTTGGCAACTGATTTGTGTCGCCTACCGGCTGTAGCGCACTATCGGCCTTCGCGCCTTGATCAGCCGTCGCGGTCAGCGACTTGAACGCCACTTCCTCTCCGACGCTATCCGGGTCATAGACGGATGGCTGCATGGATGTGTCAGCTTTGGCGAGAGACGCCACAGAAGCCGAATCCAGCCCAACCGTAACGTCATTGGAGAGAGAGCCGCCGCCGGTCAGGCCAGCGCTGGTGACAATCTGGCGTGTAGTCTGCACGAGGCTGCCAATTGCAACACCGCTGTCCTTAACGATTGCGCCTGTAATATCGGCAAAGGCAGTAATATTGTTCGCAACGGAGACCTCGGGACCGGACATGTTGCCATTACGAATTGGCCCGATCGTATCACCGTCGATCTGAACATATAGCCCGGTATTGGTCGTCCATAGATCGCCGTCATCTGGAGATGTTGGACCGGTGCCTGGAGCAAGGTTAATTCCCGCAGCAGATGTCGAGGATGAGAGCACTTTCAGTTTGCCCGTCATCGTGTCGCCTGCCCGGTTTACCGGCGTGTAGCCAAGCGCATCCTGCTTCTGCGAAAAATACAGATTCCATTGGCCGGCAGTCGGTACTTGGGAATAAGTCAGGTTCGGAGGACCGGCCATCGAGGTTCCTTGAAATAAAAATGGCCCGTATACGCGAGCCGGTTCTTGTCACTTATTTGCTTCCGCACCATTGAATTGATCAACGTCGCACCGGACGCCTATTTCTTCTCAAGGCTGTCTTCGTTATCGTGTCGTCAACAGTGAATTGATGGGAACAGCAATGCTGATGAACTGGTTAGAACTTTGCGGACACTATGCATCCAACATTTTCATTGCTGCTTCGGTCATCTTAATTGCTGAACTTCTTGTCCCCCAATCGAAGTATTCGATGGTGTCAAGAGTTCGAGGTGCCATGTTCTGGATCATCTATATTATGATCACTGGAGCCGGGATCATTCTGTTCCAGAGGCTTTGGGCATATCTAGGAGTCAAGCCGTTATTGTCAGTTGACCTGTCGGCGCTGTCGTCTTCGACAAACCCCATCATAGCGGGGATCGGCGGCATCGCTGCATTTCTGATCGTGTTGCAGGCCGGTGAATTCTTTTATTACTGGTTCCATAGAGCCCAACATAAAAGCAAATTCCTCTGGCGCTTTCACTCGGAGCATCATTCTCTGGAAGAGATGAGCGCTTTCAACAGCAACCATCACTCGACGGAAGAGATATTCCGCATCCCCTTCATAACCATTCCGATGTCTTTGCTCTTCAGCTTCAATCCCGGCTACGTCCCTTGGCTATTCGCTTTCTTCATGGGATGGCAGGGGATATTTGAGCACAGCGCTACGAAACTGAATCTCGGAATACTTCGATATATCGTCCCGGATAATCGATTTCACCGGATTCATCACTCGGTCGAAAAGCGACATTTCGACAAGAATTTTGGAAGCGCGAGCAGTTTGTGGGATATCGTCTTCCGAACTTCCCATTTCCCCGAGAAGGATGAATGGCCCGATGTCGGTCTTTCGTACAAGAAAGAGCCTCAGAACATCAAAGAATTTTTGATCCGGCCATTTCAATCAAAACGATAAAATTCCGTCCGATCACTATGCCGATGACGGCCACGAGGCAGCATCGATATCTGCGATGGAAGCAATCGTTCCAGCCGTAATTGCAGCAGCAACGCTCGCCTCTGTGGCAAAGCATGCGCTGACAAAGGTCATGACCGCGGTCGCCATCGCAATCGCGTCATCATGGTTCAGAGTGAAGAACGAGCCATCAGAACACTTCCATTCCGTCGAGAAGGTCGATCCGATAGTTCCGGCGGCAACTGCCACGCTGGTTATCTTGCTCTGGCTGTCGCGGTCTGTAGCAATAGGATGGCTGGAATAGGTATAGCCGCCGATCTCGACTGCGTAGCGCTTGCCGGCGGCATATGCGATCAGATCGGCTGCGGTGACGGCAGGAGCCACGGGAGCAGCAAACTTCTTGCCGCTATAGGTATAGCCCTGCTGGACCGTGGATGCGCAGGAAACGAAGGTCGCAGCGACATCAGCCTGAAAGCAATCAGCCAGATTGACGCCATCGGGAATCGCGACGACTTCCACGACAACGCCATCAGAAATTCGAGCAAAAGTCTGGGTCATGATACGTCCTCAATACTGAAGGATAACGAGGCCAGCAGCGCCAGCGCCCCCCGAACCGGAAGCGTTCCAAAGGTTGTACACGGAGCCGCCACCGGAACCGGGCGCGGTACCGTTCTGAATGGAGCTGGGCACAGTGGATGCGCGGCCGCCGCCGCCCATGGCGGACGCGCCACCATTGCCGCCATATGTTGGGGTACCGGCAGTACCGCCACCATCGGTACCATTGCCGCCAATCTTGTTTATTTGGCCGCCGCTTCCGCTTCCGCCAGCACCACCAGCCGAAGGCCCACCTTGACCCGCTGCGCCGCCCGTGGCCGACATGAACGCGCCGATGCTTGAAGTCCCTCCAGCAGTGCCATTGGAGCCGTTGGTGCTTGGGGTATTGGCGCTAGCTGCACCGCCCGCGCCACCCGCGCCGACGATGATAGTGATAGTCTGTCCAGGCGTGACGGATATCCAACCTTCTGCGCTACCACCGGAGCCGCCGCCACCTGCCGGCGCGGCTCCAGCAGAAGCATTCTGACCAACACCTCCCGCGCCGCCACCTGCGCCAACACAGGTTCCGTAAACCCGGAATTTATTCGCTGGCACCGTAAAGGTATAAGTTCCTGCGGTCGAATATGTGGTGATAGTCGTTGCCGTGGGGGTGATGAGTACCCAGTTGGCTGGAGTTAACCCGTCTGGATTGGTCGTATTGTTATCCGCAGTGCTCATCCAAATGGAGCCCGAGGCCGTTGCACTGGCTACAATTGCGCCCTTGGGATAACCGCCGACCGCAGTCGAAAAGGTTGCGTCATATGTGACAAGGGCACCTGCGTTTTGCCATCGGCTCCATTGTGTGATCTGATTCAGTAGCCCATTGAAATCCTGCCCCCAAGGCGGAGTTCCACCCGCCCCTACAGGCAAGAAGGTCACAGGCGGGAACCCATCCGTTAGAGAGGCCGCGCCATTCGTGATGCCGATCTGGGATGCCTCCGGAATAGTTCTGATATAGCCAGTTCCGGCCGAATCCGCGAAAGGAATCGGGAATTTGCTCGGGATATCCGAAGATTGCATTTGAATGTTTCCTAGAGGATGACGACCGAAGCGGCTACGCCGGTCGATTTGGGCAAGACACCAGATTGCTGAACGATTGCAAGTTCAACAGCCGAAAGCGGAAAGGTGAAGACATATTCCATGACCATCGTTTGAATGACCTGGCCATTGTAGAAAGTGGATTGACCAAATCCAAAAGCGTTCTGGGATTCCTGAAAACCGAAATAACTCCCGCCTTGAAAGCCATCCGTGACGTAAGCATTTCCTCTGTTCGGGAAGAGTGTCATCAGAATGCGGTTGATCGCCGGGATAGATCCATCGGTGATATTGGCCGCAGCCTTCGCAAGGATTAGCTGACGATAGGATTGATCCGATAAGGCGTAGTTGCTGGTGAGCGCCGATCCGGAATAAAATGCTCCCTGCCCGAAGGTGAATGTGCCTGGAAGCGATTCTTCAAATCCGAACCAGTTGCTTACCTCGACCTGAAGCACTCGATTTACGCCGACAATTCTGCCCCACACATCGAGGCCGTAACCTTGGGCTGTGTCCACTGACCAGATATAATCGAAGAAAGCATCGAAGTTGGCGGTCTGATCGAGATATGCAAAGACGTTTTCGATCAGGCGGATAAGAATTTCCGAGTTTGCATATTGGCTAAGAACTGTCGACCAAATTGAAAATGGCGGAATGGTTCCAAGAGGGCTCACGCCAATCTCAAAAAGTCCGACGCCATTTGATCCCGGCTGTGGGCCAGGAGGATAATCAGGACCGCTCATCTGTGATCCTATGAAAGTGTGACGATGATGTTGTCGGCGGAGACGGTCGGAACCTGATCGATCCGAACGTCAATATCGAATAGATCAGCCACGGCGGATTGCATGGATTCTGGCGCGATGGTCTGCGAATTGCTAATCACATACGTTCCAGTCCCGCCCGCTCCCGTTCCCAGCGCCGTGATGGTAGTCCCGACAATGAGGTTCCCCGTCGTGTCAGAGATCGTCTGACCCACCGCGAGCGTTCCCGATGCCACCGCGCTGACCGTCATCGTCGTATCGGCAATTGATGCCGTGAATGAAGCCGAGGCATTATTTGTCGAGCCTATTTCAATCGAAACAAGCTGGACCCAAGAACCGAGTGCTGCGATTGGGGCATAGAAGCGGCTGGCATAAAGCGTAGTCCCAATTTTGGCGCGCGAACCTCCGTCGCCGCCGGCAAAGGCGCTGATGATGGCGTCCTGAATCTGTTCGGCCGCATCCGCCGGCACCAATGAGCTATTCGTAATATTCACTGAAAACAGGATGGGAAGTGGATCAGGAATTTCGAACAGAACGGTATAGGTCGGATAAGGTGGCACATAACCGGTACTCGTGTCCTGAACTTGCACGGCAGTGTTGCCGTTATAAGCGCATCCTGGCGCTTTTTTGGACCATATGGCCTTGGCTATCGCAGATGCCTCCCCACCGACAACTGCGACATAGATGGAATTCGGAACGAGCGTGACGCCGCCTGTTGTCAACTGGCTATTGCTGTTGTTTTCAGTCACATAAGCATCAAGGACATTCGAGACCGTCAAGACTGCGCCTTTTACCGATGGCAGCGATCCGATCGAATTGACCGCCACAGACGCAGCCCTTCGCGCCTCAAAGGCTTGTCGGCTCTCGACATCATTTCCGAGTACGCCATCCGAGACGTTATCAATGGAATCCCAACCGGGTATGGATTGATAAATCTGGTTCAGCGTTCCGGCCGCGCATACCACAGGTCCCGCTACCAGGCATTCGAACGTGAGCGTTATGCTACCGGACGCGGGAATAGTTCCGGCCTCGGTGCAGACATACTGATTTCCATCTGCTGCAAGCGCCAATGCGCCTTCAGGGATCACCACGCCTTCAAGGCCAGTGCACAACGCCTGAACAACGGTCGGCTGCGACGGATTGCGCTCAATGAAATAGATCCGCGCTATGCCGTCCTGCATGCGGCCGGAAGCATAGGATGGGTCAACTTGCTGAGTATATTTCAAAAAGGTCTGGTTGACTTCATCAATGACGGCTGTTTCGCTTGAGGCGAGCTGCCCTTGAGGAGTTGTCAGATCGGTATTCAGAACGCCGCCGAATGCCGAATTGATGTCTTCCAGCACGGCGGTCAGGATCGTATCTGTAGACGGAATGACAAACCCCGCATCCGTCCATGACGGGCTTGGCACGTTGGTCGTTACGGTCATTTATTTAAAATCCTGCTGCCGAGACGTTGCCGTCTTCATCAGTGATTTGGACTTGCCCCGTCACTACACGATTATCCCAAGACGTGATGAAGCACTTAGAGGTCACCACGCCGTCAACGGTGAGCGCCGCCTCATTGAAATATGCCTTCATCAGCGAGATCGGCGGCGCATAGCCGAGGATTTGCGAGAAGTACGGGATGCCAAGGGTTGTGTCATAAAAGACCTCTCCCTCGAATGTCCTGATCGCGCTTGCGGCATCTTGCGCCAACGCATAGGGTTCGCTCGCGACCGCGATATTACCCGAGGTATCGACGGCTAGGTCCCACAGATCAGTGTCAAGAAGCAATGTAGAGGCCATTTCATGTCCCCGGCTCTGGCGGTCCAGACGTTCCACCACCCGGTGTCACGTCAGTATGAATATGAGTTTGAACGTTCACCGCATCGCTACCGCCATAGCCGGCTATGATTTCGCCGCTTACGTGCAAGTTTCCGGTGATCTCTATAGAACCGGACTTCATCTCGATCACGTTCCCGTTTTTGTCAGCGAGCTTCATTCCTGTCGTCGTGAATTGAACATACTGGTCGGGATTCGCCGGGTTCAGCATCGCACCGTGATAGACTCCGTCCGCAAGATCATGTGTCCGAAACGAGCCGGGATTGGATTGAGCGCCCTGATTTGATTTAAGCGCCGAGGTATCTCTGTCGCTAACGACGATATGACCGACATCCCCGACCGAAGGGTCATTGATGATCGCGTTGCCACCGCCCTGATTTCGGGTGCACGGAATGCCATAGATGACGCCATGATCGGTCTTGTTGCCTTGCCCATCGATCTGGTTGATGAGCGGCTGGACATCGACCGTAGGCGCCGCCCCTACCCCGCCGCCGTGGACGGCAATGATCTTGACCGGGGTAGCTGTGCGGACCTGCCCAAGAACCTGGCGAATATGGAAGTCTCGAGCGTTGTAATCGGACGTGTCATCGAACGAGCCGCGTTGGCCAAAATAGTTTTCTGGTGCAGCCATGTCACTGTGTCCCTATCGCAATCAGCTCCAAGATCATGAACCACTTCCCATTCGGGGTTTGTGATTCCAGATCGTAAATAATTGAGAGGACTTGCCATTTCCCATTCGCGGGAGTGAGGTCGCTTTGCACCTCGACCAAGGAGAGCTGCTTGACCGCCGGATTGAAGAGGCAGCGGACGATGACCTTGTTCTCCGAAAACATCGGATAGCCGACCATGCCGGTATCTGGCGAAATTACGATGGCATCCCCTTGTCGCGGCTGTCCGCGCGGGGAAATCACCATCGTATTCGGCTCGTAAATCAGATCGAAATTGCCGTGGCGGGCTATCGCCATCGCCTGCGTCCATGCAGACCCACCGAAATACGGGTTGGCAAGTTTGACTTGGACACCATTGTTTTCGAAGGCAAAGCCCATCTGCTTTGCCAAATTTCCCATCATGCCGGCAGCATCCGCAGATCCACGGATACTGAGCGCCGCAACGGGCTTGACGGCTTGGAACGGCCCTGGTGCTGCCTGCACGCGGAATGCGACCTGCGGCATGCTCTGGGCATCCACGAAGGCAGAAAAAATAGATCCTCCGAAGACGAGCGTCATACCGGATTCATCATCGCCAGCTTCTACGCTGATACTGTTTTTGTAGAGGGAATTATATTGCGTTCCCACCGTGCTCAACTGGTTCATCAATGATAGAGGCAGACCATAGACGGCCAATTGCATGTTGCTATTCGACGCGCCGCCTGTAGCGTTGATGTTGGCCGAAATTCGCAAGCCAGTCACAGTTGCGGTATTGTTTTTTCCGTCTCCGAACGATCCATTGGCCAAATTGAATTGGACCGTGATCTTCTTTTCGGTGAAAGACATCCACTTGCCCTAATCTATTTTTTACTCTAGACTTTATTTCATGGAGCGTCTTGAATTGAGCCCAGAGAAAAGTAAGCGCGGTCGCCCTGCCATCGGCAAAGGCGACCAGATCAACACTATGGTTCGTCCCGAGATATCAGAGGCGATCGATAAAGCTTCTGCGGACCAAGACGATACGCCTACGCGCGTAGAAATGGTCCGCCGCATCCTTCGTGATTGGCTGATCGTCCATGGCTACCTGAAACCTTAACGCCTAGGTGGACAATATGCTTATCGTGCCCTTTTTGGCGATCATAGTATGCGCGATACTCTTCCCGAACATCGTGCGGTTCATGCTGACGCTATTCATGTTCGGCGTTTTGTTCGTCATCGCGTCATGCATCGATCATGCCAATGCTCAACCAGTGCCGAGCCGTGATGACCTGACAAGATTCGCAGGATATTTCTCGGGATGCGCCCGAGCAAATGTGATCCAGCATCGAGATGAACTACACAAGATGGAGATGATGGGCATGGATGTTCAGGCCGTTCTCATTCTCAGCTGCCACCCGGTGGATAATCAATATGTCTATTGGTGTCGTGCAATGGGTCACGATGAAAAAAGTTGCTACGGTGATCTTCGCTTCATAGCCGAAGACGTTCTGAAACAGTACGGCAATTAAGCCGCCAATTCCGCCGCCGTCAGATAAGTCAGAAAGAATCGAGTCCCGAGACCGGTATAGATCGGGTCATCACTGCCTTGCGTGTCAACGAACGCGATATCTCCGGAGAAACCGAGATAGTCAGAGCGGACAATCCGGTTCTGGTTTTCACAGATCACGCCGCCGACGATCAGGCTGTTTTCAACCAGCAGATCGATGAACATTGCCTCAGAACATTGGTAAAGGTTGATCTGGCAGACCTGATCGTCAAGGGTTACCGTGACGGTCTGGTTTGGTATCGCTTGAAGCGGGATTGTCAGCATTAGACCGATCCCGCTACACGCCCTGTAGAGGCTACTATCGCGCTTGTCTGTGCAGCTTGGGCGGATGTCGCCGCCGATGTCTGTACCGTGCCGCCATTGACTTGTGAGGCTGCCGTAGGGCTTTGAGTACTCGACATCGCCTGCGCTCCCGTTTCCCTCACCTCTTCCGTCCAGACATCGACCGTGAGCAATCCGACGCCATTGGTTGCGGTTTGGCTATAATCATAATGTGTGATGTTAACGCTGGCGTAGATGGCTGTGGGAGTAACCACTGTGTAAAGATTTAGATCGCCAGCGATGGCAGCAATCGAAGCGAGAAACGCCTCTCTGTTTGCGGTCGATCCTCCTGCGGTAAACCGAAATCTGGCATCGATCGGGATTTGAACCTTGTTGTAACTGGCGAAGGCTCCCTTTTCAACGGGGAAATCCGAGATCGCCCATTGCTGGCGGAAATCAAAGCTCACCACGTTGTCGGCCAAGACGACGGGAGAGCCGCCGAGGTAGATGCCCCACGGCTGTGCTTGGGATGCCCCGCTGAAGATGGAAGCCGCATCACTGGTGAGCAGTGATAAAACCGTAGACGTGCTGGATGCGAACAGGACCGATGGCACCCCCGCAACATTGGGAACCGTAACCGTGAATGCCATCAGCGGGGTCCATAATTTGCAGTGGCTGCGACGGTCGATCGATAGAGAGCGTCGGTTGCCTTATCGGCAATGCCTTGAGCATCTGTTGCTTGCGGCGCGTTGATGTTCATGCTGCCGATGCTGACGTTGTGGGACGAAGTATTATTGGCGGAACGGTTGTCATTGGAGATGGTGGATAGTGAAGCCGACATACTAGCGCCTGTCGCAGAAGCTATCCCCGCAGCCTTCTTGGTTCCGGGGTGCCATCCTTCATGCTTTTGCATAGCATCGAGGATTTTCCCACGAACGTCAGAAGGAATGTCAGACATACGAGTGTCTGGAGAAACCCCACTACCAGCTACAAGTGCGCCGATATAAGCCGGAACGTTGTTATTATCTCCAGCGGGAGCCCATTTATTAATGGCCTGTCCCAGCGTCAGATTGCGATACCCCTTGCTGTTGAACAGCAGATCCTCTTGCGCTTTCCGTCCAGCCTCATACGAGGGGAAAACGGCGAACCGACCGTCAGTACCGATCGCGCCTTTTGAACGAGAATATGATCCATATTCGATGTTGCCTGGATTGTTATTCCTCCACGACCGCGACCCTCCACTACCGTGATAGAGCTTACCCCAATCGGCGCTGCCGGAACCGGCGCCACCACCAGAAGATCCTCCACCACCCGGAGGAAGAGAAGCATTCGCAGAAGGGGCAACAAAACTCTTGACGGCATTGCCAATCCCACTGAACAAATTACTCCAAAAACCGCCACCGCTCTGATTGTCTGCCATGGCGACGGGGAGCGGGTTTGACTTCGAAACAGGCCGTCCATCGACCTTAGTGTCCCCGCTCAGGAATGCATCAAGTGCACCGTCGCGTCCATTCCCAAGAACTCCACCACCAAGGGCCGGATTGTTCTGTAGCGCATCAGCGTGGCCGCTGGCATCCGATGGGCGATTGTACCAGGCGTTCTTCTCTGCCGCGTTGATCTTCGATTGGCTTGGGCCGGCGGCTGTATCCGTCAGCATGTAAGCAGCGCCAGCAACGCCGAATATGCGAGCGAGCAGCCCACCAACTGAACCGGCACCAGCAGCGCCCGCGCCGCTCCCGCCAGCCATCGTAGCGGCCAACAGACGCGCATTGGCAAGGACTTGGAGGAACTTGGCTCCGACCCATAGCCCAAATAGGACTTCCACAGCGGTCGTTATACCTCCGACAGCATCACCCACATGCTTGGCTTCGGCCGCGAATTGGCTCAGGCCCTGCCCGACAGCATTCCAGTCGATGCTTCTCAGATATTCGACAAAGTTCTTAAGAGCTTCGACAATGCCGCTCTTGATCCAGTCCTGATTCCGATCCACCCATGCCGTCATCTGCGTGAGCAGCTTGGCGATTTCGGGACCGAGGGTATTCAGTATGGTGTTGGCCAGCGAGACGGCGGTCTGCTGGAGCGTATTCCATTTGTCCTGAAGCTCTTGCGCGGCTCTGATCGCATCATTCGATGGCGACAGCTTCTTGATCTGATCGATATAGGCTCCGATAGCAGAGCCGTATTTGATCATCACATTTGCAGTGGCGTCATCGATCCCCATGCCGGATGCGAGAAAATGAGCCTGCGCCGGATCGATGGAGTTCATCTTTTGCAGGGCGGCGGCCGTATCCTGCAAGAATTTGTCAACGCCGTGATCACGGTCGATACGAAGACCGGTCAGCGCCTGAAGTTGAGAATACTCCTTCGGGAGCATCTGCCCATTACGGTGCAGATCATAAAGAGCTTTGCCGATCCGTTCGAAAGTGCCAGCCGTGGCTTCGGCAGAGCCGCCCATGCGCTCAGCGGCGTTCCCCCACGCAGCGAGCGTCTGTGGCGATGTGTCGAGATTTCGTGAGAACCGACCCAGAGCGGCATCCGCGCTCACCAGATCGGCAACGAACTCCTTGATGCCGCGAGCACCGACGAAGATTGCATAGAGACCAAGAACTTCGCGAGCAAGCTTTGCGATACCTTCAGCCGATTTCTTGGCGGCGTCTTCGATCCCCTTTCCCGACTTTTCGGCTTCCTGACGTGTTTTCAGGAAAGCAGCGGCAGCATCCTTCTGGCCCTTGTTGAACTGGGAGGGGTCAAGCGAGAGTGTCACCAAAAGTGCGTCGATCACTGTCGCCACTATTCTATCCTCTTTTCAACCGCCCATCTCTTATTGGCTGCGGCTCTCAATTTCGCTCGTGTTTCGTCAGACAAGGGTTTTCTATTAGCCCTAGCTTGACGCATGCGCTCACGATATTCGTCCGTGCACATGCTTTCTCTTTGCTTCAGCCGTCCGGGATTTTCAGCCCACGCAATCTTATTGCTAGCACCGATCTTGCTCTTGACGTCATTTGGCAAACTCTTACCAAGATGGCTATCACGCATTGCATTCCGAGCTTTTGGTGACCGCGTTTGCCCTTTGTGGGCAGCTACTATTTTCTCGATTGTCTCTGGGCTAAATTTTCGGCCCATGTTTCCAGCACTAATTGCTGCGCAATGTTCAGGCGCGTGCCTTCTCCCTGTCATCCTTGCGCTATGCGCTGGATTAGGCCCTCGCTTCTTTCCCTTTTGTGCCTCCGATATTTTAGCGCAGGTTTCTGGAGAAGGTGGACCTCGTTTTTTGCCTTTGCCTGCAATCGATAGCTTTTTCTTGGTCTCTTCGCTGTGTGTCCATCCACCGCCAGTGTCGACCACAACGAGATTGCAAAGCGTCCCACCCGCACTACGAATGCCGAACTTTTCGATAAGACGTTGCTCATACTGAAACGCTTCCGCTTCATCATCGAACCACGCAACGATTTCGATAATTGGTACAAGATCCAGAGCTTTGACCTTATCGAGGACGGCTTTGAATAGAGGGTTTCTCGCGCCTTTCTTCCAATGGACATCGGCACGCCCATGCGCAGCCGTGCCCTTCCCGACATAAATCGGCACCATCTTCTTTTTCGGGCGGGGGTCGCGATAGACGTAAACGTAGAACTTGCCAGCGCCCTCGAAGAGGGGCAATTTGTTGTCAGCCATTTGAACACTCACCTGTTCGATGTGGTTAGAGCTGCCTCGGTGTTGCAAGCACCTTGGTAGCTCGATTTTTATATCACATTTCCCTCATGGGCGCCAAACGATCAGTTCCCCTTCTTCTTCGCTTCTTCATGGATTGTGCGGGTATTGTGACCGTCGATCATCGCGACCTCGAGGAGATCATAGACATCCTCGACGGAAAGATGCTCGTCCAAATCCCTCAGCGCTGTGGTTTTGCTTTGGGAGATCGAGAGAATCGTACCGATGGATCTTGGGATGTTGGGATATTCGAGGAGGGAGACGCCGACGTTTCCGAGGTCTGCTTCGATGGCGCGCCGGCTGGAGAAAAACCCAGATGAAGGTTCAGTACCTCCTTGCGAAGGGCCAGAAGAGTTTTCACCTCCTCGATATCATCTTCCATCAACTGACGGACGATATTCGGGTTCTGCGGGCTCGGCTTGACCGTGATGCATTCAAGCATTTCGTCAAGAAGAGGTTCGGCCTCTTCGAAGCTAATCTTGGTCAGCGCCTCGATGCCGAGAATGGCAAGCGATTGCATTCCGCCCGTAGCCGCCTGCCCGATATCAACACCGGATCGAGCGACAGCGAGCAATGCGCGCATGGCCCATTTCTCCGCCTTGAGAGCCGGCATCTCCTTCAAGTGGAAAAGTTTGCCTTGGTCACGGCCGGCTTCCGTAATCGGGAAATCAATTTCCTTACGCACGGATCATCTCCTTAAACCGGTACGGCCAACACGCTTTCCCATCGGATAACGTAGCGCCGGGGCTGCAAGGTGCGTCCTGCGGCGGGAGCCGGAGGAAGGCTGATCAGAAAGCCCTTGGTGGACACGTAGGAGCGCCCAACAGAGGGAAGCGTTGTTTCGCCGTTGGCGACCAGCACATCCTTGATCTGCTTCTGTGTGGCCGCCCATGTCTCGAAAATAGTATTCGAGCTTGAATCGGCCTGCAGGTCGAACGTCTGTTCCACCGGGTTGAAAACGAAGCCGCCCGACAGGATGCCATCGACCCCCATGGCGGTCTGAACGACTTCCTGCACCGCCATGTCATAGATGTTGTCGGCAGAGAATCCCTGAAGCTGAACGGGGGTGTTGTACAGATCTGGGATGGTAAGCGTAATGATCGCGTTTGCCGAGGTAATGCTCGCCATGACGGTCTCCTGATCGGAAGGGGGAAATTACTGAACGAGGATAGAAGCGAGCTCGATCTGCTGAACGCTGCCGCCATCGGTATACCAAAAGTTTATCGGCGGGCTCGTGCGAGCCTGTCTGACTTGCGACGAAGCATCGACTACCTGAAGGTACCAACCCTGAAGCTGAAGGACGTCGCTAATCTTGGTACCGGCCGCAGAATTGACTTCTGCGATCTGCGCATTGGAGAGCGTGACGCCGACGCGGATTGCCCCGAAATTCAGAGCCGCATTGATCGGATCCGCGCAAGCCGCCTTGATCAGAGCATAACCAGCCGTGTTGTATGGGATGGAGTTCACGTTCACCAGAAGCTCCATCAACGCCAATTGCAAGGCATTATTGAGCCAGATCTGGTTGACATAGCTGTCCAGCCATTGGAACGAACCAGAAACCGTGCCGCTTTGGAACTCAAGGAACTGCTGGTTCGCCGTCGCATAGGCTCCGTAGAAGTTATAGCCGTTGGCGATCAGGTTGTTCGCAACGGTTGCCGTGGTGACATCGGCGGTCAACCCATCCTGTCCACGGAAAGCGAAGGTGATACGGCCGTTGGTCGCATCGAAATCGATGGAGGCAGCCGTCCCGCAGACGAACGCGGCCTTATCGACCGGTCCCCATATCGCAGCCGTTCCGTTAAGACTGGAGGCTGAAACGATGTTTCCGAAGCTCGATGTCGCATCATTGCTTTCTGTCGGGGTAATGTCCTGATCCCAGGCCACGTAGCACCAGCGCTTGTTCTGATCATTGGTCCACTCGGCAAAAGCCTGCTTTTGAACGCTGCCAGAACCTTCGTCCGGATCGAAGATCGTCATGAAGGTGGCCCAGTTCTGGGTAACCTGTGTGACATTCGTCATGAAGGCAGACGGAGAAGCCGCATCGCTTCCCTGCGAAAGAATTGCGCCAGTCGCTTCAGTCAGAAAGATCGATGCCGCAAGCGTGCCGGTCGGGAAAGCGATGGTGGAAGATGCGCCACGAATTCCAGACGTTATGACAAAGCCGCCAGAGACGGAGTCATAAGACACATCCAGAGCCGAACCAGTGGCGGTAAGCGTGCCGCTGGTGACGGTCTGCGTCGTCTGGACGTAGTAAGTGCCGAGAAGGCCCTCGCCCGTTCCCAACGCTGTGATCATTGTGCCGGCGGCTGTGGTTCCACCGGAGAGCGTCTGACCAACAGAGAGCGTTCCAGAGGCAACAGCGGTCACAGTCAGCGTGCCATAGGAGGCTGTGATCGTTTCGCTGGCAATGACCTGCGTTTTCGAAACGGCATAGGTGCCAATGCCGCCCGTGGTACCATCGATCTGGGAGTCAATCTGCGTGCCAGCCGTGACACCAGTGCCCGAGATGATCGCGCCGGGAACCAGGGTTCCGGACGAAACGGCAGTGACATACATCACGTTTCCAGCAATGGATGCCGTTACCGAAGCTGTGCCGGCGGCAATGGAGCCGGTAACCGTCGCTGCGGCCGGAAGGCTGGCATTCAGGCCAGTCTCAATCAGTGCGGCAGCAGCAGAATAGCTCGTAGCGGCTGCCAGGTTGATGGATGCGGCGGTGAAGGCATAGCCGTCAACCACAACCGAAAGAGAGCCGCTGAGACCTTGTAGCTGCGGAATGGTCAACCCACTGACGGCACCGCCACGAAGATATGCGGATACAGCGGTCGAGTTGTATTGCGTAAAGAAGATCGTGCTCGGCTTCTGCGTCGAATTGTTGAAGCCGTTGAAATAGACATCCGCGATCTCAACTTCCTCGGCAGAAGGGCCGAAATAGTCTGAGACAGAGATGCTATCATTCGCGAAGGACACGACCTGTCCGACAGGAACGCGGGTGTTCTGGGTCAGGATAAGCCCGTTGAGGACGAGCGCGCTTCCACCTGCGCTGAGAACACTCGGTACGATGGAAACAAGTTGACTCGCAGGTATGGTCGCCATTGACCGATCCTTTCGGGCTGTTCAGAGATTTTTGATTAAGCGGGGTACTGATCGCCGATGTCGATCAGATCGATATCGAGTTCATCAGCAAACTGTTGCGGAGCGAGGATGACCTGATTTGCCTGCATCACTGCATCAATCACCCATCGGTTCTCGGTTTGGGCATTTTCATTTACATAAGGCAGTTGCTTCGGATCGCTCACGTAAAGCGGCGTCACGTCAAAGCCCGTGGCTTTGAAGAACTGGACCGCATAGTCATCGCGAAACAAGGTCGAGATAAGCTGCGCATTGTCGGCACTGTTCGGACCATGGACATCAAGTTGAACGGTGCTTTTCACCGGCTGGTGAAATATCTCACCACCAGAGGCAAGCTTGCGTGTTCCAACGGTTTGCGCCGGAGAAATCGTATAGGTCCCTACTCCACCAGATCCGGTTCCCAACGTCGTGATCTTGGTCAAGGCTGACACCCCAATCCCGAATACGATTTGGCCCACGGCGATCGTTCCAAATGCAACTGCCGTCACATCCATGGTTTCATCGGTGATTGCAGCCGTAAAGCTCACGTCTTGATATGTATCGACGTTGGTGGAGAGCCGTGACTGAAACAACGGCGTCACGGTGACAAAATCGTCCGTAGAAGGCTCAGGAACGCGATTGTCCTGACCTTGCACCACTTCAATGCCTTCAGGCAGGATCGCCAGCAGGAAAGCGCGCAAGGCGGTCAGTACGCCTGACTGTGTCGGAGCTGAGGACAGGCTCACCCTGCAATCCTATAGTAGGAGACATTCAGGACAGGTGATCCAGATGCCGCGATGAACTGGATATTCGCCAGCGGGCCGGAATATTCCAATGCCGGACCGCTGGAGGATAACGGCATCCCGATAGCATCAGTCGGAGCAACACCGTCATCGCGCCAGCGGACATCGGCCGTTTCGGCAACAATCACGGCGATGTTTGCGCCTGTCGGCACGGTCAGGCCAACGGAAGCTGACAGGTCTGCGATCTGCTCGTATCCAAGAGCAGCTAACTGTTGCGCAATCATCGAGATTTCCTATGAGGTTTGCAGAACGCAGGCGCACTTACACCAGTCGCTCCAAGTTTCGAGAACTTGAATTACGAGCCAATTCCCGACGTTCGGGCCATCGGTCAAGGTGATGATATCGCCACCCTTGGTGCGGGTTCTCAGCACGCCTTGAATGTCGCCGTAGAAGTAGATGCCCCGCGCCGCGCCGTTCTGGTTGATGCCGTCGAGCTGGTGCAAGTCTTTGAACGTAAGAGCCTGCACCTGAGCCGTTCCCGTCGCCGGCACATAGGTTGGAACACGGGAGCCGTCTGGATTGGTGACGTAGCCAGTGCTCACCTGCATCGTGCAAGGAACATGAGGATTAACGGTGCCTATAGCGCCGGAGACCACGGCATGAAGATTCATGGCTTACAACAGAACCCCGGCCGCCTGTAGTAGAGTGATAAGGTCGGCAACCGTCGCAGTCCCAGGATCGGCGGGTGAAGTCTGCTGCAAGACGCCGCCACGAATAGATGCGGTTGGCGTCGCAAGGGTTACCGCGATTGAGGCATTCGCCGCGCCTGTGAATGCGGCACTGGTCCCCGTCGCCCCACCGGTCAGGGAGAAGGTCCGTCCCGTGGCAAGAGCTGTGGCAGTCGCTGCGTTGCCTGTGATCGTGGTTTGAGCCGGATGTACGTGGTCTGCACGTGCATACGTTGTCCCCGTTCCGACATCCGCCGCTCCGGCGACAACTGGCGTTGTCGTAGATGCGGCCGGCACCACAGTCGAAGAAGGTAACGCGCCGACATCGGCAGCGTCTAGCGTTACATCGCCAGTTTGACCGTTAACGGAGGTGACAGACGAACCGCCACCGACACCGATGATCTCCTGCGCGGCGACCTGAGACGATGCCTTGAGTAGGCTCACGCCAATGTCCGAGATTGGGAAATCACCAGTCTGCGGTGAAAAAATCACTGTTCCAGCCATGGGTTATCCCTTTATCCTAAGATTTCACTTCGTAATCGACACTGTCGAGAAGATGTCCTGAATCCACCAAAGGTTTGGTAGAAACTCCATCTGCACTTTCTCCGGCAGCTACGCGACGAGCCGCCTCGCCAACAGTCTTTCCAGACACCACTAGGTCTGGGTCTTCGGCGCGCATTTTACGGAGCATAAGGGTGACGTCGCTAAGCGGTGGAGCAAACGTGTCTATAATCGATTGCTGCAATTGGCCCTTGATCGCCGCTCCGGTCTGTCCAAGCGTTTTGGCGCCATCGTAACCGTTCGCGACCAGAAGGTTTCCGACCGCTTCCGGCCACTCAGGGCTTTTCTGCTCGATCATGGTCCGGAAGAATGGCCGTGGCGGGATGCCTGCTTTGGGAGCGCCAAATTCCTGAATTGCCGCGACGGTAGCCACACTCTCACCCGAGGGATACGTTGCGCCTTCCAGAAACCCGATATCCACAGCAGCAGCCTTTGAGACTTTCTGAGCGATATCGGCTAGCGCGGCAGCCAATTTATCGCCGCCCCTGATCACAACCATCAGACGGCCGTTTCTGTTATCGCCGCGTCTTCAGAGGACGGCGCTTCAGCAACAGGTTCAGCCTCGACGGATACATCGGTTACGACATCATGCTCAGATTCGGGAGAAGTTTCATCCACGGTTTCAGTGGCCGCGTCTGTTGCATCGGCCGCAACCGTCGCTTCCTGATTGGTTACGATGTCGGCGTCAGAAACAACATCGCTAGCGTCGGTAGCCGTAGAAACCGCCCTATCACTCGCAGCCGCCGAAAGAAGCGTTTCCACTTCTCCCGTTAGCGCGGCGACGAGTTCGTAAAGACGACGGATGTGTTTTTCATGTGCGTCGAAGTCCATCAGACGGCATCCTTTTCGCTCGACGTTGCCTCGGCAGTGCTTTTCTTGGCTGTAGTAGTGATCGATGCCGCCTGAGACGAACTCGCATCAGCGGCGGCCTGAGCCTCAATAGCGTCAAGTCTGTCTTCGATGCGCTTCAAGCGATCGTCGGATTCCGTCTTGTGGGCGCGAAACTCGCGCGCATATTCCTTGTCCATATTGATTATCCTTTACCAGCCTGGGCCCCAGCCGCCGCCAGTAATCTGACGCTGCTGCGTGACCTTCGGGAAATATCGGCCGAGACGATATGGCAGGGAGAGTTGCCACCACGCGGCTCCGAACGGCGTCTGAAGATACCATGCGTTTTGTGGCGTCGTAGGGAACTCTGTCCCGACAGATACGGACCCTTCCGTCGCACTGCTGACGCGGCCCACAAGAGCCGAAACGGGCTGTGTGGCCGAGCCGTAGAGCAGTTGGGCGATATGCGCGACCATAAGGTTCAGAAGTTGCGTCTGCACAGCCGCATTGCAGACCGGGCCACCACCATCATTTCGGCTATACTGCTCAGCCAAGACGAGAACGGGCCCAGTCACCTGAGCCTCGCTCAAATTGCTGAACTGTGGGAATAGCGCCGCCCATGCGGCATAATCGAATGTGACGACAACACCCACAGGATTATTCCTTATGCTGCGTCGCGCGTGTCGGTTTCAACACCGGAAAGATTTGGGTTGAGTTTCGCCGGCCAACGTGGATCGCGGGGGACATTGTGGCCGTTCTTCTGGACCGAACGGACATCAAGGCGCTCTAGACCGCTCTTGACTTCCTCCTGTTCATTCGACTGGCCTTCCGCGAACTCCATCGTCTCATTCATGTGGATGACATCGTTTTTGACCAGTGCGGAATCTTTGTTCTGCTCAAACCATGCCTTTGCCACGTCCGCCGGGACATTCATGGTGAGGGCATAGCCACCGATGATCGGATAACTTGGCGCGCGGCCGAACGGCACGGCTGGCCCATTGATCTTGACGGGCTCGCCAATTGCGACGGAGCGAAACTCCTTGCGGGTGCCGCCGCCAAGAACCGGAACATCGTATTCCTCACTCTTGAAGACGCGCATCAAAATGCCCGGCGGATGCTTGCACGCCACGACAACGGTGGAGGCGCTGGATTTCTTCACGGCAGTCTCGGTCATGGATTGATTCCTTTTTGTTTGGAAACCGGCGTCACGAAGCCAGCAGATACCGCGGGAGGAGGAAACGGTCCGCTTGGGTCGTCTAGGTGCGCGTCCGCACCCGCCGAGATGGATAGATGGTTAAATCCCGATCAGCGAACTGATGGTATTCGTCATGCGGAGGATGCATCCCCACGAACCGCCGGACACCTTCTGTTTGTACGAAGACATCGCCGGGATGAGCTTGTGAGCGCGCATCTTTTCGTTAAAGCCGCAGAATCCGGTTTCCTGACCTTCAAGTTCTTCAGCGATCAGCTGCATGAAGTTGCCGGCTGCGATGCCCTGCGGGTTCGATGCCGACTGGACGCCGTACTGAACCGCGCTTTCGACGCGAAGGTTGGGGAAGTTCTTTTTGAGAAGATCCGAAACGTTGACGTTGAAGGAGTTGGTCGTGGTCAGTGCTGCTTCCGATGCCGGAGACATGGCGAGCACCATGCGAGTTTCACGATCCACTAGGCCGGCCGTCTGTGTGACGAGCGCGACAAAGAGGTTTTCGATATCCGCATAGATTTCGTTAGCGGTAGCGGCGATCTGGTTGGAGCCGTTATACCAAGCGGTGCCACCATACGCCTTGACGGCCGGCGTCAGCGATGCATTGAGATGGGGATCGTTGAGCAAACCATAGTTCTGTAACCCGGCCACACCGAAGAAGTATGTCAGGTTGGAGAACTTGTTGAGCATCAGAGCGGCCGAATAGTCGAGTTCGGATACCCAGTTGATGCGCGCAAGGCCGGCACGTTCCAGTTCGCGTTCGCCGTACTGCTTGACGACCTGAAAGAGATAAGCCTGTCGCTGCGGCCAGTTGGTGTTCGAAGTCACGATGCCACTATCGGCATAATCGCCATAGCTCGAGACTTCACCGGCTGCTTCCGTGACCGGGAGCATGATGGTGTCATCGATCCATGTGCCGCGCCGTTCTTCACCCATGATGGTCGCGGCCTTGTTCGGCGCGAAGAGCGCCTTGAAGACCTTCGGGTCGATCATGGTGGTGAGCATTGCCGGAACAGCCGAGTTCGGATCGGTCGTTGACAATGCGGGCTGCGCGTCCATTGCGATACGGAAGTCGTAACGAACATCATCCGACACGTAGGACTGAACAGAGGGCATTGTCACGCCACGCTGTTCCAGCATCCCACGATGCTCGGCCCAGAGCGCATTTGCTTCTTGGAAATTCATGAGTCTATTCTCCTATTCTCTGAGCCGATTGCTCGATTAGCCGATGCCCGGCAGGTTGCTGATCTTCATCAGCTCGCCGGCGAGGGCCGAAGAGCGCACATACCAAGATGTCTCGACGCTGGTTGCCGCAGTGATGGCGGCCGAGGCGACAACGGTATTGTTGTCAACGATATAGGTGCCGGTCCCACCAGTGCCTGTGCCGAGGGCGGTAACCACCGTCCCGACCACAACGCCGGTGCCTGACGTCAGGGCGTCCCCGACTCCGATAGCGCCGGAGGAAACGGCGCTAACCGTCATGGTACCGTAAGTGCCCGAAATGGTCGTGGAGACCACCGTCTGTTCGGGGATGCTCACGGCATAGGTGCCGATGCCGCCGGTAGTGCCGGAAAGCTGCGCGACAACCTTCGTGCCGGTAGCGACGTTTGTACCCGAGAGAGTGGCACCCGGAACAACCGTGCCCGAACCGATAGCGGCAACAGTCAGAACGTTACCAGCAATCGAACCGGTGACCGATAGAGTGGATGCGGCAACAGCGGCCGTGAAGACTGCGGTTGCTGCCGATCCAGATGCAGCGGCTGTTGCCGTTCCGTCCGCAAACTTGGCATAAACCTTCTGGCCAGGAAGAGCTTGTGTGGTGCCGCTGTTAACGACCCAGAAGCCGCCGGACGAGAAGACCGTGGTCTGGAAACCTGCAGGAATGGTCACGCCTGCTGAGGACAGGTAGGTCGTGATGAGGGCCTGCTGCGCACGGCCCACAAAGCCAAGGACAGGACCGGAGCCGGTGTTATTGACGAATGCCGGTGCGCCGTCGCCGTCAACCCCATAATAGGAGCCCCAAGCGAAGCGTCCGATGACAAGGCCACTGATGCCGGCAACGAGGCCGCCAGGGCCTGCGTCAACGGAATAGCGCGGATTGGCATCGCAGAAATCGCCCACGATGCCAGGAGCGGGCTGGGTAGTCACAAATTGCTGAATTCCGCCTGACATGGGGCGATCTCCTTTGGTTCAGGGATTAGTGGTTGATGCCGATCCGCATGGCGTCCGGATACATGTCCGAGAAGCCTTTGGTGCTGGCGGAATCCATCGCAACGCGGGGATTGCTATTGCGATGTTCGGAGCCGGGCTTCGGCACCATTTCGAGGATGGAGCGATAGGCTGAAGGATGAATGCCCTTGGTGGTCTTGCCGCGCATTTCCAGGGCTGTCTTGTAGACATCCTCGGCAGAGTCGAAGGCGATGGTGAGATCGCCAACCCACGGACGGACGAAACGTTCAGCGTCACGAATGGCGTGCTGGCGCTGACGTTCGCCGGCAATGGCTTCGTCCATGGCGCTCTTCACGTCTTCCTTGGTGACGGACTCTTCGTCCTCGCCCTTCTTTTCGTCCTCGTCGTCTTCCTCGTCCTCGGCCTTGTCGTCGTCGTCCTCGTCGGACGCCTTATCCTTGGCCTTGGTGTCCTTGGCCTTGTCCTTAGCAGGACCTTTTCCTTTTTCGCCGCCGGGCTCAGGCAGGTCGTTTTCGTCTTCGGCCGTATCCTTCTTGTCGTCGTCCTCTTCGGACTCGTCCAGAGCGAGGAGAAGCTTGTCGAGACCATCGACCTTAGCGTCTGCGGCCATGCGGGGGGTGAAGAAAGCAGTGATGGCGTCAACAGCCTTCTTCGTGCTCAGGATTAGAGGCTTCTGGGCCATCTTGACTTCCTTTCGGGGTTGAGGTTCTGCACGTGGTTGGATTGCTTCGTCGCCGACAACCACATCGGGTCCGGCTCTTCCTTCCTTGACGAGAGCGACGTGGTTCCCAACGATGTCACGCATGATCCCATCGTAAGGCTCGCCTTCGTAAGTTCCGGCGGTCATGTCGGCGCGATATCGGTAGGCGCTCGACAGTTCCTTTTTCATTTCTCGCTCAATGTCTTCGATGTCGTCTTTCGACCAGACTACGAGCGAGTTTGTGAGGTATGGGGCTTCAAACGAAGCATCGCTGCCCGTCGAGCCGATCACGTCTTCCGGCTTATGATCGTCAGCAGAAACCGCGACGTGCCGGCGGAGAAGCGGCAAATTGTTGAACGTGTCTGCACCGCGGCGCAGCTCGTCGGGATGGCGCAGCAGCCGGTATTTGCGATCGGGCACGAGGCCCATATGATCTGCACCGGGGATTTCTCTCCCGTAATATTCGCAGATGTTTGCCTTGCTGATCGGGGTCGAGGTCACATGAAGTCGGCCGTCGGCGTCATAGTTGCGCACGGACGCCTTATCCATGGCGATCGAGTCTTCAGCCACATCCGACTCCATTTGATGTTCTTCGGTATTGAGCCAATTGACGAGCCCAATCTTGAACATCGCCCAGTCTTCCGGTGTTTCGAGATCATCCGTGCCAAGCCGGTCTGCGATCGTCGCCCGTACGGCGGGATGCAAAGGATCCGGCAACTGATCGAGCGGTGCCCACGCATAGCCGCTGTGTTCATCGTTGAGCTGCGGCACAAACTTTGATGGTGCCGACTGCACAAAGGTATGAAACGCTTTTCCAGTCGGCGTCACGCGGCTGTCGAGCAGCTTCATCGCGGTCCCGCTCTCAGGGATAAGCATTCCCATCTCTTCGTGAGCTTCGCGATCTGCGGTCTGCTCTGGCGTCTCGCCCTCTTCCCCTCCGCCGCCAGGCAATGCCCAATGACCGGCATAGTTGGTTTCGGTCGAGGACCGCCGCAGCAGAAGCACATCGCCATCTGGTGCGACGTAGAGGATGCCGGCGGCATGGCCGTTCACTGCGTCTGCGGCGACGAATTCTTTGCCTACCTTCTTCGGGATGCCAAGATTGCTCTCGCCCTCGGCAGCCGCGAACATGGCATTGCGCTGCGCTGTCGAGACAGGAGGCATTGGCATTCCCTCAAATTGTAAAATGGTGGCTTAGCTAAAGCCCTTGATGACCGGCCGTCCGAAGCATTTGCACCCCGGCTCTTCCGCCGGCTGGATGTAGCGACCAACCGCCGGATCATACCAGCCCTGCGATATCTTATAACGGGCCCTCTGACGTCCGGCTTCTACGTGCGTCGGCCTCGGTTCTTTCGAGCCGTGGCTATGATGCCATTCGGCTTCATCGAGACCAAGCTCAAGTTCCCTCGCCCGCTTGAATGCCGCCGTGGCCTTGTTATTTTGATCTCTAGCGATAAAGGCCGCACGACGCCGCGTCACACCATAGTGCTTCTGCAAATCTTCCGTCAGCGTTCCAAGGTCTCGACCGGATTGCACCGATCGCATAACCGATCCCTCAATATCATTGAGGTACTTTTCAGCGACATTTTTTATCAAGGCCACATTAGCGTGGACGGTTGCATCGGCAATGTCCCGCATGGTCGGCGTCATCTGAAAACTGACGGTCCAGCCGCCATCCTTCAAAATCTTCTTCATCGCCGCGGTCGATCGCTTCTCTACCGATTGGACGAAGTATTCGGCCAGCTTGGCGGACATATCATCGAACTTGGCAAGCCATCGCTTCGACAGATCTTTCATCGATCGGCGCAGCGCGTCGGCTGGACTTTCGTCCTCGGCGACAATGCGGTCTTCGTTCTGCCGGTATGTCGCCCTGAGCCAATAATCGACAGAGGCAGCCATCTCCCTGATCAGAGCGTCAAGACGTCGCTGGTAATCAGCTGCTATTCCGGCATTCGGATGGATCGGCCTTAGAACGGTTTCGCCCGTCTTCGGCTTCCGTTGCCTCATCCTGCTTGCCAACGGGATTCTCCGGCTTCTCTAGGGCTATTTTACTGGTGGCTGGGGGCCGAGGATTGCTTCTACCCACTTACCTGCACCGCCATAATTGATCAGCTTACCATGATTGACAGACGATGCTGGGAGGGCTTCGCAATCCATCAGAGCGATGGCGACTTCATTGGGGATGAACCCGTATCCTTGATCGTGGCCTAGGCCTAGAGATTCCAAGAAATCGGCTGCATCTTCACCGGCCGTCGAATTCATATGGTCAAGACCATCAACCCCGTCATATTGGCTGGTGCGCCCGTATTGCTTCCAAACCCAAAGCAGATGGTAAACAGCAATCCTTAGGTTTTCGTCCATTGTTGGCGTCTCCGCCTTTGCCAAGCTCTCCGGGATGTCTTCGCGCAGCTTAGGCTCGCGAGCATTTATTACATCCCAGAGATCCAGTTTTATCACGTCGTCGGCGCCTCGTTGTCGGAAGAGCCGTTATCGGTGGTTTCGGACGCGGTGACAACCCCGGCATCCATTACGAACCGCTCAAGGTACTGAACCGCTCTGATGATACCATCAGGATCGCTCAGTTCGCGGGCCACCAGTTCCAGGCACCTCATCCTGACCTCTATGGCGTCCATCAGGCGGTTTCCTTCTTCTCGGTCGCCCCTGTTGTCTCCTCAGCCTTGAACAAGCTGTGGCCGCCCTTTGGCTCAAGGCCTTCGGACTCTTCCTCTAGAAGGTCTGGAAGGTCGTCTGGGTCCAATCCATCGTATGGGCTGCCGGCATCATTGGCGAGTTGACGACGACGCTCTTCCGGCGAAACCACCCCGCTATCGATATCGATCTGGGCAGCTTCCGATTCCAGCTTGCGGACCTCAGCGCGCTCCTTCTCGTTCAATTCCCACAGGGGTTCGAACTCGAATTCGATGTCCTGATCAACTTCACCGAAGAGAGACAACTGAATGAAGTCCAGCACCTTCGTCAGGCCCGACTTGAAGAATGCGATCTGAGACGCGGTGATCCAGTCATAAAAGGCTCTGATTTCACCGTCCGACGAAGCATTCAGGCCCGAGGGCGTTACCCCCAAGAGCTTCACCAGCGGGATACCCGAGACCGAGGCCATGTGTTCCTGCGATTGAGCCTGAAGCATATCGAGCGTACCGAGAGGGGCAGAGACGTTCGCAAACTCCTCTTCCGTCTTATCAAGCATCATCAAGCCGCGATTGTTTCGCAGATTGTTGAATATCTCGGCTCGCGCGACGATGGCCGTTTCGTCGCCACCCACTTCAAGGTTCGCAGCCATATTTGTCTTCAGCACGAAGACCGAGAAGGCCGAAATGATATCGTTCACCGACTGGCGGGTCTGCAACCAATTATCGACATAGGGTTTGGCCATCTGCGTCAATGCAAGGCCACCGAACGAATAGGCCGGCTTTAAAAGATCTGGCACCTCGCGACCGATGAACGTCAATAGGCGTGACGCATGAATTCGCTTGCCCATGACAAACCACATATCGGGCGTATACCAGTCGCCCCGAAGTGGATCGTTCGAATTGTAGTTCGTAGGGTAGGTCCACACAGCTTCCACGGCGCGCAGGGCTTTCAAGCTACCCTTCCCTACCTTCTTTCGGCTGAGATCATCCCTGCCGTTCCCTATTGGTGTCAGAAGCTCATCTGGATCGTCCGTCTTGCCGGTGTCGATATAAAGATGCGACCTACCGAAAAATCCGTCCTGCTCAGCAAGCGTCTTGAACACCTTCTGGACATCAAGGCGGCTCATCTCGTCCTTGATCTTGGTAATCTTGTCCGTTTCATCTGCCTCACCCTTCGAGGTCAAGCGAATCCACTTCCGCGTCATCTCAGTTGCGATGACTTCAACGATGCGTCGATATTCCGGACGTTGAGCCAGCTCGGCAAGATACGGATACCCGAGGAATTCAAGCCCCTCGGTAAAGGACTGATTATATCCACCAGCCCATGACCCTGCCGCAAGGATTTGGCTATCCATCGCCAGAGTGGCACCGCCCGCCGGCAATACTCCCGGCGCTGGGTTTGGTATGGTGAATGGACGCGCCTGACGCTTGGCCGGCTTCTCCATTGATTTCAAGAGCGCCTTCGTTGACACAGAGGGCCGCCTTACGCCTTCCGGCTGGGCATCAGCAGCGATAGCAGGCTTCGCAGTCACGGCAGGTTTGGCGGGCGCGGCTTGAACACCACGAGCCACCAATGGCCGATGTGAGCGATTGCGTTGCTTCTTCACTGCCTACCCTTATCTGTGACGTGCTGTGCCGGGCATACGGGAGGCCGCGAGAGCCGCCTGGCTGATTATCATTGGCCCTCGGCCGCCTTCCGCGAAGGTCAGTACCAACCCATCGGCATAGTCAGGGCTGGATATCCCACGACGGCGCAACGCCTCTTTCTTTTCGATCACGATCTTGCCGCGCTCGTTCCGCTCCCACTTGACGAGAGAGAGTTCAAGGCAAAGCTGATCGCTGTCTTTGTCACCGCTTGGTAACGCCAACAAATCCGAAACAGGATGTTCGCGTCCACCTTCCTTGTTTTCAAGGAACAGGACGTGCTCATGAGAGCGTTGAATTGCGGTTCGGCAAAGCCACCACAGTTCCGCCTTCATGTTTCCGAACATCTCATCCGAAGTGCGACCATCGGGCCAGCGTCGCTTCTCATCAGCAGGATTGCCGGTATTGATCGGCGCGACCCGAAGCCCCGTCACCGGGTTCTTCATCAACGTGGATGAGACGCCAGCACCCACACCAGGCGCATCAAAGTTCAACCGCTGCGCTCCATTGGCCTTTGCGACTTCGAGACCCCAATGAGCGGTATCGGTGGTATCCGGATCGCCACGCGATTCCGGCTTCTCGACAATTGGGCCTCTGCGTGGCACCGCGACAGACTTCGCCTTGCCCGCGCCAACGTCAAGCCCGACTACACCAGCATTGGATGGCTGCAGGCGAGGTTCCAGAGCCCGAAGACGCTTTGCGCTCTCCACCCATAGGGCCGGGATGCAAATGCCCTCGACTGAAGCGCTGTAGTCGATGTCGTATTCACTGGCCCATGTGGTTGGGTCGGAGAAACTGGCCTGCTTTGCAGCGGCCCATTCCTCTGTCTTGCGCGGATCATCTCGCCAGTGCAACCGCATGATCTGGTGCGGCTTCATGATCGAGTGTCGCTTGCGTGCGAATAGGTTGCCCATGCCGTTGACGGACGAAACCCAGATAACGCAATCAGTGTTACCGGAGAGCGCTTTCTCAACCGTCTCGGCGTTTGGAACGAATGCCGCTTCATCGACCACATACATCGATGATCGACCACCGCGGCCCATGTCCTCGCCACCCTCGCCAGAAATGACCGATCCGGTCTCTGGGTTTGAGATGCGCATGTAATTGTCGTGCTGGCTCCAGTTGAAGCCATCAGGCATCATCTCCGCAGGAAGCCGCCGCAACATGATGCGCAGCTTGGCGAAGATGCTGTCTGGGTTGTCCTTCTTATCGACGTAATCGACCTTACGGGAGCCAAACGTCGCCTTGAACCCCGGATTAAAAAGCCATTGATGCAGCGCCACCCCAGCCGTCAGGTATGTCGCGCCAGTATCGCGGCTTTTCTCAACCAGTCCCTCATCAGGGCTATGAAGCCGGTCCAGCAGCCACAGGACGACATCCCGTTGCTTCGGCCATAGTTTGAAAGGAACGTACGCCCCTCCCGGTTTACCAACCAAACGCGGGTCGTAGGTCCAGACGTAAGTGTCGAACCAATAGCAGATATCGGTGGCGCATCGCTGCTTTTCAGCCTGCCATCCGCCCGCGTCCGCTTCGACCTTCTCTCTTTGCCGGCGTTCGACTTGCTTTTTCGCCTTGGCTTCGAGAAGGGCCAGGTATTCACGCTTCTGCGTCAGGTCCAGTTTCGCCAGCAGTTGCGCCGATGGCTGCAATGCGAGCATCAATCTCTTCCTCTGTCAGATTTGCGTATTCGATCGGTCCACCATTGCGGCCGGTGTGCTCCTGCCTGGTAGGCGGATAACTGCCGCTCATCTTGTTCGCCTCAGCGATGGCTGAGACGGATACACGCGGATCTAGCGCCTCAGACGCATCGGAGATACGCTTGAGGGCAGCAATCCTATCAGCGGCGCTCCACTCGGCTTTCTCGGCCACCCTGACGTTGATCTCTTCTATCCGGCGCTTGATGTTCACATTTGTTGACAGACGTGATGCAGCAGATCGGCTTTCCTTGTATCCAGCTTGAGCGTAGGCTTCTGTCGCCGATAGACCTCTTGCCAGTCCTTGAGCGAACTGTTCATATCGTGCGTTTTTCAGAACTGGCATGATTTACCTATCGGCCTTCCGCGCCACCTTCACCAGCCGCCGGCAATCCCAAAGGACCTTGTTCAGCATCTCACCGGAGAGCAGATTTCCCGATGTCTTGGGATGGGGCATTCCCGCTTCTCTCAACGCTGTGATGAGGTTATCGACCTCGGCTCGTTTCTCACGTTCGGTCACGGCCATCCCCTAAACCTGACCCGCCACCCCTTCCCGCTCATGCGGGTATCTCGGGGCATGCCTATCGGTCTCTCCGTCAGCCAGTTGGGGCGATGGAAGAGCGATAGGAGCCAGTTCATACAAGAAACCTAGATACCAATGGGCATTTTCATCAAAGTGACTTTGATTTTCTGTTGACTTCATACAAGTAGCTTGTATGATCGGGGCATCAACAAAGGAGATCGACATGACCTACACGAAGCGCCAATACCTCGCAGATATCGCCGCCAACGAAACAGCCATTATTGCGGTGAAGGCTGAACTCAATGGCTATAACGAGCGGGTCGAGGCTGGCGAGAAGATCACCGAAGCTCCTTCCGAGGCTTGGAACGCTGCACACGATCGCGAATGGGATCTCCAACAGGAACGCTCTGATATCGAACGCCGCTGGTCTACCCGCAACTGGACTTGGCAAGACCACTCGTTCGCCGCTCTTGTTTCCGCCAACATCGACTAAGGAGAGGCGGGGCAACCCGCCTACTATCCATGCCCCTGTTGAGAGACAACCTTCAGCCCACAGACTTTGCCGACGCTGATTGCCGTGTTACCGACTGGATGCCTTTTGACGGCCATCACGGTTGCAACGCTTATCGCATCTGGGTTTGCAAATGCACTTACCATTGGTTCCAGCGCCACGAATGGGCTTATCAAGGTCGGAACCAAACCCAGATAGACGATTGGATTTACAACGGAATGCACCCGAGAAGGCAGCACGATCCCCATTATAAGCCGGCCCCAGACACGAGGGACATATGAACGCTGAACAATTCACCCGCTGGCTTGCCGAGATGAAAGCGGCTGGCCTTGCTCGCTCAGACGCCAAGTGCGCCGAAGCTCTAGGGGTATCAGCAAACGCCGTTGTCGCCATGAAGCGCCAAGGGGCTGATCTTAGGACTGCTCTGGCATGCAGGGCTCTCCTGCACCGGCTTGAGCCCTATTCCTAAAGCACTTTCGCCGGCGTCAGCATCTCTTCCTGACATCCTCAGACCCGACGACCAGCGCCGTTCCGTCCTTGGCCGTAATCATCCACGTCACACGCTTTGGTGCTCTGGGGTGGGCGAAGCACGGCGGAATGTCTAAAACAGCGTCTATGGCCCGCTGTGGGGCGAGGAGAGCCATGTCATGTTTTGCCGGCTCCTGCTTTGCGTAGGAAATGCCGGCGGCGAGAATGAAGGCCAGACTGACGACGATGGCGACTATTCCGATGGCACGCATGTCAGAGCGCCAATGATCGGAACTCAGCCTTGCCAAGATCAATCATGGCAGAGGACATATCGAACACTGACTGTTCCGAATAGGTCGCGCCGACATGATCGCCGTTGAGACTGATCGTGGACTTCACGTCCGAAGAGGTGTTGGTGCTATAAAAGGTAGGATTGAGCGGCGTACCGACATACCAAGGGCGATAAGGCGGCACATACCGATCAACGAAAACCGGATACGTCGTCACGGCTCCGTTGATCTCAGCCACGCGAGCCTTGATCCGTTCCCACTGCTTTTCATTTGGTGCGGCTTCCAACGTTTCCGTGAAGCCTTCGAACCATGCTTTGAATTCTGCGAGGGTCATGCGACTTCCGCCTCTACTATTCGGTCACCATATTTCGCGCGGAATGCCGCAAGGCCATCCGCCGCTTGAAAGCCGATAAAGGTTTCTCCGAAAACTGTTGCGCGGCCGGTCTGCCATTGGCCTGCTCGGCCGTGGATTGGCCAAGCTTGATCTCCGAAAGTATCTCGAAGCCAGTCAATCATGGCGCGGTACTCTTCGCTATCGATGCTGCCGGTCCGAACGTTGACGACGAATGGCGTCACATTCCAGACCTTAGCCATCAGATCGGAACGCTCTTTGTCGCCATAATCATAGGTGAGGACGCGATGATACAGATCCGTTGCCATGATCAGTTCAACCATACCAATCTCAACTCATGCTTATGAGCATAGAAGAAAACATCGCTGCGGTTATCGGTGCAGATCTCGGCCTCGCCATTACAGTCGAACAAGACCCAGCATTGCTGGCCGTCATCCGTTGTGGCGCGGCGCATGTAACAGCATTGATCGAGGCTGGCGAAATCGGCATTGTCTCTCAAAACCGGGACATTTTGGTATTCGACCATGCTTGCCTCTCGGTTGTGAAACGCAAAAGCCCGACCAGCAGTTATGCCGATCGGGCTGATTTCCATTCAGTGACCGGCCAGGGCAAACACCCTGAGATATAAGGCTTTCGAGGTCATTTTCTCGATGAAACCGGCCAGGGTATTTATGATTCAGAACGGACCAAGCGTTGCATACCGTTCACTGGCTTCTTGGCTTCCGCTCCTATCCAGTATGCCGCCGTCCTGTCCTCTGGTGAGGAATTGGTCGGGAAGGACCTTTCGGCTTCGAAGCATTCATCAGGAATCCCGCCGTCTCTTTCGAGTATTGGCTTCAGACGGCATTAGCGATTCTAACCGTCCACCCTTGGGGCCTGATCGCATCAGGCAGCTTCCTTGTCCTCTCAGCGGTTATTCCGCCTTCCCGATAAATGACCTGCCTGGGTGCGCAGTTTCGAAACTGAACTATCGTCCGAGGCGTGGCGGGTTCTATTGGTACCGGGAAGCCATGCCGTAACATGGGCGGATAGATGTCACCTCTTCCCGATCTCGTTGAGGCCGTCTCATAACGTTTAACCTATTGCGGTCCAGCAAGGACTAAGGCACCTCGAATTGGAGCGGCGACCCGGAATCGAACCGGGCTTGTCACCTTGGAAGGGTGATCCCTCACCTTGAGGACCGCAGCGAATTGGTGCCCATGGCCGGCCACAGGACTTCGCGGAAACGGGTGTTTCACCGCAAGGGCCGCGCTCCCCGCCGACGAGCATTCCCGTCAGCAATCTCATGTTAACCGAACCCTATATTTCTAACAGGTCACGGTCGATATGTTATGCCGCCCGCTGCTTTCGCTTTTCAGCGTCTCGCTGGCGGCGGCGTTCGTTTTGCAACTCGGCCCATTCGAAATTCTGAAGCCCCTGATCGAAATCGCAAGCCATCGGTCTTGCGTCTGGGGCTCTCCAATAAGTGGGCGCGTCATTCGTGATGTTGACGTCTTTATCGCCGATTTCCGGGGTAAGCTGCAAGCTGGCAGATATACCAATTTCGTTATGTTGCGGCGCGCTACAATTCAAAACAGTATATATTTCAATGATTGCCCGGTTTTTCCGCTCAAGAGCATAGTTTCGGCTGAACCGGACCATGTTGCCAGAAACATCCTTGAACCCCTCTCGGCACCACTTGCTGAAAGATTTACCGCCTGCCTTGGCGATGGCCCAGTGCCAGAGGCAATGACGGTCTCGCGACTTTCTGACGAGGACAATCAGAGCATTCGCCAGTTCCCATTTGGAAACATCAGAGGTGCGCAGGCGTGTTGTCTTGTGTGACAGGAAGTCGGCTCGTTCCTCGGCATATCTCTCAGCGCCCCATCCAGCCACGTCGGCTTGCGAATGGTAGTATTGGATAGCCTGAGCCTTCAAACGCGCTGGGCGGGCTGTATCAGGCAGCCTATGGTCCGTCTCGGCTGCTTGTATGAATAGCTCTTCGATCTGTTCTCGGGTCATGCTGCGCTCCTACGATCGTCTAAAAGGTCAGGTTGAGTTGCCAGAGGGCCAAACTTGCGTACGGCCCTTTCCCAAAGCATCCCGACGAGAGCCCGCCGCTTCGATGTAATGCCTTCAAGGTCCAAACACCAGAACTGCAATTGTCCGATCGGCGTTGCATCGAAGAATTCGTAGAGCTTCGTCGTCTCATGGCTGATCACGGCAGGGAAGTTCTTCTTGAAAGCCAGCACGATATCGCTCGTTGCCCAGTAGATTTCTTCAGTTAATATCGCGCGGTTGTTGTCCGTTTCAGCCAAGAGACCAACGACGAAACGCATGTGGTCGAGCCCATATTTGCGCTTCATCCTCTCAAGCGTCGTGGGGGCTCTGGTCTCGGAGAGACGTGGGGCAACGTTAGCCGGGATAATCCGAACACCAAACTCTTCACAGACGGCCTGGACATCAGGATCGATCATGCTAGCAGATCCTTTCCATACCGAAGGAAATGGACGGCCCGATCAAGATGGCGCTGGACAACGCTGTTATCGCTCTGAAGACGTTGGATCATCTGCCAAGCAGCACAAGCGCCTTGACGGTCTGTGGTGAAGCACGAGCCTTCGTGAGTGCACCGGCCTGCCTCACCACATTCCCATGGGGCTCCGCTCTGGCAGATAGTCACAGCTTTGGCCCATTTTTCGGGATCAGGAGATGCAAGCCAATCTTCTGTTGGGCGCTTGCTCATATCCCGCCAGCCCTCTCGATAGCCTGTTTCCTGCACAACTCCCAAGATTTCTCACAAAGGCTCGTGAGCCTCACAGCCTCAATTCTCTGCGGCGATCCGCCTGGATAATGCCAGAAAGGGGTTCGCCCAAATTTCTTGACATACCTGCGCACTAGCTTGCTGTCGCGACGGCGCCGATATTTGGAGACGAGACGCCAATGAATTCCGCAAATCCAGTTGGAATAGCCGTCTTCATTGCGAGTAGTGCGTCGGCAATGTGGAACGCAGCAGGAGAGACGATCAACCATGGCTCGCCTCCTCTTCCATCCAGCACTCCAAAGCGCCTGGCAGCCCCTCTACGGCGGCGTTATAGCCCTCACGGTATCCCGGCGGCTTTGCGTCAAAGATATTGTCCTTGATCGCCTGCTCTGCGGTTACAGTCCAATTCTCGCCGCACCAACGGACGAATTCCTCCATCTTGAGCCGGAAGAGTTCAGAGACTTGGTATTCAAGATTGATGTGATGCGTCACCGAATCCTCTCCCGTATCGGCCATCCCTGTTTCTGACGTAGACGCCGGAAGGTCCGAGATGAAATATGAAACCGCTCGCAAATCGCCTCGATGGGAGTTCCGCGCTCATAGGCGGCTTGGATCTCCGCGATGGTCAGAGGGTCCATTGCTATCTTGAACCCTTTGCGTATCGGCTTGTCGGTGGGAATAATTGTCCTCTTTGTGGGGCGGCCTACCTTGCGCTCGGATATCCCGTTCTTTGGGTTCATGAGCCTTTGACGGACTGCACGAGCCAATGCCTTACAGCGGGATTCGTAGGACTGCGGGACGATGGTATCGGCTTGAAACTGCGTCATGCTCGACTAGCCTCCAGATCGGCGATCAGCTTGGCGCGGTAGTCGCACTGGATTGGATCGTCGGCACGCCAAACCGCGTCTCTGGCCCTGAGTTGTGCGCATGTCGCCGCGATAATCTCGGCGGCGCTCGCCTTCTCCAAAATCAGGGAGATGCATTTCGGGCGTGTCATCGTGGCGGCGACCGGAATCCGCAGGTGAGCGCAGGCGTTGCGCAGTTCTTCGGCCCACAGCATTTCAAGCATCATCTCGGGGACTGGGGCGCGCGGAACGGGCTCGGCTACGATCTCAAGGCAGAGCGGCAGGATCTTGTCGCCTCTGTGATAATGGCGGTCAAGGTTCGTTCCGACTATCAGGCCAATGCTTGGCAATAGGTGGCGGATCAGCTTGGCATCTTCGGCATGCTCCTTTGCGCAGCATACCCACACCTCGGGGACGCAGAGCTGAAACATGCCGACCTGATGCATGAGGCGGGACACATTATCGTAGGCGCCCTTGACCTCGACTGCGGCGATATGGGCAGCGTCAATGGCTACTACATCAGCCCTCACCTCTCTGGCGCCCATGACAAGCTCGTGGACGATGCGGGCGTCTGGCAGGCGCTGGCGAAGGATAGCCTCAAGGCCGTCCCGCAACGCCAGCTCCGACCGTGCCGCATATCCTTGCCGAACAGACGCCTCGGATGCTGTCATGAATGACGGTTCGCTTCCTTTCATGAGCTTCATGCCGGCACCTCCACCGCGATGTACTGGTGAGATTGCCGCATTGCATAGAACCGTTCACGGCTCATATATTCTGTATAGACATCCGGGCATGCATTGCAGTGCCAGTTTACAAAGTCGAAGCCTTCGGACCAGCTGCCGCCCCAATCAAAAAGAGTGCCAGCGCCACAAGGGCACGGGCGGGATGCGCGCCTGTCCCATCTATCCGCCTCATTTTGCTCAATGCTGTAGTTGATCGGTGAATGACCTTTGTGTGGTCCGATCAGGGTGTCCATCGTAGGATCGGGAATCTCCCCGGCCAACGATTTTTCGATTACAGCAAGGCAACGATGCGGATAACCATTCCATTCATCCCAAACGCGGTGCGATGCGCGGATTGATAGGCCGTTCTTGCGCATGATGGACATGGCCCATTCACCAGCCGAATGCCAAACATAGCGAACGCCGGTCGAGTTATGACCTCGGCCCACGCCGTACGTTTCGCCGCATACTTGAAGCTTCCGGCCCGGTCCAAATCGAGGGACAAATTGACCGTGTTCATGGGCGTCAACCAGCCGATAGCCAGCCTCGATACGTGCGTGGCAGATCTTGGTCCAAGTCGGGCCCCTGTAGGAATGCTTGAAATCCGCGGTGATAGCAGCTTGCAGTTCCTCGGCAGACGTGGCGTTGCGAATACCCTCTAGAAATTCAGCTAACTTCATGCCTCGATCCTCTTCCGCTCAATGGTGATCACCCTTCCCTTCGTCCGTATCGGAGGGAGATCGAATATGGCCTCCGCATCCTGCTTGGCGGATTCAACCCGATCGCCAGAGCGCAACATGATGGGCTGCTCAAGGGCATAGAGGATGCGCCAGGCGACACACTCAGCCTCGAATGCGGTCTTGAAATAGAGGACGTTGCCGTCCCGATCTTCGACATTTCGAAACGTAGCGGCCCATACGGGGCGGAATTTGCCGATGTAACCGCCCAGACGGGCTTCGGAGGTGGCGGCGGAATGATTCATTCAGCAGCCTCCAACATCGAGGGCCGCGCAGTGCGTGCCATTGAAATGAGAAGATCTCGGAAGGGACTAGGCGTATGATTGCGAATGCGCGTTTTGTCTTTACCGCCGACCGCAGCCATGACACCGATACGACGGGCTTTCTCATATCCGTATCGCTCTACTGCGTACGCCGGCAGACGCTGTTCAGAACGACCCCATCTTAAACTTGGGAATTCGATACCCACCGCATAAAGCCAAGTCGGCTTGCGGGAAAAATGCCCGAAATGTCCTTGCTCGACCTGGCAACTCCATCCACCATAGCTATCGGACCGACTCCAACCCTCCGATCCTGGGCGCATCAGGCCAAAATAATCCCATGCTATGCTATCCTTTGGGTGCTCTAGCACGCCGCCGTAATTGCGTACCGCTGTGAGAGCCGCAGCGAAACACCCCCCGTCTTCGCCTATGCGATATTGCTTAGGCTTACGCGTCGAGCCTGTCGCAAACCGCCCCCATCGCTGGCATGGCGGGTGCGCTACGACGGGCCAAGGCCCGGCATACTTCCGTGCATCCCGTTCCTCATCCCATGGATCAACACCGTCGAGATCGAAATAGGAGCCGCCCTTTTGGACATAGAGAGCTGCGATCATAGCGGCAACTCCTGTGGCCGCTCGGGCGCTAGAGAGACATAACGGGTGTAGCGGGCTTCGAATTTCAGGCGTTCGCGGATCTCCGCATCACCAAAGCGATTTTTCACCACGCCGACTTCCGCCGCGATGCGGATCTCGTCCTCGTCGCCAAATTCGCCATAGACTTTATTGATGATCTTCCAGTCCCGATCACTGGCCGCCGTAGCAACGCGCTTTGCCCGATATTTCTGAGGGCGATAGAGGTACATCACGCTATCGTAGTCGGCCTTGGCACCCTCTCCTCCATACAGGTCTTCGTCTATCGGACGCGGATTGTCGCGCACCATACCCTTTGAGTTCCGTTGGTTGAGGATGAGCACGGAGGCGGCCACTTCATCAGCGAACGCTTTAAGCTCCACTGTGACTTCGCCGGATATGCGCCCGGCATCAAGGCGCGGGTCTCTAGGTTTTACCTTCCCGATATGGTCGATGACGATGAATGGGGTCTTTCCATTTGCCTTGCTCTTCACGAACTGACGGGCATAAGTGACGAGTTGCGTCACGCCCTCCCGCTGGCAACGCCGAATAACGAAAGGTTGTCTGTCGATCCATGTGGCAAAGCTGACGCACTGGTCTTGCTCGTTCTGCCGCATCAATCGCATGGGTTCCCGCTGCTGGCGAACCTCGATGCCATCCACCTGGGCAATCATTTGACGGATGCATTGAGCTGCTGACTGGTCATAGGACAGGAATAGGACCGGGTGGCCCTCACGGACTGCGTGATAAATGAGCTGCATCGTGAGGGAAGATTTTCCTTCGCCGCTAGATGAAAGCAGCCCATAGAGATTCCCGGCTTCGAATACCGGCTCCGATAGTACCTTGGCGATTTCAGGAAGAGCGATCGGAACTCCTATTAGACCGTCCCGCCGTGCGGCGGATTGGAATGCCTTTAGATAGGAGGAACCGGGCGTTGCAATCGCCGTAGTTTCTGAAAATCTCGCCCGCAAATCCTTCAGGCGTCGTTCCATCTGTTCGATCTCATCTCCCAAGGTGAGTAGGCTATGGCCTTCCTTGGCGACGGTAGCCGCGAACTCTGCCTCGCGACCAAACTCACGCGCCAGCGTCGTACCCTTGATGATCTGAAGGCTCGGTTCGTACTGTGACCGGGTCTGAGGCTTAGCGCTCTCAAACATCAGGTTCAATACATACTGCGCTGGCGCGATGGTAAGCCCCGGAAGATGCTTCGGGATAAACGGTTTCAGCGATACCGAGTTGACGAGTTGACGGCCCGCATGGAGCATCAGAGAGGATGCGAAGATCGTTCGGTGCAGATCCACGGTGAAGTCGTCGGCCACCAAGCCGCACTCGGTCAGGACCTCATTGTTCGCGAAGATGTTGGCGAGGATTACCTGTTCAGCCTCAAGCACGTCCTGTTCGGTGATCTTGTCCATGAAGTCGCGGGGTTGGGCGTTCATGCTGCCACCGCCTCTCTCGCGAAAAACCGAGGACCGCCGCTATGTTGGGCGTGGAAGCGGTGCCACGCAGCATTGTCCTTGCCAGTGAACTTAGAGTCCTCGATCCATTTCACGCGTCCTACGGATACGATATGGCTGCACTGATCGATGAAAGGGACGGCTTGGCGGGTATGGACCCAATCAGCATCAAAGAGGAGCCAAGTAGGAGCGATCGACTGAAACGTGACGATCATCTGATGCAGTAATTCGCGCGTCCATGGTGGATTGGTGATGATCGCGTCGAAGCGGGATTCGACAAATTGCAGGTCGATGATCGCGTCAAAACCGCGCTCGATGTCATTGGAAAAGGTGCAGCGCAGCCCGTGACCTTCCAAAGCGGATATAAGCTTCCCCTCGCCGGCACACGGCTCCGCAAAGGTGTGGATGCCGCGAAGGAACGGGATCAATGGCTGAACCGCCGGAGCCGGCGTTTGATAGGCATCGTTCTTGCGGCGTTCGAAAGTACTGCGCTTTCCCATTATGCGGCGCTCCCAAAAAGATCATGGGAAGCGGTTCTTTCATTGCGCTGTTTTTTTACCAAACTTGCGCCTGCGCAAAGTTCAGTGAAGCGATCTTGCATCCATTTTATGTTGGGAACCGCACAGCTACGCCAGCAAGTCGCGACACCTATTGCTTCCGCTGCATCGCGTTTATCTTTTTTCGTTCGGGGAAGATTGATATTCTCCCTTTCACAAGTCTCAATAGCGAGGTCTTTCCAATCCTTGCCGGGCGCGGGCTTGTTGCCCTTTCCGTAATATTGAGAATGCCAAGTGCGAGCACCAATCGTTCCATACGGTGTTCCAGAGATTATGCATGCGCCAATAACGGCGCCAACGATGCCGGAAAGCTGCATCTGGTTAGAGTTGCTCGAACCGCTGCCTATGGCACCAGCAATTTTGACAGCTTCTGGACTATTGAGCCCAAATTTCATCATGACGCCGCTCAAACGCGCGACGAAGGTTTTTATAGCGGCAACATCTACTTTCTTTTCCCCATCATCTTTTTTCCCAAATCTTCGGGTGTTGTGTTCGGGGGCTTCAATCGCAATAAAATCTGGTTTGTGTTCCAGGATGAGCTTGTAGGCCATATTTGCCGCCAAAGCATATTTTGCCTCCCACTCGACTTTGTCGTCACCATCGTTCGTCCCGGAGTTGAACACTCCACAGAGAGCGGCAGAAGAATGACGCCAGCTGTACCGTACAGCCCATCCGCTGTTGGTCGCGAGATCCAACCCCATGATGACGATGCAACCACATGATCGAGTCCGTTTAAGCTCCTCCTCGGAGAAAATTGGCTCTTTTCCGCAATTGCAGAGGCACTTCCAACCATGAGCTTCTCGGCAAATTATACGCATGCGGCCCACGCGCCTTCCAGTGAGATCTATGCTCATGCCCGCCGCCCTCCACCGATCGCCATCTCTCGGGGCCGATAAGCCAACCTGTGATGGAACGAGCAAAAAGGAGAACCGTCGCCAGATCGGACGCCGCAGAAGTGGAAATCATCCTTCAGCGGATCGCCGACCGGCCATTTGCAGGTCTGCTCCGTAAGTTCGGTCAGTTGAAGACGGCGGGATGTCGGAGCGCCGTGGCAAGCCTCCATCTCGAATACCGAAGTGTCATAATCAGCGGGAGGCGGTTCCGGCGCATCGCTGCGGCGTTCTTCTCGCCCACGCATGACACGGTTCAGCGCCTTGGCATGGGCCGATGCGGCGTTCTTCTGGCCCGTAGTGCGGTGTCTGAACGGAAACAGATCGCGGCGGTCTTGCGTCTTGCAATTGACGGCGTGAACGCTCTTGCCGATGGCGAATCCGATCTGGCCCGCTGTTTTGTTGTCGGCCCAAAGCTTCGATGCTCTGGCCAGTTCTTCTTCGGTCCATACCTGAGTGACGCGAGTAGCCTTGCGATCTTCTGCTCTGGCGTCGATCCTAGCAACGATATTTCCCCCCTTAAAGGAGAACCCCATACGGAAGGCTTTGCTGAGCGCAGCATTCTTTGAGCACCCCAGACGAGCGCCAGCCTGTGAGGCGCTGTGGCCCTTGGAGAGCATTTCCTTGAGCGTGGCGACGTTCTGGTCTGTCCACGAAAATGGTTGTTTCAGCATGTCAAGCCCTCGTCGTTTTCGTGGGTGTTTTGGTGCGTGGACGGCCGCGCTTGCGGTCTTGAAATCTCTCGACGTCAACGCCGGCTAAAATCGTGTGCGTCAGGCCTTCGCGAACCACCGTGTCCAGAATGGCCTTCGCCATCGCGGTTGCCGTCACGCCATAGGCGAGCGCATCCCGTTCTAAGATCGCTGCTGTTTTGGATTGAATCACTGGCTTGATGCTCATGGTGCCCAACTTCAAAAATGCACCGAAGCGTGAATGCTTCGGTCAGGTAGCCCGCGCCGGGATGAGGAAAGCGCGGGCTCGGGAGGAAATCAGTGGGAAGTTTTGGGGGCGGCAGAGGCCCACTCGTCGCTGTCGTCGGAACTGGCAAATGGATCATCACCACTTGCCGGAGGCTCTTCCTTCGATGTAACCGCCTTGATACGAGCCTCGAAGTCAGGGAGAACAGTTTCGTATTCCTTGGCTCCAGCGTCATAGCTTTCAAGCCAGAGACGGTCATCGGCGTGGCCGGCGTCGTAACCCGATACTCGATCGAGTCCGTTCAGACCGGCATGGAAGCCCTTGGCCTGGACAAGCTGTTCGCCGCCGACGCGATTGGATAGGAGATCGCCTTGAGGATCATCGTGGATGTAGCCCAACCAGGCGAGGTTCTCGCGTTCCGACTTGAGCTTGTCGACCGGCTTCTGATGGTCTTCAGCAAGGAATGATTTCAGATAATGGTCGAGCTTCTGCGCCGGAAACCCTGCCGCCTTCGCGTTCTGCCGGTTCGATTTCTTCTGCTCGTTCAACTCGCGGATCTTGGCCGCGATGTCTCGGTCTTTCCTATGATAGTAGCTGAACGAAACACGGCGTTCGCGTTCAGCCTTGCTGCTATTGTCACCCATTGCTGCGCTCATTGATCATCTTCCTTTTGCTTTCGCTCAATCATAAGGAGCACCCATTCCTTTGTTCGTCGCCATAGACTCTTGATGAGCCGCCTCATGCCGTTTCCTTTGCAGATCCTCCCGCTCGGCCTTGTACCGATCAGCGGCACTCTCATTCGCGGCACAAATCTTGTCGTGGTAGAGCATCAATGCTCGATAGACAGATCCGGCTACGTCCTTCATCTCGGCCGTCTTGTATTGAAGACGATAGAGGTAGCTTTCCGGCACTCCGCTCTTCTTGGAGAGTCGGTAACGCGCTGATTTTTCCTTGTCGCCTCTACCTTTGAACTCGACGTTCATCAGGGTTTCGGCCCAATTTTTTGCTTCAAAAAGTGCTTCTGTACTCATAACTTTGGAAACCCTTTTTCCGAATTCGGAAACTCTATTGCCGCACACGCCGCGCCTCCTGTGGTTTATTCCTTCTTGCGAAAGAGGCCGGCGGTACTGGCCTTTAGGAGGCCGTAATGGAACAACTCGAATTCTCGTGGACATTTCCCAGCTCTGGAAAAGCTGAACGGCCGTCACTGACCGTGTTGGAAAGAACTAACTCTCGCCGACCGGCGACAGCCTGTAATGATCATCAACCGTTCCGCCCGTACGAACGGCCTGGAAGCCAGACGAAGCGAGACATGCGTTGATGCGAATGATGAAATTGAGAAATGCGATGAACGGAGAAACAGGGTCGGCGCCGGGAAGCAGTCCGACCGTCTCCATCACGAATTTTGCAGATACCCAATCGGGATAGGCGCCACGAAGAACGGCGAGTATCGCGCCTTCAATGTCTGGGGCGGCCTGGAATGTGGGAACGGACATCAACGTCCCTCCCCGTGAAACTCATCCTCGACGGAACGAAGATGGAAATGGCGAATATCGCCCTCTCCTGCCCCTTGGTCGCTGTCTGCATCCTCCCGCTGACCGTAGATCAAGCAAGCAAGCTTGTAGGCGATAAGACCGCCGACGAATGCGATTAAGCAGATCGTGAAAGCTCCGGCGCAGTACTGAAGCACAAGGAGAATGTTAGACATGACGCCCTCCACGACGCGACGGACGCGCGAATGGGAGGATGACAGCTTCATGGCGAGGAGGCTTGCGGAAAGCTTCGCGAAGCCAAGGCTCGATCACCGCCAGAACGCAGAAGATGAAGTTCGCTGCGATGACGAAAAATACGAATGCTTCGAGGATCGCGCTCATGCTTCATTCCTCCGAAATCGATTGTCAGGAACACGCTCGGAACCGACGCCTTCGACGGCGCGTTGAGCTTCGCATTCCGGTTCTGGAAACTCGTCTGCAAACAGACGGCGGAAATGATCCAGCCACTTGTCACCGACTGGTTCCGGATTCACTTCACGACGCTGAATTTGACGGGCTGCGGAGATCGTGGTGGAGGTCATATCGACCCCCCGACGTCATCAAGG
This sequence comes from Rhizobium sp., assembly GCA_036398815.1. Classification (GTDB taxonomy): domain Bacteria; phylum Pseudomonadota; class Alphaproteobacteria; order Rhizobiales; family Rhizobiaceae; genus Rhizobium. The sequence goes on along the minus strand of DASWOH010000035.1, from coordinate 1,206 downwards.
CCCAAATGAGCAACCGTCTCAGCCGCCGCAGCATAAAGCTCCCGCTCCGCAATCACCCGGTCGGCGATCTTCTCCACATACTCACGGTCGGACAGCGGCGCAGTCGCCTTCACCGGCGAGAGTCCGGCAACACCAGCTTGTGCAAGAGCACCGCTGTCCGATTGGTGATTGGTGGGGAGGTCGCCAAAAGACGCCTCCCCTTTGCGGCGGCCATCACGATCCGCAAGCGTCCCGGTCCCAGTCCCGGCAGGAGAGGCTTCGGCTTGCGGACCTGCCTCTGGGGATGCCTTATCGTTTGTCGATGGCCTCTCTTGGGTCTCGAATGGGTGCGTCGGCCACAGCATCCAAGCCACCGGCTCGTTCTTGTGGCTAAGCATGCACCAGTGCTCGGGCTCGCTTTTAGGCGTGCACCAGTAGGACCGGAGCGTTGTCTTGTTCGGCATCGCCAGAATCACGTGCGTGCCGTCGCGCGGGGCTGCTGTGATGTCGTGGTTCCAGTTGGTCATACCGCGCTCCTCCCCGCTGGACGCCCCTTGGCAAGCTGTGGGAGACTGCAGATGCGAAATGAATCAACCACAGACGCCAAGGAGCGAACTGAAATGAGCGAAAAGAACGAGAAGCCCGTAATCTTCGATCTTGAAGAGATGACGTACGACCGCGAGATGGGCTGCTGGAACGCGACCTTCATCGCGAGATCGAGACTTTCGGCGCAATTCAAAATGGGAGTTAGCATGGCGGATTCTAGCTCCGGAACTGAGTCTGGAGGCTTCCCGCAAATGACGCCTGCGGAAGTTGCTGCCCTTCGACTGCGGGAGAAGGCTCACAAGGCCTTACAGATGCTGCTTGAAGCTTCCGCTCAAAATCTTCGTAAGAGCGACGTGCTTCTTCCCGGCGCTTCCGATCAATAGAAGCCGCTTGATGCGTAACCGCAGCCGCGAACCATTCGCCAACATCGGTTGCCTTGTCCTTCTCGACGGAGACAAACTCTTCGTCGAGATCAAGGGCGACCAGCAACTGCCGGAACTGCTGCTTACCGATCATATTCGGCAGGCTTTCGAGAGCATATGAACCGCACCGGGTTCGCCGGAGGCCATTTGGTTTAAGTTATGCTGCCAAGGCTGGTTCGTCCAGTATGGCGTAGTAGCGTTCCTCGGCTTCGGCTGGCGGCATGTTTCCTATGGGCTCCAGAAGCCGTCGGTGGTTGAA
>DASWOH010000034.1:0-24929 GCA_036398815.1 Rhizobium sp. | reverse complement strand
CGTCATTGGTCAGGACATGCTTCACGCCCTTGCGGTCGACCGCATGCACTTCGATCACACGCTCGCGCGTCTCGGCGCCGTTGGCGCCGGCGTTCATGCGCGCAGCACCGCCGATGCTGCCGGGGATGCCGTAATAGAAGTGAAAGCCGCCGATGCCGTTATCCATCGCCATGGCGGCCACATGCTTGTCCGGGCAGATGGCGCCGGCCAGGATGCGGTTCTCGCCGGCAAGCTCGACCGAACCGAAGCCCTTGGCCGAAAGCCGCAGCACGACGCCGGGAATGCCGCCGTCGCGCACCAGGATGTTCGACCCCACGCCGACCACCGTCAGCGGCACTTCGTCCGGAAGCACCTTCAGGAAATCGATCAGATCCTCCGTATCATGCGGCTGGAACATCAGCTCCGCCAACCCGCCGGCACGAAACCATGTGACGCGGTCCATCGGCGCATCCGGCGTCAGCCGACCCCTGATATCCTTTACGCTGTCGCCTAGCGACGCCAGAAGCTTTTCCCCATTTACCTGTTTCATGCGGACTTACCCGAGAGGCCTTCCAATTCTTTTGGCAATGATGCTGCCCAATATGTGATGCTGCCAGCCCCCAAGAGAACCACAAAATCACCCGGTTGCGCAATCTCTGCAATCAGAGGGGCTAGATCCTCTTGAGACGGTAGATAGCGCGCATCGCGATGAGCGCCAGCCTTGATGCGCGATACCAACTCCTGCGAATCCACACCCTCGATCGGCTCTTCGCCGGCGGCGTAAACCGGTGCGAGGAAAATGCTGTCTGCATCGTTGAAGCAGGCGGCAAATTCTTCGAACAGGCTCGACAGGCGCGTATAGCGATGCGGCTGATGAACGGCGATGACACGGCCCTTGCACGCCTCGCGCGCGGCCTTCAACACCGCCTTGATCTCGACCGGATGATGGCCGTAATCGTCGAAAACCTTGACCCCGTTCCATTCGCCGGTCAGCGTGAAGCGACGCTTGACGCCGCCGAAGGATGCGAGCCCCTTGGCGATGGCCTCGTTGGAGATGCCCAGCCTGTTGGCGACGGCGACTGCCGCCGTAGCGTTGGAAATATTGTGGCGACCGGGCATCGGCATGACGAGATCCTTGATATGGATCACCTTGCCGGTGCGGCGTCTGCGGATTTCGACGTCGAACAGCGAGCGCGTGCCATCGATGCGGACATTCGAGAAACGAACGTCGGATTGCGGGTTCTCGCCGTAGGTGATGATCTTGCGATCCTCGATGCGGCCAACCAGGGATTGCACTTCCGGATGATCGATGCACATGACGCCGAAGCCGTAGAACGGCACATTCTCGACGAACTGCCGGAAAGCGGCGCGCACAGCGTCGAAATTGCCGTAGTGATCCAGATGCTCCGGATCGATATTGGTGACAACGGCGACGTCCGCGGGCAGCTTCAGGAAGGTGCCGTCCGATTCGTCGGCCTCGACCACCATCCACTCGCCCTCGCCCATGCGGGCATTGGTGCCGTAGGCATTGATGATGCCGCCGTTGATGACGGTCGGATCGAGCCCGCCGGCTTCGAGCAGCGTCGCCACCAGCGAAGTGGTCGTCGTCTTGCCATGCGTGCCACCGATGGCGATGGCATTTCGGAAACGCATCAGTTCGGCCAGCATTTCGGCGCGGCGCACCACCGGCAGCAATTTCTCGCGCGCGGCCATCAATTCCGGATTGCTCTTCTTGATGGCGGTGGAAACGACCACGACTTCGGCATCGCCGAGATTTTCCGCCTTGTGGCCGATATGGACCGGGATCCCCTTGTCGCGCAACCGCTGGACGTTGGCGCTCTCCGACTGGTCGGACCCCTGCACGCGATGACCGAGATTATGCAGCACCTCGGCGATGCCGCTCATCCCGATCCCGCCGATACCGATAAAATGCACAAGGCCGATGGCCTTCGGCAGCTTCATGCGCCTGCCCCCTTGAATTCCTGAATTGAACGTTTTGCGGCAATAGCCTCAACCATATCGGCAAGCAAGCTTGCCGCATCCGGCTTTCCCGCCTGCTTGGCCGCAGCCGCCATCTTTGCAAGCTTCTCCGGCATCGTCATCGCGCCGCGAAGAATGGTCGAAAGCTTCTCCGGCGTGAGCTCGGACTGCGGAATGACCTTGACGCCGCCGGTCGCCGCAAGGGCCGCAGCATTGGCTGCCTGGTCGTGATCCAAGGCATAGGGATAGGGCACGAGGATCGCCGGACGGCCGATGACGGCCAGTTCCGAGACCGTCGAAGCGCCGGAACGGCAGAGAACGAGGTGGGCAGCACCGATGCGCTCGGCCATGTCGCTGAAGAACGGCGCGATGTCGGCGCCCATGTCCAGCTTCCTGGCGCAGCTGTTGACCGTTTCCATATCCTCGGGGCGCACCTGCTGCGTGATGCGCAGGCGTTTACGCAGCGGCTCCTCCAGCAGGCTGATCGCCGTCAGCACCGCTTTGGAAAAATACTGCGCGCCCTGACTGCCGCCGAAGACGACCAGATTGAAAGGATCATCCGGGACGGACGGCACGTAGGGCTGCTTGGCGGCTTCGATGACGGCCGGACGCACCGGGTTACCCGTCGTCACCGTCTTCTGCGGAAACGCTCCGCCATTCTCCGGCAGGAAGCCGCCGGCGATCGCCTGCACGCGCGCGGCTAGCGCCTTGTTGGCACGGCCCATCACGGCATTCTGTTCGTGGATCATCGCCGGCACGCCCATGCGGGTGGCGGCAAGCAGCGGCGGCACGGTCGGATAACCGCCGAAACCGACGACGCACAGCGGCTTGAGATTGCGGATCAGCTTGCGCGCGGCGCGCATGCCCGTCCACAGCGTCCAAAGCGACCGGGCGACCTTCACAGGGTTCTTCGAGCCGATCGTCGCCGACGGCACGACATGAATCTGGTCGGCCGGAAACTTGCCAGCATAACGCTCGGCACGGCTGTCGGTGACGAGATGCACGGAATAGCCGCGCTCCTTCAGCTTGTAAGCCAGCGCCTCGGCCGGAAATACATGGCCGCCGGTTCCGCCGGCGGCAAGCAGAATAATGCCTTTACTCATAATCTTCGCTCCCGCGAATACCCCTCTACGCGGGGCATCTCCCTAATATAGGAAGCCGCCGCGGCCGCGTCATCGAAACGCGTCATGCTTCCTTCATAGACCGCCATCTTCGTGAAAGCGAACTGAGAATGGTCGAAAGCCGGGAGATGGAAGCGGAGAACAGACACACCCAACTTGATCACTCCGCCGGCAATCCATGCGTCATGCGGAATTGGCTGCGGTCCTGAGCCCGCTTTTCCGGCCGGTGGCGCGTCAGGGCCAGGATGAAGCCCGCCGTCACGCAGATAGCGGTCATCGACGAACCGCCATAGGAGATGAGCGGCAGGGTCATGCCCTTGGCCGGGAGCAGTTGCAGGTTCACGCCGACATTGATGATCGACTGGATACCGATCTGCAGCACCAGGCCGGCGACAGCGAAGCGGTTGAAGTCGTTCTTTTCCTTGTAGGCATGCGACAGGCCACGCAGCACCAGGAAGGCGAAGATGCAGACCAGAACCATGCAGAAGACGGCGCCGAATTCTTCTGCAGCCACGGAGAAGATGAAGTCGGTATGGGCGTCGGGAATGATGCGCTTCACGATACCTTCGCCCGGACCGACCCCGAACCAATTGCCGTGGACAATGGCTTCCTTGGCGGTATCGACCTGAAACGTATCGCCCTCGCCGGTCAAGAACTTGTCGACGCGAAGCGCCACATGCGGAAAGACGTAATAGGCCGTCACGAAACCGCCCACACCGAGACCGCCGAGCACCGAAATCCATAGCCAGGGCATGCCGGCCATGAAGAACATGCCGCCCCAGACGGCGGTGGTGAGAATCGTCTGGCCAAGGTCGGGCTGGGCGACGAGGAGTGCGGCGACGATACCGAAAAGGATGATCGCGAAGAGATTGCCCGGGATCTCCGGCTGGCGCGCATGCTCGGCAAACAACCAGGCACAGACGACGACGAAGGCCGGCTTCATGAATTCCGACGGCTGGATGGAGAGCGAGGCGATATTGACCCAGCGGCGCGACCCCTTGACCTCGATGCCGAAGAACAAGGCGAACAGCATCATCGCCAGCGAGACGATCAGCAGAATGACCGCCGTTCGCCGCACCTGCCGCGGCGTCATGAAGGAAATGCCGATCATCGCCGAGATCGCCGGAACGAGGAACAAGGCATGGCGCTTGACGAAATGGAAGGGCTCGAGCCCGATGCGCTCGGCAACCGCGGGCGACGCCGCGAAGGAGAGCATGAAGCCGATACCGATCAGCAAGACGAATAATGCCAGGAACACACGGTCGATGGTCCAGAACCATTCGGCCAAGGCCCCACGCTCAACGCGGCTTACCATATCATTTGCCTCCTGTTGCTGAACCAACCAGCATGGTGACACCCTCGATCGCAGCCACATGGCTGACGAAGGCGTCACCCCTGACTTCGAAATTCTTGTACTGGTCGAAGCTTGCGCAAGCCGGTGACAGCATCACCGCCGCCGCGTCATGCTCGTCCTTGTCCGCGTCGTCAGCCGCATGGGCGACCGCGCGCTCCAGAGTGCCGGAAATTTCGTACGGCACCTGTTCGCCGAGCGTCGCCGCAAAAGCAGGCGCGGCTTCGCCGATCAGATAGGCCTTGGCAATACGCGGAAAGAGCGGCGCCAGCGTCGTGATGCCGCCCTCTTTCGGCAAGCCGCCGGCGATCCAGTAGATGCGATCGTAGCTGGAGAGCGCGGGCGCTGCCGCATCCGCATTGGTTGCCTTGGAATCATTGACGAAGACGACGCGACCGCGTCGGCCGACCGGCTGCATGCGATGCTTGAGGCCGGGAAAGGACTGGAGTCCGGCCCGGATATCGTCGGCGGAAACGCCGACCGCCAGGCAGGCGGCGATCGCAGCGGCGGCGTTCTGCGCATTGTGGCTGCCGCGCAATGTCTGAATGCCATCGAGATCGGCGATCTCCGCGGTCGCGCAGGTCGAAGCCTCGATGATGCGGCTGCCTTCGGCATAGAGCCCATCGGCCAACGCATGCCGCCGGGAAATGCGAACGACCTTGGCGCCGGCTCGCTCGATGCGGTCGGCGATCAGCGAGGAATAGCTGTCGTCAACACCGACAACGGCAACACTGCTGCCGGCAACGAGCCGCTCCTTGATATCGGCATAATGCTGCATCGTGCCGTGCCGGTCGAGATGATCGGGCGTCAAATTGAGCAGGATACCGGCGGAAGGGTTGAGCGTCGGGGCGAGGTCGATCTGGTAGGAGGAGCATTCGACGACGTAGTAGCGCTCCGCCTTCGGCGGGTCCAACGTCAGGATGGCGGTGCCGATATTGCCGCCGAGCTGCGTGTCTCGGCCGCTCGATTGCAGGATATGGGCGATCAGCGCCGTCGTGGTGGATTTCCCGTTCGTGCCGGTAATGGCGATGAAAGGGCAATCCGGCGCTTGCGCCCGCCGCTCGCGCACGAACAGCTCCACATCGCCGATGACCTCGACGCCGGCGGCGCGAGCAAGGTCGACGGTCCAATGCGGCTTTGGATGCGTCAGCGGCACGCCCGGCGACAGCACGAAGACCGACAGCCCGTTCCAGTCGATGGTTCTAAGATCCGCGACAGGGATCCCCTCGGCCGCAGCCTTCCCCACGCTGTCGGGATTGTCGTCCCAGGCAGTCACCTCCGCGCCACCGGCGACGAGCGCCCGCGCGGTGGCAAAGCCGGAACCGCCCAGGCCGAACAGAGCGACCTTTCTCCCCTTGAGCGTGGTGACTGGGATCATCGCCGCCTCACCGCAGCTTCAGGGTGGAAAGGCCGATCATCGCCAGGATGACCGCGACGATCCAGAAACGTACGACCACCTGGCTTTCCGTCCATCCCTTCTTTTCGAAGTGATGGTGGATCGGCGCCATCAGGAAGACGCGACGCTTGGTCATCTTGAAGAAGCCGACCTGGATGATGACCGAAAGCGCCTCCAGCACGAAAAGGCCGCAGATGATCGCCATCACGATCTCGTGCTTGGTGGCGACGGCAACAGACCCGATCATGCCGCCGAGTGCCAGCGAACCGGTATCGCCCATGAAAATGGCCGCCGGCGGCGCATTGAACCAGAGGAAGCCAAGGCCGGCGCCGATAACAGCGCCGAGCACCACGGCCAACTCGCCGGTGCCGGGCACGAAATTGATCGCCAGATAGTCGGCGAAGACGAAGTTGCCGGCAAGATAGGCGATGACGCCGAAGGACGCAGCGGCAATCATGACCGGCACGATGGCAAGCCCGTCGAGACCGTCGGTCAGGTTGACGGCATTACCAGCGGCAACGATGACGAAAGCGCCGAACAGCACGAAGAACATGCCGAGATTGACCATAAAGCTCTTGAAGAACGGAAAGGCGACGGACGAGCCGAAAGTCGAACCGGCCGGACCGGAGGAGAGCGCCGTGTTCATCATGAAGTAGACGGCGATGGCGGCGATGACGAATTCGATGCCGAGGCGGGCGCGACCGGAAAAGCCCTTGTCGCTCTGCTTCGTGACCTTGAGATAGTCGTCATAGAAGCCGATGGCGCCGAAGCCCAGGGTGACCAGCAGCGTCGCGACCACGTAGACATTGGCAAGATCGGCCCACAGCAACGCGGACACGACGATGCCGGCGAGGATCATCAGCCCGCCCATGGTCGGCGTACCGGCCTTCTTGAAATGGGTCTGCGGGCCATCGGCGCGAATCGGCTGTCCCTTGCCTTGGCGGACGCGCAGGGAAGAGATGATTCGCGGCCCGAAGAGGAAAACGAACAATGCGGAGGTGAACAGGGCGCCGCCGGTACGGAACGTGATGTATCTGAACAGATTGAGAAATCTGAGGTGGGTACTGAAAAAATGAATATGGTCCGACAATTCGGCAAGCCAGATCAGCATAAGAGCCCTTTCTAAAGCCCCTGATGGGAGCGGGGCTCCGTGTCGGGGAATGCCGGAAACTTGTCAAGCAAAGCCGCCACGATCTTCCCGAAACCCGTCCCCAGCGACGATTTCACCATCAGAACGTCGCCTGGGGCGACGGAATTGAATACGAATTCCGCGAGATCTTCCTTCGTCTCGCGATATTCGACATGAACACTTTCCGGCAGCGCATCCCTCAGCGCCGCCATCTCCGGACCCGCCAGCCAGACATGCTCGATGCCGGCCGCAAGAAGCGGTCCGGCAAGGTTGGCATGCACTCTCTGGGCATAATCCCCCATTTCCAGCATGTCGCCGAGAACGGCGATCCGCCTGCCCGCCCTGCTCCCGACATTCGCATCCGGCGAGGATGTCGCCAGCAGCGCGATAGCCGCGCGCATGGAGGCGGGATTGGCGTTGTAACTTTCATCGATCAGCGTGAAGTAGCCGTTGCCGACGATCCGCTTGTGGCGTTGCCCCCTGCCCTTTTCCGCCTGCAGGGTCGCCAGCGCATCGATCGCCTTGTCGAGATCGGCATCGACCAGCATCACCGCGCCGAGAACCGCCAGCGCATTTTCCGCGATATGCCGGCCGGGCGCGCCGATCGCCACTTCCATCGTCTCGCCGCCGATCGTCAGCCACAGCGTCGAATTTTCTTCCGAGGCATTGAACTCCGCCAGCCGCACATCCGCCTTGGCGTGCTGACCGAAGCTATGCACATGCTCGACACCCGCAGCCAATGCGGCGCGCTCCAGGAATTCGAACTGGTCGTTGTCGCGATTGAGGATGACATGACCGCCCGTCACGACACCGTCGAAGATCTCCGCCTTGGCGGCGGCAATTTCCGTGATGCTCTTGAAATTGCCGAGATGGGCCGGCGCGATCGTGGTGATGATCGCCACATGCGGCTGCACCATCTTGGCAAGCGGCCGGATCTCCTCCGGATGATTCATGCCGATTTCGAAGACGCCGAAATCCGTATCCTCGGGCATGCGCGCCAAAGTCAGCGGCACGCCCCAGTGATTGTTGAAGGAGGCGACGGAGGCATGCACCTTGCCGGAAGGCGAGAGCGTCCGGCGCAGCATTTCCTTGGTGGTCGTCTTGCCGACCGATCCCGTGACGGCGATGATCTTGGCCTGCGAGCGCTGGCGGGCGGCGACACCCAATCTCCCGAGCGCCACCAGGACGTCCTCGACAACGATCTTCGGCACGGTCAGCCGGCCCATAGCCGGCAGCCGCGCCTCGCTGATGACGATCAACGCCGCACCGTTGGCCATCGCCAGATTGGCATAGTCATGGCCATCGACCCGATCGCCCTTGATGGCGAAGAAAGCTTCGCCGGGCTTGATCGAGCGGCTGTCGATGGAAATTCCGGTGATGCCCTCGGGCAGTCCCCCAAAGGAACGGCCCGCAATGGCGGCGATCATGTCTTCAGTTGTCCAAAGCCAGCTCAAGACTTTATCTCCTCCAGTGCTTTGCGCAGTTCGGCATGGTCGGAGAAGGGCAGCGTAACATTGCCGATCGTCTGACCTTCCTCATGCCCCTTGCCCGCGACGATCAACGTGTCGCCGGATTTCAGCATGCCGACCGCCGCGCGGATCGCCTCCGCGCGATCGCCGATCTCGGTGGCGCAAGATGCCGCCGCCATGATCTCGGCGCGGATCGCCGCCGGCTCTTCCGAGCGCGGATTGTCGTCGGTGACGATGACCACGTCGGCCAGACGGCAGGCAATTTCCCCCATGATCGGCCGCTTGCCGCGATCGCGGTCGCCGCCGCAACCGAAGACGACGATGATGCGGCCGGTGGTGAACGGCCGTACCGAGGTCAGCACGTTTTCCAGAGCATCCGGCTTATGGGCATAGTCGACATAGGCCAGCGCGCCGTCATGCGTGTGACCGACAAGCTCCAACCGGCCGGCCGCGCCCACGAGCGTCTCCAGCGCCGCCATGGCAACCGGCGCGGCCACGCCGGTGGATATGGCAAGGCCCGCCGCGACGAGCGCATTGGCGACCTGGAAATCGCCGGCAAGCGGAATGTGAATCTCGAAAATATCGTCGCCGAAATGCACTTCCGCGATCTGCTTGTGACGGAAATGCTCGACGCGCTTCAGCGCCAGGAATTCGCCCCTGCGGCCGACAGTGCGTATATCCTGGCCGGCGTCGCGCGCGGCGGCAATCGCCTGCTCCGACCATGGATCATCGGCAAAGATGACCGCCGGCGAACCCTTCGGCAACAGATCCCGGAACAGCCGCATCTTGGCGGCCATGTAATCCTCGACCGTCGGATGATAATCCATGTGGTCACGGCCAAGATTGGTGAAGGCGGCAGCCGCCAGCCTGACACCATCGAGCCGAAACTGATCGAGACCGTGGCTGGAGGCTTCCATCGCCGCATGGGTCACGCCTTCGTCGGCAAGGGCGGCGAGCAACTGGTGCAGCGACACCGGATCGGGCGTCGTCAGGGAGCCGTAGTCGTTGCGCGTCGGCGATACGACGCCGGTCGTCCCGATCATCGCGGCCGGACGGCCCGCGCTTGCCCAGATCTGGCGGGTAAAGGAAGCGACCGAGGTCTTGCCGGCGGTGCCGGTGACGGCGACCATCGTTTCGGGCTGCTTGCCATAGAAGCGTGAAGCGGCAACGGCGAGAAAACGGCGCGGCTCGGCAACGGTCAGAAGCGGCGCGCCGGCGGCAACGGCCCCCTGGCCGGCGACAACGACGGATGCACCGCGAGAAACAGCATCGGCAATGAAGCTTGCGCCGTCAGCCTTCGTGCCGGCAACAGCGACGAACGCCATGCCCGGTGCAACCTTGCGACTGTCGGCGGAAAGGCCAGTTATCTCAAGATCGCCAAGTGCCCCGCCGACCTGTCCGTTGAGTTCCGGAAACGTATTTCCGGCAATGTCCCGCAAGTTCATCGAATATACTTTTCGTTTTTGATCAGTTCGCCCTCTCGCGAATCGACCCGTGTATTCTTTCACGCTTAATAAGACACCAGCAAGGCCGAGTTATCTTTTCCAAAGCTTGGCTGAATTCCGAGGATTGGCGCCGCTCTGGCGATGATATCGCGAGCGATCGGCGCCGCCGTATAGGCCGAGATCGTACCGCCATGCTCACCGGTCTTCGGCTCGTCGCAGAAGGTCATGATGATGTATTGCGGATTGTCGATCGGGAAGACCGCCAAAAAGGTGTTGAAGTTCAGCGTATTCGAATAGCGGCCGTGGACGACCTTGTCGGCCGTGCCGGTCTTGCTGCCGACGTCGTAACCCGGAACGCGGGCGGCGCGGCCGGATCCCTTGGAGCCGTTGAAGTCGAGCAGGAACCGAACCGAGTCGCTGGTGCTCTTCTTGATGACGGTCTTCGCGATCGCGTCGGCTTCAGAGCGGTTGCGCGGCAGGAAGGTTGGCTCGATCAGCTTGCCGCCATTGACGAGGGCGGCACCGGCAACAGCCGTCTGCAGCGGCGTAGTGGAGACGCCGTGGCCGAAGGAGATGGTGATCGAGTTGATCTTCTTCCACACACGCGGCTGGCTCGGCATCTTCACTTCCGGCAACTCGGTGTCCATCTTGGTAAGCAGCCCAATGCGCGTCAGGAACTCCTTGTGGCCGTCGATGCCGACGAGATCGGCGATCTTCGCCGTGCCGATGTTGGAGGAATACTGGAAGATTTCCGGAACGGTCAGCACACGACGCTGGCCATGGAAATCCTTGATGGTGAAGCCGCCGATGCGGATCGGGTTGGTGGCATCGAAGGCGTCGCGCAGCGTGACCTTGCCGGAATCGAACGCCATGGCCATGGTGAAGGTCTTGAAGGTCGAGCCCATTTCGAACGTGCCGTTCGTCATGCGGTTGAGCCAGCCTTCCGTCGCGCCCTCGTTCGGATAGTTCGGATCGAAATCGGGAGCCGACGCCATCGCGATCACTTCGCCCGTGTGAACGTCGAGCACCGCAGCGCCCGCGCCCTTCGCCTGGAAATTGGTGACGGCGTTGACAACGGCGTCATGGACGATGTCCTGCACGCGCAGATCGATCGAGAGTTTGACCGGCTGCAGCGGCTGATTGTTGGTCATGCCGGCGGCCGCGAGATCGGCGAGCCCCTGGTCGTCGATGTACTTCTCCATCCCGGCAACACCGCGATTGTCGATATTGACATAGCCGAGAATGTGGGCGGCGGTGGAGCCGCCGGGGTAGAAGCGGCGCTTTTCCGGACGGAAGCCGATGCCGGGAATGCCGAGCGCCAGGATCTGACTCTGCTGCTTCGGCGTCAGTTGACGGCGAAGCCAAGCGAAATGCGATGTCTTGACGGCGAGCTTCTTGTAGGTGCCCTTGGTGTCGAGATCGGGCAGGACGGTGCGCAACTCCTCGACCGCTTCGTCGGGATCGATGATCTTGTTCGGCTCCGCAAACAGCGACACGGTGCGGATATCGGTCGCAAGCAGCGCGCCGTTGCGATCGACGATGTCAGGGCGCGACGCCATCAGCCGGTCCGGCGGCAGGATGCTCGACGTCGTATCCGGCGGCGTCATGGCGAATTGGGCAAGACGTCCGCCGATGATGCAGTAGACGACGGCAAAGCTTGCAACCAGCAGAACGACGCGGCTCTTGGCCTGATTGGACTTGCGCTTGCGAGCACCTTCGAAAGTCGAATTACCGAAACCGCTTGGACGGTTATTGCCGTCGGTGGAAAAATGCGCCTTGCTTTTCAAGACCATGATGCGCGAAAGAAAAGACATCACTCGTCCACCGATCCCGTTGCGATATTGTCGACTTCCTGTTTCTTGCGCTTCGCCAGCGATGGCGGCTTGGCGGCAGGGCGCGGTGCGGGGGCGGAGGCGACATCGGCGATCGCCTTCCTGATTTCCGCATCGCTGGTATCGCCGTTCTTCGAGGCGGCGGCAGCGGTCACCTTGGCGCTGCCTGTTTTGGCGGTGGCCGTCTTGGCGCCGCCCGCCTTGGCACTCCCGGCCTTGGTGTCATCCTTGGCATCGGCGACGATTTCCGGCGGAAGCTGCGTGCGCAGCATCGGCAGTTCGCTCGGCTGCACGATCGCGGTCGACAGGGTCGGCTGCAGCTTGAGCTCGCCATTGTAATTGTTGACCAGCCGCTCCAGGCGGTTCGGCTGGACAACCAGCGCCCAGTCCGCCTTCAGAAGCTCGATCGTGTCCTTCTCCAGCTTGATCTCGGATTCGAGGCGATGAACCTCCTCGAGCTTCAACTCGGCACGATGCTTGATCGTGTAGGTAACACTGGCCATTGCCGTCATGACGCCAATCAGAACGATGTCAAAAGTCCTCAGCATATCAACCTCCGAGCTTTCCGAGACTGGCGAGATTGGGCAGATCGAAGATCGATAGATCGGCAGCTTCGGCCGGCACGCTGGTGCGAAGCCCTGCACGCAGCTTGGCCGAACGCGCCCGCGGATTGATCTCAGCCTCCGCATCGCTTGCCGAAATCATCAGCTTGCCGATTGGGTCGAATGTCGCCAGCCGTTCATGCACCATGGGCAGATGGCGAGAACCACCGGCGCGGCCGGACCGATCTACAAAGAACTTCTTGACGATGCGATCCTCCAACGAATGGAACGTAACGACCACCAGGCGTCCGTCCGGCTTCAGCGCCCGCTCGGCGGCAAACAGCGCCTGCGCCAGTTCGCCAAGCTCGTCATTGACGAAGATGCGCAGCGCCTGGAAAACGCGGGTCGCCGGATGAATCTTGTCCTTGGCCTTTCGCGGCGTGACGATTTCGATCAGACCGGCAAGATCGCGGGTCGTGACGAACGGCGCTTCCGCCCGGCGCTTTTCGATCGCATGCGCGATCCGTGGAGCCTGCTTCTCCTCACCGAGAAGCACGAAGATGCGAATGAGATCGGCAAGCTTGGCGCGATTGACGACATCCGCCGCCGATACGCCGCTTGCCGACATGCGCATGTCGAGCGGGCCGTTCTTGTTGAACGAGAAGCCACGCTCAGCCTCATCGAGCTGCATGGAGGAGACGCCGATATCGAGCACGACACCATCGAGCCCACCCTGCGGCGCATGATCGGCAAGCTGCGAAAACTGCGAATGAATGAGCGTGAGATGGCCCGCATGCGCAGCGACCATCGCCTGCCCCGCAGCGATCGCCGTCGGATCACGATCGAGCGCGATCACGTCGGCACCGGTTGCCAGGATGGCCGACGTATAGCCACCAGCACCGAACGTACCATCGAGAATGAACTTGCCGGCCGCCGGTGCCAGCGCCTCAAGCACCTCGGCAAGAAGAACCGGAATGTGGCGAACCGGTCCGCCATCGGCATCAGTCAAACCTCCGCCTGAATTCGCCACCATTCCGTTTCCCCGTTCTATTCCGAGCGCCGGCCCGCCAGCTTGCGCTCCTCTCGTGCCTGCGCCTGCAAGGCCTGAAAAGCCTCCGGCTGCCACAGTTGAAAATGATCCGCCCGACCCACAAAGGTCACCTCGCTGGCGATACCGGTGAAGCCGCGGATAAAATCCGTGACCATCAACCGCCCTTCCGCATCGAGCTTCATAAAGACCCCGCCCCCGTGAATGAGGAGCGACATCTGGTTCGCCGCCGGCGAAAACGGATCGTCCGCCGCAATCTGCCGCTCGAACCGGTCGAGCAGATCGAGGCCGCCGACGCTGATCGCCGGAAACACAAAATCCTGGAAACAATACAGCTCCTGGATATTGCGCTCCGCCAGCACGGACCGAAACGCCGCCGGCACGGATACCCGGCCCTTGGCATCGACCCTGTTGGTCGCATTCGACAGGAAGCGGTTCATGACGCGAAACACCCGTTCCCCATGACCTACGGGCAGCTACTCGCCCACAGACATAGCCAAAATCGGACACAGCTTCGCAAGCCGAAAGAACGAACGCCCTTCCGACACCCCCTCGAAGGGAGAGATCATGGCTTTGCGATGAATGGGCACTGATTTGCCCTTGTGCAATGTGCTTTTGGGATACCATGGGACCATATGGGCGTCAATGGGATGAAGCCACAGAGACGTGGCCACAGCCTAAATATTCATAAGCCGTTAAGTTTAACGAAAGGTTATGATCGTCCTGAACGGATGCTCCAAAACGGTTTGTTTTCCCAAGCGAAAACGCTTCCTCCGGACATGGCGGAGAGGCTGCGAATCAGGGCTTTCGGCCGCCCGAAAAGTGTTACGCAAGGCGGATGACGAAGCATCTCGACGCGAAGGATGATTTGCCAGTTGGCCTGTAAGCCGGGTTCTGTATGGCTCCGGCCGAGGCCGGAACGTGGCAGCCATTCATCTGGGACGACGCTTGCGCGCCGCCTCATGCAACCCACCCGGATGACCGGCCCGGAAACGGGCTGGAGCGCTTTCGCGCCCCGCGTCATCCCTATTCGGTTTTGCTCCCGGTGGGGTTTACCGTGCCGTCGCTGTTGCCAGAGACGCGGTGGGCTCTTACCCCACCCTTTCACCCTTACCCGATCCGAAGATCGGGCGGTTTGCTTTCTGTGGCACTTTCCCTGAGGTCGCCCTCGCCGGACGTTATCCGGCACCGTGTTTCCGTGGAGCCCGGACTTTCCTCACCTTACCGCCTTTCGGCATTGGTAAAGCGCGGCTGCCCGGCCAACTGGCAGGGGCTCATTAGCCGAGACCGCCGGCAATTGCCACCGAAATATGCAGCCTTGCACCAGCTCTACTCTAGGCGCGGAAATGTGCAGAGAAATCCGTGTGGTAGCCGTCGTCCTTGATTCGACCTTCGAGCAGCAGCTCGGCGCCGAGCCTGCCGATCTCATCCGAACTCTTGGCCGCCATGCCGCAGCCGCCGGTCAGGACCGCCACGCGCGGCGAAGAGGTGTAGCCGATCATGGGATAGCCGGTCGGCGAATAGGAAACGGCGCAGGAATTGGTGAATGAGGACGGCCGGGTCACGCCGGGAATCAGTTCGTGGAAAATCCGCGACAGATGATCACGCGCCTTGTCCCGGCCGGCCGTTCGAAACCACGCGCGCAGCTCCGGCTCGCTGTCGAACTGGAGGTCGTCCGGATCACCGCCGATCTTCATATAATATTTACCGTCCGGATAACGGATCGGCGGCAGCATATAGATGCTGTCGATATCGTCCGGCGTCACCGATATCAGCGATGGCATGGTCGAAAGCGCCTCGGCTTCAGCCTCGCTCACCTCGAAAAAAGTGACCGTTCGTCCATAAACCTTCATCTCAACCGGTCGCGGCAACAGATTCTCCGCAATGGAGAAACCGCCGGCGGCAAGCAGAATTTTCTCGGCGCGGAACGTCTCGCCTTCCGCCGTAGTCACAACCGCCAGACCGTCTTCGTCGCGGATCGAGACGGCGGTCTGCCTGATGACCTTCGCCCCCGCTTTTTCCGCCAGCGACGACTGCGCCTTCACCAGCCGCCGCGGGCTGATGTGGCCGGCCCCACGCGGCTCGTAGACGCCTTCGCTTTCCGCCGCGAAGGAGAAGAAGGGGAATTTCGCCTTCAGCGCGGCATCGTCCAAAATCTCGGTCTGAACGCCGAGCCGCGTCGCCGCATCGACAACATTACTGACATAGGCGTTGGCACTGCCCCGCTTCGGCCCGGCGACAAGGCAGCCGACGGGCGCATAGAACTGAATGCCGCTGTCGCGTTCGATCTCGGCATAGCGGGCGATCGAGCGGTTGGCGAGGCGCGCCCAATCGGCGTCGGGATCGATGGTGCGGGTGATGCGGCCCTCGTCATAATGACTGCCGAACACACCCTGATGATTGACCCGGTCTTCCGGTTCGTCCGGGCCGATCACGGCGACACCGTCCGTTTGCCTGGCCAGATGGCGGGCGGCGGCCGCCCCCATCATACCCCGGCCGACGACGATGAACCTGAAATCCGCAGCCATGTTAAATCCCTCGCAAATGATCGCGCGTTCGATAGCATGGAAAGCGATTCCGCCCTATCCGCAATCCCACCGGAAAGCGACCTTAGTCGAGCAGCGCCAACACCTTGCCGCAATATCTCTTGGAGATCGGGTTCATGCGGGTCGCACCGTGGCCGGCATTGTACTTGAGGATAGTGTTGCAGGTCGGGCCGCCACCGAGATCCTGTGCCATGGCAAGGTATTTCATGCCGAACTTGATATTCGTCTCGGGATCGTAAAGACCCTTGGTGCTACCGGAATAACCCATCAGCCGTGCCGTCGCCGGCTTGATCTGCATCAGGCCGATCTCGCCGGCGCTGCCCCGCGTTCTCGGATTGAAATTGCTTTCGATCTGGACAACGGCAGTCGCTAGTTCGACCGGCACGCCGTTCTGCTTGGCGTATTTGGTAATCAGCGCCGAATAGGCTTTTCGTCCGGTGAAGGAATTTTCCACGTCGCGCAGTTCCGCGGGGACACCCGATATCGGATAGTTGGCCGTGCGCTTGGTGATCCGCAATGAAACGGTCTCGGTTCTTTCGCCATGCTGGCCTGCAAAGGCAGAATCGTATCCTGTCAGCAGCACGCTCACGCACGCTGCCGCCGCAACAATCAAATTTTTCATGTAGTCTTTTGTCTCCAGGCGCGGGATCGCGGATAGCATTCGCCATCAGTCCGGCGGGAGGCAAAAAGAGCCGCCGGAGAGCACGGTCCCCGTTATTCGTTTACGGCCGCGCGACACACAAACAGACTTGCACGACCGCCGTTCAGCGAGCGTCGTTAGACCAGTGCAATGCGGAAATAATAGGGAAATGATGTGGCGCAGCAGCACGTTACGCATTCTCAGCGCGAGAGCGGGCCTGCAACCGCCAATAAGGGGTCGCTCGTATCAGGAAAAGCGAGGCAGCGTGGAGAGCAAGCGATGCAGCGTGTCGATGGTGGAAAAATCGGCGATCCCGTCCACCCGCTCCGGACGGAAATGGCGCTGGAAAGCCTCGACCGCCCCCTCCAGTTTTGCGGAGAATTCGCCTGTGATTTCAGTTCCATAACCATAGAGCGAGAGCATGGACTGCAGCGCCTCGATCGGCTGACCGACATCGCCCTTCTGGAAGAACCGCCCGCCGGTGATCGGCGCCGGCTCGACCCAATGGCCGACACCCGCCGTCGCCAGCCGCGCCCAGGGGAATTTCTCGCCCGGATCGACCTTGCGGACAGGGGCGACATCGGAGTGTCCGAGCACCCGCGCGGGCGCGATTGCCCAGCGTCGGCCGCAATCGCGACATAGTTCGATGACCGCTTCGATCTGCGCATCGGGAAAGTCCGGCAGCCCGCCCGGATGGCCGGCATTGGCGATCTCGATGCCGATCGACAGCGAATTGATATCGGCTTCGCCCTGCCACAGGCTCTTGCCGGCATGCCAGGCACGGCGCTCTTCCGGCACGAGCTGGATCACGCGCCCGTCCTCGAAAACGAAGTAATGGCTCGACACCTGGCTTTCGCCGCGACAGAGCCAGTCGAGAGCACCTTCGGCGGTGCCCATGCCAGTGTAATGCAGAAGGATCATGTCCGGCTTGCGCCCGTCTTTCCGCTCGCCATGGTTCGGCGACGGCTGCACGCTGGCGCCCGCAAAATCTGCCGGAAAAGACGTCATGCGGCGCGGCGTTCTTTCTCGATTTCCTCGTAGGCGGCATTGAGGGCCGCCATGCGCTCATTGGCGATGACGTGGAACTCTTCCGGCACGCCGCGCGAAACGAGACGGTCGGGATGGTTCTCATAGACCAGGCCATGGTAGCGGCGGCGAATGGTCGTAAAATCATCCTGGGGCGAAACGCCCAGCACCTTGTAGGGATCGCGGCCTCCGGCGCTGACATGGCGCGCCATGATCTGCTCGAAGCGCTCTTCGCTCATCTGGAAGATCTGCGCGACGTGCTGAAGGAAAGCGATTTCCTTCTCGTGGATCAGGCCGTCGGCCTTGGCGATATGGAAAAGGCCGTCGAGCACGTCTTCCAGCACCGGGCAATTGGCGGCGCAGGTGACGCAAAGCGACGACAGCCGCTCGGCATAGGCTTCGTAACCGGCCACGTCCTGGCGCGCCAGATTATAAAGGCGCGCGACATTCTTCGCCTGATCCTGCGGAAACTCGAAGATCTCGCGGAAGGCGTTGACCTCGTTTTCGGTCACCACGCCGTCAGCCTTCGCCATCTTGGCGGAAAGCGCGATGATGGCGACGGAAAATGCCACCTTTCGGCGGGTTTCCGGGTCGCCTTCGAACAGCGTACGGATCGCCTCGACCACAGCCGACAGGGCATTGCCAGCAGTGCTGCCAACAGCATTCAGCAATTTTTCCCAAAACGACATCACGGTCTCAACCATCCTTCCTGATAGGAAACACGTTGATCAAATAATGGTTGCGATTGCAAGCTGTCCATTGGCCGCAAGGCCGAAAACACTTTTCACATTTCGGTAATGATGACGTGTTCGACGGCGCGTTTTGCGACGCGGCGCGATCGGGAGCGTTCATCCCCGGAGCGAGAAGACAAAGCGCGTATTTCTTAAATTCTTTACTTTACAGCCATGCCCTCCTGTCGCATCCATTCGGACGGCAATCACCGAAATGACGCAGTACGGCTGCAAGGAGGATCCCCATGGCCAAACAGAAAGTCGCAATGCTCACAGCAGGCGGATTGGCGCCCTGTCTCTCTTCCGCTGTCGGCGGCCTGATCCAACGCTATACCGACGTGGCGCCCGATCTCGATCTTGTCGCCTATCGCTCCGGTTATCAGGGCGTCCTGCTGGGCGACCGCATCGAGATCACCCCCGGCATGCGCGAGCGTGCGCACCTGCTGCACCGCTACGGCGGCTCGCCCATCGGCAACAGCCGCATCAAGCTCACCAACGCCGCCGACTGCGTCAAGCGCGGTCTGGTCAAGGAAGGTGAAAATCCGTTGCGTGTCGCCGCCGAGCGCCTCGCTTCCGACGGCGTCACCATCCTGCACACGATCGGCGGCGACGACACCAACACGACGGCGGCCGATCTTGCCGCCTATCTCGGCGCCAATGGCTACGACCTGACGGTCGTCGGCCTGCCGAAGACGGTCGACAACGATGTCGTGCCGATCCGCCAGTCGCTCGGCGCCTGGACGGCAGCCGAGGTCGGCGCGCATTTCTTCGACAATGTCAGCAACGAACAAACGGCGGCTCCGCGCACCCTCGTCATCCATGAAGTCATGGGCCGCAGCTGCGGCTGGCTGACGGCGGCAACCGCCCGCGCCTACATCCAGAAGACCAGCGCCAATGAATATGTCGAAGGCTTCATGACCAATGCCGAGATGAAGAGCATCGACGGCCTTTATCTGCCGGAACTGGCGTTCGATATCGAAGCCGAAGCAGAACGCCTGAAGACCATCATGGAAAAGACAGGTCATGTGACGTTGTTCGTCTCGGAAGGTGCTGCACTCGACGCCATCGTTGCCGAGCGCGAGGCCGCCGGCGAAACCATCAAGCGCGACGCCTTCGGCCATGTGAAGATCGACACCATCAATGTCGGCAGCTGGTTCCAGAAGCAATTCGCCTCCCTCCTCGGCGCCGAGCGCTCGATGGTCCAGAAGTCGGGATATTTCGCCCGCTCCGCCCCGGCCAATGGCGAAGACCTGCGCCTGATCCAGGGCATGGTCGACCTCGCGGTCGAAAGCGCCTTGAACAAGGTGTCCGGCGTCACCGGCCATGACGAAGGCCAGGGCGGCAAGCTGCGCACCATCGAATTCCCGCGTATCAAGGGCGGCAAGCCCTTCGATCTGTCATTGCCTTGGTTCGCCGAGGTCATGGACCACATCGGGCAGAAATACACGCAATCCTAATTGACGGATCGCAAATCCAATGTCTTTGCTGGCGGTGAAAAGGAATAGAGGAGGATTCCATGTCGATTGAAACCTGGCTCGCTTTCGCCGCCACATCCTGCATCATGCTGGCAATTCCCGGCCCGACCATTCTCCTTGTGATCTCATACGCGCTCGGCCATGGTCGCAAGACGGCGCTCGCAACCGTCACCGGCGTAACGCTCGGCGACTTCACCGCGATGACCGCTTCGCTTGCCGGCCTTGGCGCGCTTCTCGCTACCTCGGCGACGCTGTTTACGATTCTGAAACTGATTGGCGCGGCCTATCTGATGTTTCTGGGAATCAAGCTCTGGCGCGCACCGATCGTGACCGGTCCGATGGGCGACAACGACAATCTTCCTGAGGAAAAGCCACTGAAGATCCTGCTGCACGCCTATGTTGTAACGGCCTTAAACCCGAAAAGCATCGTCTTCTTCATCGCCTTCGTGCCGCAATTTCTCGACATGTCGAAACCTTTCCTCCAGCAAACCCTTATTCTGGAAGCCACTTTCCTGACTTTGGCAGCTATGAATTCGTTGATCTATGTCTTCGTCGCCGACATGGCGCGCGGCTTTATCCGCAAGGCAAGCGTGCAACGCGCCGTCAATCGAACGGGCGGAACTCTGTTGATCGCGGCCGGCGCGGTGACTGCCGGATATCGCCGGATGGCCGCTTGAGGCCGTCCAGGGTTGCGATGGGGTCATTCATAGGTTAATGGGGATTCATAAATTTATCGATCCTGTGACGGATTTGCATCGCAGGATTGGGGTGGTTTTTTCGAAAGTGACAGAATGGTAGCGATCGGATTTCCGAGCCTGAAGCGCAGCGTCGCCTTTTCGGCGATGATGTGCGGAGCTCTTGCGGGGTGCGCGAGCACCCAGCAACAGACGTCCCAGGCAGAACTCCCGTCGGCACAAACCAACGTGCCGCATCCGAATACAAGCTCGACGGCCGGCGGTGGCGCCTCGTCCGTCGGCGGCGTTGCCGTGGCATCCGCCGCTCCCGCGACAGGCCTGCAAGGCCAGCCCCAGCAGCAGGCAACACTGATGAAGTCCGATCGCGTTCGCGCCGGCTCGGTCGATCAGGGGCAGATCCAGGCAGCCCAGGACCGCATGGGCGCTCCGGCTGCAAATACGCCGAACGTGGCGAACCAGGGTGCCGTTGCCATTGCTGCCGCGACCGGCGCACCGGCGGCGAACACGTCGCCAGCCGCGGCCTATGCCGCCTCCGACGAACCGCCGATCCCCGCTGTCGTTGCCATCCCGATGCCAAACCCGGCACGCCCCGGCGATACCGCTCTTCTTCCGGTCTCAAGCTCGGCGTCTGCCGCTGAAGCGACCATTCCGATGACCTCCGATGTCGCAGCCATCCAGTCCGTCGTTCCGACGCCGCGCCCCGGTGAAGATGCGCCGCTCATGGCCCCTGCCGAAGTCGCCTACGCCGCACCCCAGCAGATCGGCGCCTTGCGTTATGCGGACAACCGCATGCACTACGACTTCAACTTCGACACTAGCGGCCCTACCGTCGTTTCAGCCGTATTGACCACTCCGAATTACGAATCCAACGTACCGCCGGCGGAAAAGAGCTACGTTACGAAGCTCATCCAGAAATACGCCAAGATTTACGAAATCCCTGAATCGCTGATTCATCGCGTCGTTCATCGCGAGAGCCGTTATGATCCGAAAGCCTATAACAAGGCTGGCTATTTCGGCCTGATGCAGATCAAGTACAACACCGCCAAATCGATGGGTTATGAAGGCCCGCCGTCGGGTCTGCTCGATGCCGAGACCAACATCAAATATGCCGCGAAATATCTGCGCGGCGCGTGGATGGTCGCCGACAACAAGGCTGCGAATAAAGAGGCCAGCGCCGTTCAGCTCTACGCGCGTGGCTATTATTATGACGCCAAGCGCAAGGGCCTGACGGACGTCGCCAACGGCAATTACTGATCCCAGCTTTAGAGCTGCAAACGCCGGTCGGACCTCAAGTCTTGGCCGGCGTTGTCACATCCAGGATTTTCTTCAGCAGGATTTGCGGCTTGTAGTCCAGCCAGCTCGGCGTCAACCCCATCCGCACCAGCACAAGATTGGCTGAAGGAACGATGGCGACACTCTGGCCGTCATGTCCAAGCATCCAGAACGTATCGGCCGGCAGGCCGAACTGCGCATCCGAGCCGCCCGGCCCGGCAAGCCAGGCCTGAACCTGCGAATAGACGCCTCCCGATGCCTTGGTCGGCGTGCGCATCGCGCCGACAAATCCTTCCGGCAACAGGCGCCGGCCTTTCCAGACACCGTCCTGCAACAGGAACTGCCCGAAGCGTGCCCAGTCGCGAGCCGTCGCGTAGAGATAGGAACTGCCGACAAAGGTGCCGCGCTCGTCGGCCTCCAGTACGGCGCTCGACATCCCAAGCGGTGCAAACAATGCATCGCGCGGATAGGCGATTGCAGTGCTTTCGTTCGGGAGCTTGTTCATCCAAACTCTTGAAAGCAGCGTCGCAGTGCCGCTCGAATAGCTGAAACGCTCGCCGGCGGGAGCTTGCTGCGGCGCGTTTGCAGCAATCCCCGTCGAGTCCTGATCGAGATAAAGCATGCGCGTCACATCCGATACCGCGCCATAGCTTTCGTTGAAGGCGAGACCACTTTCCATGCCGAGGAGATCGCTGAGCTTGATATTCTTGCGGGCGTCGCCGCTCCACTGCGGCAAAAGGTTCTGGTCGTCGAAGGACATGCGGCCGGCCAGCATCAGCCGGCCGATGATCGCCGCATTGACCGTCTTCGTCATAGACCATCCGATCAACGGCGTACCCTCGCCGAACCCTTCACCATAGGACTCCGCGACGATGCGGCCATCCTTGATCACGACAACGGCGCGCATGGACGGGCCGGCAAGATCCGGGTTGGTCACGAGCTTCGAGAGCGCCGCGCCTGTCTCATTCTGATCGCTCGTGGCCTTGTCGCCATCCGGCCAGGGGGAATCGCGTTTCGGCATCTTCGCCTTGTTCAGGAAGACCGCGCCCCGCGCTGTCTGCAGGTCGCCATCCGGCACCGTCGC
Source organism: Rhizobium sp. (assembly GCA_036398815.1). Classification (GTDB taxonomy): domain Bacteria; phylum Pseudomonadota; class Alphaproteobacteria; order Rhizobiales; family Rhizobiaceae; genus Rhizobium. Next base: position 2,168 of record DASWOH010000034.1, on the reverse strand, counting down.
GCAGCCGAGCGCTCCACGATAGAGCGCATAATTCGGCGCGAACATGCCAAGGATTCGGGCCGTCACAACCCCCTCCTCCCGATCGACCGAAACCCGGATGAGCTTCAGCGCCGGATTGCCTGGCGCCTGAACATCGTTCGCCAGCACCTGCTCCGGATCGCGCTTGGCGACAAAGGTATTCGAGCAGACGATCTTGGCGGCATAGCCATCTCCGACCCTCAGCAATTCCGGCGGCGAAACGGAAAGCCAGACGATGCCGCCGGCGACAACGATCAGCAAGAAAAGAACAAGAGCCGTAATCGCTCTCGATATCAGGCGCATGCCACATACCCTCCAAAGGTATGCGGAGACAATCAGGAAACGTTGCAATATGAAAGACCTATCGTCATCACGGCTCTGCAAATATCCGCGCGGCGACCGCACGGCCGAACCTGCCAACAGGCCGCGTCATCAGACTGTAGCATTGCCGGGTTACACGCGCTGAACCTGACAAATCGGTGACAAGACTCAGATGACGGAATTCGCCCCGGAAGCCGGTCTCCGCAAGAATCGGAAACTCAAGGACGCTCTGCTGCAACACAAGGCCTTGTCCAAGGCCGGCTTTTCCGAACGTTTGTTCGGCATGCTGTTTTCCGGCCTTGTCTATCCGCAGATCTGGGAGGATCCGGATATCGACATGGAGGCGATGGAGCTTCAGCCGCATCACCGCATCGTCACCATCGGCTCCGGCGGCTGCAATATGCTTGCCTACCTCTCACAGAGCCCCGCCTCGATCGACGTGGTCGACCTCAATCGTCACCATATCGCGCTGAACAAGCTCAAGCTCGCCGCCTTCCGGCTGCTGCCCGGCCATGCCGACCTGGTGCGCTTCTTCGGTACACCCGGCATCAGCGCCAACAGCCAGGCCTATGAGGAATTCATCGCGCCAAGGCTCGATCCGGCAACCGCAGCCTATTGGGACGGGCGCGACATGTACGGCCGTCGCCGCGTTACGGTGTTCAACCGCAACATCTACAAGACCGGCCTGCTCGGCCGCTTCATCGGCGCCGCCCATATGCTGGCCCGCCTGCACGGCGTCCGCCTCGCCAAGATGACGGAAGCCCGCACATTGCGCGAGCAGCGGCAGTTCTTCGACAATGAGATCGCGCCGATCTTCGACAGGCCGATGGTGCGCTGGCTGCTCGGCCGCAAGAGCTCGCTTTTCGGCCTCGGCATTCCGCCGCAGCAATATGACGAGCTTGCGAGCCTTGCCGGGGACGATTCCATTGCCGGTGTCCTGAAGCATCGCCTGGAGAAGCTGGCCTGCCATTTCCCGATGCAGGACAACTATTTTGCCTGGCAGGCTTTTGCGCGGCGCTACGCAGCCCAGCACCAGGGGCCGTTGCCGACCTACCTGAAGCCCGAGCACTACACCGCCATCCGCGCCAATGCCGATCGCGTCAGCGTGCATCACGCCAACTTCACCGAACTGCTCGCCTCCAAGCCCGCCGCCTCGCGCGACCGCTATATCCTGCTGGATGCGCAGGACTGGATGACCGACGAACAGCTCAACGAACTCTGGGCGGAAATCACCCGCACGGCCCGCGAAGGCGCCCGCGTCATTTTCCGCACCGCCGCCGAAAAGAGTATCATCGAGGGCCGCCTTTCGACCGCGATCCGCGATCAATGGGTCTATGACGAAGAGCGCTCGCAGGCGCTTAACGTTCGCGACCGCTCGGCGATCTACGGCGGCTTCCATATTTACGGGAAAAAAGCGTGAGCCAGGCGGATACGGGCCTCGAGGCAAATTCGAAGAACCATGCCGGCCTGATGGACGGCATGTACCGCTACCAGCGGCACATCTACGATCTGACCCGCAAATACTACCTCTTCGGTCGCGACCGCACGATCGCTCATCTCGACGTGCCCTTCGGCGGCTCCCTGCTCGAAGTCGGCTGCGGCACCGGCCGCAACATGTTGCTGGCGCATCGCCGCTTCCCGTCGGCCAAGCTCTACGGCCTCGACATTTCCCAGGAAATGCTGCTCTCGGCCCGCAACAATTTTCGCGGGCTGAAGCAGGTGCCGGACTTCCGTGTCGCCGACGCCACCGCCTTCTCGCCCGCCGATTTCGGTGTCGGCGGTTTCGACCGCGTCATGGTCTCCTACGCCCTGTCGATGATCCCCGACTG
>DASWOH010000033.1:0-43956 GCA_036398815.1 Rhizobium sp. | reverse complement strand
AGGCAAGCGCTCAGACAGCCATTTCGGCGCATCCTTCTTGCCGACAAGCGCCTCGGCAATGGCGCGGTCGCTCGCAAAGACTGGGAGGGAATCGAGAGGCGACGGCGTCATCTCACGCCTCCTCGCAGGCGAGCGCCTTGCGCGCTTCCCACTGCCGCAGGATGTTGCGCTTGCGGGTGACCAGCTCCAGATGCTCCGGATCCGGGCGAACGCAGAGCCGATTGCGGCAGACGTGGTCCAGTTCCTTCTTGCCGGGGATATAGCCGTGTTCGTTGGTCCACATGGCGATGTGGACGGCGACCGTCTGCCCCCCCAGGGACATGCGCGGGTAGCCGGCGCCGCGTCCGCTGCTGCCCGAGGTCGGGCCGGTCCACAGCCAGCAGCCGGTCACCGGATCGACGACGATCCGGGCCATGATCTTTTCGCGGATGCGGTCGCGGCGACTGGTCATTTATCGCCTTCATAGGTTTTATGATAGACGGCGAGGGCGGCGCGTTCGACATAAAAGCCGAAACAAGGCACCGGGAAGATATAAAGACGGCCCTTCCCACGGTCGTAAAAAGCCCCGACCCAAAAATCATACCAGGCGAAGATAAGCTTGATTTTCACTCTTCCGCCCCCTCGCTCAGATCAGCGCCATATGTGAATGTGCTGATCGGCCCATCCATCGGCTCGCCGGTGTCCAGATTGACGATGGGTGATCCTTCAAGGCATGCGGCGTGACATGTGCCGAGGTCGATGTCTGTGGCGCATATGTCGCTGTCCGTGAGCAGAGCGAGGCATACCGGGCATGCGTAGGTATCTTCAGCCATTTCGGGCGCGCTGGTCGACTTTCCTGTCATCTGAAAACCCTCTCAAGGAGTAAAACCGTTGCCACGGTTGCGAAAACCGCGATTGTCGTGATGACGAGATCCGGAAGCATGGCGGTCATTTGCTCCGCCTTTCGAGCCATTTGCGAACCATGACCTGGATGAGCAGGAGGATGATCGCGAGCATCGACCATGCGAAAGCGGCGAGGATGACGTGTTTCCAGAGATCATCCATTGGACGGTGCTCCCTTGTTGGTCGGCAGTGCGCCGAGCCCCAAGCTCTTCATCAGATTGCGGCTGTCAGCCCATTGGGCGTGGCCGGTCCACGCGGCCAGAAACTTTTCCAGCCGTTCGTGCTCGCCAGCTGCGCGGTAGGCCGCAATCTTGCGCCTGGCGCGCACGACGCTATCGCGCCGCAGCAGCTTGTGGGTGGGCCAGATGCGGTAACCGACGAAGTTTGCGCCTCGTCCGACCGACTGAATGCTCCATTTGGAAAATCTGAGACCTAGGCGCTCGCGCGACAGATCCTCGATCGATGTCCGCACCCGCCGCAGATGGTCGATGGAGCGGCCGAGCACGACGATATCGTCCATGTAGCGATACCAGTGGCGCTCGCCGAGATCCTGTTGCAGGTGCCGGTCGACAACGCCGGCATAGACATTGGCGAAGATCTGCGAGGTCAGGTTTCCAATCGGGATTCCGATCCCGTCACGCGGCAACATCGTCTCGATCAGCCGCAGCGTGGCGCGGCAGGAAATCTTCGCGTCGATCAGCCGCCAGAGCGCGCCGCGCTCGATGCTGGCGAAGTATCGCGAGAAATCCGTCTTCAGGACGTAGAGCGGTTCTCCGTCGCGCATCAGCCGGCGCATGTCGGCCTGCACCGCGATCGCGGCGGCATGCGTTCCCTTGCCAGCCCGGCAGGCATATGCATTCGGAAGAAGCGTTGCTTCGAAGATGGGGCCGATCACGGCGCAGAGCGCATGCTGGGCGATGCGATCCTCGAATGGGAGCGCCGATATCAGCCGCTCTTTCGGATCAAATATCCGAAATTCGTGCGGTGTGCCCGGCCTATACGAACCGTCCCCCATAGCCGCCGCGAGGTCGGCCAGGTTAAGGGTCGAGAATTCCTTGAATTCAAGGAAGCCAGGTGTCAGGCGCTTGCCGAGGGAGGTCATGCGAAAGGCGTGCCGCATGTTGGCATCGGCAGTGATATGATCAATGAGATTGCGATACTTTTTTCCCAAGGTATCTCTCTCCGGATGCCGGTCGCGGGTTTCGACGGCTGGATCGCCGCTACTCCCCGCTGTACCGGACCTTGCAATGTATTCGCCTAAGCTGGAAAGTCGGGCCGACCACCCTGGAGCCGCCGACCTGAGATCGGCCGCTCCTGTGGAAGATGACCGGCGCGGCCATGACCGTCGCCGAGTCGGGAAAGGATCGTCGCTGGCGGCACGGCAACCGATATTCTCGTTCGAGTTGTCGTCCCAGTAGTCCAAGTTCGCATAGCGGGAGCCGGCGTTGGAGCCGTTGATCCACGAGCCGCCGAAGATGGACGGGCGCCGCAATGTCATTGCCCCGACCTCCCGCTGCCCTTCGCGGTCTTGATCCATTGGCCAAGCATCGCTCCCGTTTCAGCGAGGTAGCGCAGCGCCACCGCATGCTGTCGGTTGGAGACGATCTTCAGCTTGGGATCGGCCGCGAAGCGCAGCCAGAAACGCAGCGTCGCCAGATTGGCATCCGCAGCGTAAAGACGCGACGCCTGTTTCGACTTCGCCGCCTCATAGAGAAGGCCGACCTGATCGAAGATCAGTCCGATCAGCCGGTCTCGCAACGTCGCATGGCGGCGCGGGCAGTTCTGGATGATCGGATAGAGATAGGTCACAGCAGCCTCGTATTTTTCGACGATCGCCAGATCACGGGCATTCACATGTTCGTCGCGCGTCATGACCGGGGATCGTCCGTCCTAGAGGGCCTGCGCTTCCGCGCAGGCTAAGCAAGATTCAGGTGGTCGCTGGCGGCACGGCAACCGATACTCCCGAGCGAGTTGCCGGCCCAGTAGCCCAAGTTCGCATAGCGGGAGCCGGCGCTGGAGCCGAAGAGCCACGAGCCGCCGACGATGGACGGGCGCGGGTCATCGGGATGACCGTCCGTGCCCCATTGCCACATGGTCCCGGTCACGTCGAAAAGGCCGTGCTTGCTGATGAAGCGCTCGGCGCCGTCATCAAGCGCGCCGGTGATGGTCGGTTCTTTGCCGCGAGAGCAGCGCTCCTTGACGCCGTAGGCGGCGGCGAAGAATTCTTCTGCGCCCAGCAGCCTCTTGCCGTGATGGGCAGAGATTTCCACGGCGGCGGCGTAATCGAGCTTCTTGTATTTCCCATTGCCGTCGCCGCGCATCGGCAGGTCGCGGCCATCGGCAATGACCGCGCCATATCGGCTGGTGCCGTCTTCGTGGTGATTGACGCCGAATAGATAGATGTCAGCCCAGAAGCGCTTTCTGCCATCCATCTCGATCCGCGCCATGCCGCGAGGATCGGTGCAGGACGGTCGGAAATCGACATCCCAGAGCGAGAATGGGTTAATCGCCGGAATGATGTCGCCGCCCGTCTTGCCCGTCGCGCAACCGCCCGGTGCATAGTGAAAACCGCCAAACCAACCTTCATCCAGCGGGTTCGGCGGTCCAAGCCGATCCGCGAAGGGCTTTCCGCTCTGGTCGAGGCTGACACCGTAGTCCTGCCCCGGCACCAGCTCGCCGAGCGCGACCGGAGTTTCGGTATCGAAGGCATATGTCTGGCCCTTGGCCTCGATCACCGTGCCGGCCCGGATGGCGATTGCGGTGCGGCCGGTGGCAACGAGGATGGGATAGGCGGGGTCGACCCGCTCTAAGCGAATGGCATTCTGCTTGAGTTCGGCTGTTGCCGTCATGATCTTGTTCCTTTGGAAGAATTGGGGAAATCAGGCCTGCGCTTTCGCGCAGGCTAGGCAGGGCCCATGTGGTCGCTGGCGGCACGGCAACCGATACTCTCGTCCGAGTCGCCGCCCCAGTAGACCAAGACCGCAAAGCGGGAGCCGGCGCTGGAGCCGCCGAGCCACGAGCCGCCGAAGAGGGACGGGCGCGGGTCGTCTGGATCGCCGTCCGCGCCCCAGATCCAGAGATTACCGGTTGCCTGCATGAGGCCGAATTTGCTGGTGCGAGGCGCGTCGAGACCGGTCGATTTTGGATCGCGTGCGGCGGACGATTTTTCGGTGACGCCGAAAGCTGCGGCCCTGAACTCATCATAGGTCAGGAGACGCTTGCCGTGGGAGGCGCATATCTCGACGGCAGTCCCGTGGTCGAGGAGGGGAAGCGACCGACCATCGGCGATCTCGGCACCATATCGGCTGGTGCCGTTCTCCTTGTGATCGACGCCAAGCAGATAGATGTCGGACCAAAAGCGCCTTCCGCCATCTGCCTCGATCAATGCCATGCCGCGCGGATCGGGGCAGGTGGGACGAAAGCCGATATCCCAGATCGAATATGGATTGATCGCCGGCACGCTGTTACCGCCACCGCGGCCTTCGGCGCAGCCACCCGGAGCGAAGTGGAAGCCGGCAAACCATTCGGCTCCCAGCGGATTGGACGCGACGGGAACGGCAAACGGCTGCCGGGCCTGATCGAGACCGATGCCATAATCCTGACCCGGTACCAGATCGCCAAAGATAACCGCCGTGTCGGTGCCAAAGCGATGTTCGCGGCCATCGATCTCGATGACGGTCCCGGCCTTGATGGCAAGATCGGTTTTTCCGGCGGAAGCCAGAATGGATGCCGATTGATCGCTCCGGTGGCGGATTTCTATTTTCAATGTCATGCCCTTCTCCTTCAGCCCTTCGGCGTTGCAAGAAAAATTGTTCATCCGTGGGTTCGCCACGCTTCGAAGGCGCCGCGAAAGTCGACCCAGCGCGCCGCGGCGGCGGGATCGGTGTTAAGTTCGGCGCGGGATTTGATCCGCAGGATATTGCGGATAGAGACGGCGACGCGTTCGGCGTCGGCTACGTCGGGAACGCCGTGTTCCTCGACGAGGAAGCGACGGAACAGGCGGTCGCCGCACTTCATGGCGCATTCGGCGGCATAGTCGGCCGGCTTGCGGTTCTTTTCCTCGTGCGCCATGCGCTCCGCTGCGCGGTCGCGCGGCGGCGACATGCGGCGGATAAAAGCAAAGGCATCGTTGAGCAAGCGCAGCAGCAGCGCGATGTCGGCATGGGCATGAAGCAGGAAGTCACGATCCTGATAGCCGCAATCGGCCGACAGGGTGGCGATGGCGACGGCCTGCGTGCCCGGCGCCAGCTCGGCGAACAGTTCCTCACCCCTGCTTCCGACCGACCATTCACGGCTGGCATCGGCATGGCGGCTACGCACGGCCGCAAGGGCTCGCTTGTCGGCTTCGGTCGCCATCAATCCACACCTCGCGCAGCCATCGGCGCGATGACGTAAAGCTCGTTGCTGCCGACCGAGGGATAGAAGACCGCATTCGGCGGATTGCCGCCGAAGCGGATGATGACGTCCTGCGACGAGATCGACGACAACAACTCTTCGAGCGCCTTGCTGTTGAGGCCGGTGGAATAGCCGCCGTCGCCTTCGTACTCGATGGGCAGATAGTCGACAGCCGATTCGCCTTCGCGGCTGTACAACTCGACGCGCATCATGCCGCGCTCCAGCGTCAGCTTGACGCCGTCCTTGCCGACCTCTGTCGCCACCAGGCACACGCGGCTGACGACGGCCTTCATGGAGGCGACCGTCACCATGATTTCGCGCTCGTAGTCATCGGGAGCGGCGCGCAGATAGTTCTTTTCGAATATGCCGTCGATCAGCTTGGAAAAGATCGTGACGCCGCCGCACTCGACGCGCATCAGGTTCTCGCCGATCTCGATCTTCGCCGGTTCCGTGGCGTCGTCGAACAGCTTCCTGATCGCCGTCGCCGTTTTCAGGGGGATGATGACGGCGGGAAAGTCCAGTGTCGTTTCCGTGCGGATCTGCACGGCGGCAAGGCCGATGCCATTCAGGGCGGCAAAGCCGATCTTGGCGTCTTCCATCGGATGCACATAGATGCCCATCATCCACGGACGGCCGATATCGACCTTCAGCGCGGCATGGGCGACCTTGCCGATCGCGGATGTAAAGGCAGGCATCGCCACTTCGAAACGCTTGCCGGCGAGAGCGCCGGAGATCGACGGGAAATCCGTTTCCGGCAGGCTGAAGATTGAGAAACGTGCACGGCCGGCCTGAATGCGCACCTGGCCGTTATACGAGCCGGGATGAAACTCGATTTCGGCTGTCTCCGGCAGGTTGCGCACGATGTCGCGTAGGTCTGTCGCCTTCAGCGTTATCGCCATGCCGCTGCCCTCGGAAAGAAGGTCGCATGTCGTTTCGATCTCGATATCAAGATCCGTACCGCGCAGGCGTAACTCGCCATCTTCGGGCTTGAGCAGGACATTGCCGAGGATCGGAATTTTCGCGCGTGTGTCGACAGCTTCGAAAGCCGCGCTGAGCGCAGGCAGGAGCTGGCTGCGGTGAACGCTAAAATAGAGATCGGTCTTAGCCATGAGCGGATTTCTCCGGCTGGCAACGGTCGGCAAGGCGCATCTCGTCGACGGGGGGGGCGTAGCTGACACGAAACGCCGAAGAGATCATGGATCATCTGCAGGATCTCGCGCCGAGGTTCGCCATCGGCTACGGCACGGTAGAGCCGCTCGATATCGAGGCTTGATACGTCACGCATTCTCAACCTCCGAAGCCGAAGACGTAGATGGCGGCCGCAGCCGCGAGGATGTCGTTGATCAGGATGATCGTGACGATCTGCGCGAAGCCGACCATTCGGTGGTGGCGCTCGCGGGTGATGGCTGGTGTAAAATGATTGCGCATGGTGCCCTCGCATCCGTTTGGGAAACCGCCGCCGTCAGGGGTGGGACGCGACGGAAACCGAAAGGGATAGCCTCAGGCCGCGTAGCGGTTGGCCTGCTGCGCGCAGAGCACCGACGCATCGTGGGTGTGGCGGTCGATCTGCTCGTCGGTATAGCCGAGGGCACGATAATCATCCCGCGTCAGGCCTTCGCCGCGCTCGACGGCATGGGTTGCCATTTCCTGCGCGATGTTGCGGGCACGAACGGGGTTGTATGCGGGTGCGGTCTGCATGGCTGTCTCCTTTTCGCCAATCCCCCGAAGACCGTGCCGCCGCCGCTGGAGGAGGAGCGCGGCGGCGGACTTCGGTATCCGGGTTAGGAGGATGAGATCACCGGACGAGCTAAGGTTGCTATATTGGAAACCTTGCTGTCAAGTGGAAAGTTTCTATAAAAGAAACATATGAGAAAAGGCAACGAATCAGGTTGCCATTTTCGCACCCGGAAAGTTAGCTATGAATTCTGTATTGCTGAGTGTTTGCGCATGGTTGCGCTATCTATCTAATATTCGCCATGCTGTAGGCGATCGACTAGATAATTGCCATCCCGGTCAAGTCGAGGGCGATAGAATTAATCAGGGCAATTTCATTATGATGGCGCTGGCCATCGGCATCGATTAGCTCAATAGCTACGTTGAGGAGCTTTTGCACATGACGATGACCCTGTGCGGCGGCGTGCTCCAATGCACGCATGATGGCTTCTTCGGTTGGGCGCAGCCGGTTCGCGTATCGGTAAATTGCCAATATTTCGGCGTCTTCAAGCATCATGCCGGCGTTCTCGGCCAAGCGACTTAGATGATCAGTCGCTATTTCCGTCTCCTGCGGGCTGGTCTTGCCATCTGATCTTGAAAGGGCGGACAGAAGCACCGCATCGTGCTTGACGGAATCTAGCACTCTTCGCCAGCGTCTGTCACCGTCCGGAGCCGTCTTGGTGCCGAGTAAGATATTCATCCCAAAATTTTCCTGAAGGAAGACCGGGATATCGGAGAAGACTTCACCGTCATAATCGATGAAGCATTGAATTCGATCGATACGGAATTGCCTTTGGGCTTTGCGCTCGTGGCAGAATGCTATCAGCGACGGCACACCGCCAGCGCCAGCAACAATACCCCATACTGTAATGCGCCTGGTTGATGGTCTCTTGGCCGAATCGACATATTCGATTGCGAATGACTGTCCCTCGGCATATCCAAGATTTTCCAGCTTTGCGGATATTGCTTCATCTTCGTCGGGAAGAAGAATAGGGATCGGAGACTTCGGAACCGGCTTTTTAGATACTTGTTCCGCAAGTGTGCGAGCAATGGAAACGTTTTCCACCAAATTCCCCAGGCTGAATGTTTCAATAAAGGGAACTTATGATGCTCTACCGCTGCTTGCAATAGTGATTATCTTCCGCCCGCTGTTCGGACCTTGGCGAGGTCGACAAGCACATTCATTGCAGTCTCACGAACCTCCGGCGGCATTCTAGATAAAAGCTCGTTCGCGGTTGGCGCTTCCGGTGGCCTGTAGAGTTCCGGAACGTCGCAATTCAAGGCAAATGCAATCATTTCAAGCCAGTCTTGATTGTAGCGTTGCTTACCCGTCATTAATTTTGAGATGGCGCTTTTACTAACTTCCAGACGGCCGGCAAGCTGCTCCGCTGTCAGGTTGCGATAGTCCAACCATTCCTTAAGGAAGATATGAGCGGGCCTGCGACCCTTGTCATGAATCTTGATTGGCATGTTTCTATTTTCGCACTTTTCAACAGAGAAGACGTTATTCAAAAGGGAAACCTGACCATGCGGCATGCTTGACAAATATGTTTCCATAATAGAAACATTTACGGCATGACCCATGTGCTGACCGTCTACAGAAGGAAAAACGCGCTAACACTAGCGGCTTTAGGCTCGCTGCTCGGTGTGACGAAGGGCATGCTTTCCAAATGGGAGACCGGCAAGGCTTTTCCGCGTGCGCGCTACATCGCTCGTATCCATGAGATTACGGACGGGCAGATCACAGCAAATGATATGCTACGGTCTTACAACGAAGGGCAGCTTCAGAAGCCGGAGGCCGCCGAATGATTTGCCTCCTTTTATCCGGTGGCTTTGGCCGTCTCTTGGGCCACCGATCAGCCGCGCCGGTTTTAGCCTTTCTCCGGCGCGGCCAGTTTCCCCCGTGCCGCACCATTCACCGCGGCACCATCTCCCGCCAGGGCGGCGGACCTTCGAGCCCTGGCGGGCTTTTTCGTTTCTGGCATTCGTTCGCATGCGGGCCTCCGTTGCTTTGTTGAGCGCGTGAGTACGGCGGCCGCGTGCGCCGCACATGGAATCCTTTCGAATTTTTATTTCCTTGACCATGATCGGGGGTGTTTTCGTGCGTCGTTTTTCCGAGACGGAATATTTCTCGCTGAAGCGGGTGCTGGACGTGGCCTATGAGCTGGCCGGCGGCGTCACCGTGTTTCAGTATGTGACGCGCGTCGTCACATCGCAGCTTTCGAAATATGCATCGACCGATACGGAGAACGAAAAGAGGTTCATCCCGGTCGATGTCGCGCTCGATCTCGACCGCGCGGCGCGGAAACCGGTCGTCACCGCCAAGATGGCCGAACTTCTGGGGTATCGGCTGGAGCCGATGGAGCAGCGCATTCAGGGCGATTCGCCGCTATCCGAGAACGACGCCCTTCTGATCATGGATGAGGCCACCGCCTTGTGGCGGATGGCGCGGCAGGCCTTCGCGGACGGCAGGCTCGACGCGCTTGAGAAGCAGCAATTGCGCCTGAAGCTGCATGAGCTGATCCGCGCGGCGATGCAGATCATTCCGAAGCTGGACGGCATGGAGGAACGGGCATGAGACCGCGCCGCATCCCCTATGCCGGCAAGCCGACCACCGTCTCCTATCCGACGATCGCCAACGGCGCATCTCTCGGGCCGCGCGGCATCGCCTTCCTGCGCCGCGTGGCTCTGTCACCCCAGCCTTACCGCATGACGCTGAACGCCGACCGCATGTCCGTGGACCGCGCCGTCGCCTGCGGCTTCGTGTGCCGCGACGTGCGTGACGACCAGGCCGTCTGGATCGTCGGTAAGGGGCGGGATTTTCTAGATCGTTTGATGAGGTGCGAGTGATGACGAAGCGTATCAGTCCATCGTCGGCGGATGTCATGCGGGCATTCGATTCTTTGCCGAAGCCACTGCGTCAGGCCATTGCCGGTGCGGCGTTCGGCTACGACCCGAAGGAAATGGCGGCGCGAATCGCGAAGGGACGTCGTCCGCAAACGATTCTGCGCGGCATCTCCCGTTTTGAACGGAGGATGGCGCAATGAATGCTGTTTTCACCGCGCAGCAGCGCGTGCAGGCGATCATGGACGCGGCCCTGCGCGACGGCAAGGTGTGCAGCGCCGATCACAATGAACGTCGGACCTGTATCAAGCTCAACGTCAAGGGCATGTTGCAGCGTGACAGCAAGGATGCGGACGTTTGGTATCCGACCGAACGCGCCAAGAAGAAAGTGCCGCCGCCGCAGGCTATCGCTGCGGACCAGCTTGTCCCGGCGGGTGCGCGTGTCGCGATCTGGCGGGATATCGACACCATCGACATCGGATATCGGTTGCGCGGCGCTGATCAGGCGAAGGTGGCCGCGCTGAAGCCGTCCTTTCAGGAGATCGGGCAGAAGACGCCGATCACGGTTTTCGGCAAGCTCGATGATGCCAGGGTAGCGCTATCGGCCGGCCTTCATCGGTTGCAGACGGCAACCCAGCTCGGCTGGAAGCAGGTACTTTGCTTTCACGAGGAGGGCGACGATCTCGACCGCGAGCTATGGGAGATCGACGAGAATTTGTGCCGTGCCGAACTGACGGCGGCCGACCGGGCGCTGTTCATCTTCCGGCGTAAGGAAATCTATCTGCTGAAGCATCCGGATACCGGACTTGGCGAAAACCAGCATACGAGGGTTCGCCAAGTTGGCGAACCCTCTGCAAAACGGTTCTCAGCGGCGACGGCGGAAGCGACCGGGCAGAGCGAGCGCGCCATTCAACGCGACGCAGCTCGCGGCGAAAAGATTGCGGACATGGCGCTGCACCGTCTGCGCGGTTCTCGCCTCGATAATGGCGCATTCCTCGACCGGCTGAAGCAGATCCCGCAGGACAGGCAGGTACTCTATGTCGAGGCCGCGCTCGACGAGGAGAAGCGCAAGGCTGCGGATGTGAAGGAGAACCGCACCAGGAAGATGCAGCACTCTCGCATGATCCGTACCTCGCTGATCAATACCATCGCGGAGCGCGGAACGCTGGTTGCGGGCGAGATGCCGCGCGCGGCCTTCGCGGTCGGCTATTGCGATGTGCCCTGGCAGCAAGAGGCATGGAGCGACGAGACCGGGCAGGACAAGGGCCTGCGCTATCCATCCATGACGGTCGACGATCTGATGGCGCTTTGCGCAGGCGCGCGTAGCCCGTTCACGCAGGATGCAAAGCTCTATTTTTGGTCAACGACAAACCGGATTCATTATGCGCTGAAGATTATCGAGGCATGGGGTTTTAGCTATGTCAGCGCGATCACATGGGACAAAGTTCATATCGGCATGGGCCGCGAGGTGCGCGACCGAACTGAGCATCTGCTGATCTGCAAGCGAGGCAATTTCCCCGGCATCGACCTTTACACCGCCAAGCCCGAAAGCCTCTACAGCGAGCCGAAAACCGAGCACAGCCGAAAGCCGGTCTGGTTCGCCGAGGAGATCGAACGCCTTTATCCGGACATGCGCAAGCTGGAGCTTTTCCAGCGCAAGGACAGTTTGCAGCCCGGCGATATCAGGCTGAGCGGCAAGTGGGAATTCTGGGGCAACCAGGCGGGCACGCCGGAAGGTGGGGCGGCATGAGCGATCCCTCTCGCCCTGTTCTTCGTTGGCATGGTGGTAAGTGGTTGCTCGCCCCATGGATCATATCGCACTTTCCCGCGCACCGCACCTATGTCGAGCCATATGGGGGGGGCGGATCTGTGCTTATGCGTAAGGCTCGCGCCTATGCCGAAGTTTGGAATGACCTCGATGAACATGTGGTCAATCTTTTTCGCGTTCTGCAAGACAGTAGCGCCGCAGCCAGACTTGTCGCCTTGCTCGATCTCACCCCTTTCGCTCGATCTGAATTTGAGCTTGCGTGGGAACCGTGTGCAGATCCTGTCGAAATGGCGCGGCGGCTGATCATCCGCAGCTTCATGGGGTTTGGGTCTCATGCTCATTCGGACATGCGCCACGGCGCGAAAACGACCGGCTTTCGATCCAACTCCAGTCGATCAGGAACAACGCCTGCGCATGATTGGGCGCATTACCCTATCAAGCTGACAGCGATCATCGGGCGGCTTCGCGGCGTGATCATCGAACGGCGATCTGCATTGCAGGTCATGGCTCAGCACGATGGGCCGCAAACGCTTCACTATGTTGATCCGCCATACATGCCGGAGACGCGCGGGCTTCGAAATCCCTATGACCCGAAGCATCAGTATCGGCACGAGATGACGGTTGCGGACCATGCCGAATTGCTCGAGGCGCTTCGCGGCTTCTCTGGAATGGTGGTTCTGTCGGGATATCCTGCACCACTTTATGACGATGCGCTGAGCGGATGGCTCCGCATCGAGCGCGAAGCCATGGCGGACGGTGCGCGCCGGCGCATTGAGGTGCTGTGGATCAATCCTGCGGCAGCGGACGCGCTTGACCGTGAGAAGCATCGAAAGGAAATGCCGCTCTTTCCGGCGATGGAGACGATGCAATGACGTTTCCTCCCGCCATCGACCAGCTTGAAGATGCCGAAACCGATCAGCAACGCGCCCGCTGGCTTCTGCGAGCGTCATTATCGCTGCTGCTTCGGGATGAAAGCCATATACGCCGCCGGTTGCAACTGGCGAATTTCCATCTCGGCGTCGCCTATCTTGATGCCGAGCTTTCCTTTCTTCGCAATCCGCGCCGCGACGACGGCGGCCCGACCGATCTGATCGGCATCGAGGCCGCACGCGGGCGCATGGACCGAATCGCATGCGGCCTGCCGCCGCGACACACGGGGGCTTGATGTATACCGAACAGCTATTTGACAGCCTCTTGGCGTCCAGTACCGCGCCGATTTACGGAAGCGATATCGCGCCGCATTTGCGCAAGATCATCGACAATTTTGCAGGCGGTGGCGGCGCATCCGAGGGCATCAGGAAGGCGCTGGGACGTTCACCGGACTATGCGCTGAACCATAGCAAGCCTGCGCTGGCGCTGCATGAGGTCAATCATCCGGAGACGATCCATCTCTCGGAAAATATCTACAAGGTCGATCCGCTGGACCATCTGGCCGGCGAGCATATCGGTCTCGGCTGGTTCTCTCCGGACTGCAAGCACTTCTCCAAGGCCAAGGGCGGAAAGCCCGTCGAGCGCAATATCCGCGACCTCGCGTGGACCATCGTCCATTGGGTCGAGCGCATCCAGAAAAGCGGCGGCAAGCTCGACGTGATCATCATGGAGAACGTCGAGGAATTCCAATTTTGGGGCCCGCTCGTCGAGACCGAGCGCGGCTTGATGCCAGACCCGGAGCGTAAGGGCGAGACGTTCCAGAAGTGGTGCAAGGAACTGCGCAAGCTCGGCGGCAAGATCCAGAAGCGCGAGCTTCGTGCCTGTGACTATGGAGCGCCGACTATCCGCAAGCGGCTGTTCGTCATCATCCGATTCGACGGGCTGAAGATCGTCTGGCCGAAACCCACCCATGGCGCACCGACCGATGGCGACGTCATCGCGGGCAGAAAGCTCCCATGGCGCACGGCGGCCGATATCATCGACTGGTCGCTGCCTTGCCCATCGATCTTCGATACCAGCGACGAAATCCTTGCCAGATACGGGCTCCGGGCCATCAGACCGCTCGCCCATAACACCATGGCCCGCGTGGCGCGCGGCTTGCGGCGATACGTGCTCGATGCGCTGCGACCGTTCCTGGTCAACCTGACCCATGGCGTCAGAATCGAAGACGCCGGAGAGCCTATCAACACGATTACCGGCGCGCATCGTGGGGAGAAAGCAGTCGTCTCGCCGGCCGTCTTGCGCTTCAACACCGGTGCGACCGGGCAGGACGCTCGCGAACCTCTTTCGACAATAACCGCCAACGGCTTCATCAAGCGACCTGGCGGCGCGGCTCCCCTCGGCATCATGGCTCCGCATCTGATGACGATGCGCAATTCCGGAAAGCCGTTCAACGGAGCGGATGAGCCTACGCATACGATTACTGCGGGAGGGGCCGGGTTGGCCGTCGTCGCGCCGACGCTGGTCGGTTGCGGCGGCAGAGCCGGTCAGAGCCGGCCGCGCGGCGGAGACGAGCCAATGGCAACTGTCACGGCCAAGGCGGATGTTTGCGTCGCGACGGCATTCATTGCGCAGCACAACAATGACAGCCGGCGTGTCGGCGGCGTGAACCCCGGTCGCGACACCCGCGATCCGTTATCGACCGCCACGGCGACCGGTGCGCAGCAAGGCGTTGTTGCGGCCTTCATCTCTCGACAGTTCGGAACATCGACCGGTCACGAGGCGCATGCGCCGCTGGCAACGACGACGGCGGACGGTGGCGGCAAGTCGATGCTCGTCGCGCCACATCTGCATGCCTATTATGGGGTCGATCAGGATACTCCGGAAGACGAGCCGTTCCATACCCTGACGACCAAGCCTCGGTTCTCCCATATCGAGGCAAGGATCGATGCTCCGCCGTTTACCGAAGATCAGGCCGACCGGGCGCGTCTGGTGGCCGATTTCATGCGGGAGCATGGGCTATGGGATGAGCGTGAGTTTGTCACCGTCGACATTGATGGCGTGACCTTCGTTATCGTCGACATCGGCATGCGGATGCTGACGCCGCGCGAGCTTTACAACGCGCAGGGCTTCCCGCCGGATTACGTCATCGATCGCGACGCGGACGGAAACGTCTTCTCGAAATCGGTGCAGGTCTCCTGCGTCGGCAACAGCGTATCGCCGCCCGTCGCTGCCGCGCTGGTTGCCGCCAACTGCAATCATATGGCAGTGCCGGAAAGGATGGCGGCATGAACTTACTCACGCATGCCGCCATAGCCTCAGATCAGGTTTTCGACACCGACGTTCAGTGCGGCGGCGATGGCCTTGATCGCGGAGACGGAGCCTTCCTTTTTGCCGGTTTCCAGCTCGGAGACGTATGGGCGGGACAGGCTCGCCTTTTCGGCCAGCTCCTCGATCGTCAGGCCGCGATACTTGCGGAAAACGCGGATCTTGTTTTCGTGGTCGACGACGATGGCCTTGACCACTTCGGACGGCCAGGTCTCTTCGCCGGCGGCGATGCGGGCGGAGATGTCGCGCGCATCGCCTTCGTCGATCAGGTCTTCGTAGTCTTCTTCGGAAAGCAGGACGTAGCCCTTGCCCTCAATGGTCAGCTTCTGCACGGTTCCCATTGTCTTCTCCTATTTGTAAACATCGCCACGAGGGCCGATCTTGATGACAGTGACCGTCATCGTCTCTTCCTCAATGATAACCCGATCGTCACCGACGCGGATACGCAGGCGATTGCTGCCTTGCATCTTCTTCACGTTGACCCGCTCGCCGCTAGCGAAAGCATCGATCTTCGAGATGATCAGAGCGGCGCGCTTCGGCTGCATCCGCGAGAGGGTCTTCAGAGCGTCGTTGCTGTAAGCGATCTTTTTCATGAGTTTTATGTAGCTTATAGCTACAAATATTGCAAGGAGAAAAGTAGCTTACAGCTAACTTTTCTGAAGGTGACGGCATGAGCCAAGAGGCGACAATCCGGCGCGGGGTGCGCAATGCGCGCTACGCGGCCATTCCCAATCACGTCTTTGAGGATAGCCGGCTTTCCATGGAGGCGCGCTGGCTGCTGAGCTACCTGCTGTCGAAGCCGGACAACTGGACCGTTGTTATCGGCGACATATGCAAGCGCGGCGGCTGCGGCCGCGACAAGGCGCGTGGAATGGTCGCCGAGTTGGTGAAATTCGGCTACGCAGAGCGTGAGCAGCAGCGCGCGGAGGGCAAGTTCGGCGCATCCGTGCTGGTGATCTTCGACGAGCCGCGCGACGCCGAAAGCTCTGGAGACATTAGCGAAAGCGAAAGTGTTGCATTTCTACCGCAGACGGATTTACCGGCGACGGCAATGCCGTCGCCGGTTCCGCCGTCGCCGGTGAATCCGACACTAGTAAATACTGATAGTTTAAAAAATACTGACTCCCACCAAGCGGGCGCTGGCGCGGAAGAGGGAGGATTGAAGCGATCTGATCGAAAAAAGATCGAACGCGATTTCACGCTCTGGTACGCCACCTGGAAAAAGGGCGATGTCGATTTCGCCCGAAATTCATGGTTCGCCCTGTCGCCGGAAGAGCGCGCCGAATGCGTCGAGCGAACGCCGGCCTATCTGCGCTGGGCAAAGCCGGAAGACATCATGGCGGCTGCGGTCTTCCTCAAGAACCGCCATTGGCGCGATGTGCCCGAAGAGGCGACGGCGGCGCCGACGCGCGGCATTGCCAAGGTTTGCGGCAAGCTCTGGATGGGCACGCGATTGGCGGCGCTTTCGCGGGAGCCCAAGGGCCGCATCATCTTCACCACGTTCGACGTGCGGGAAATCGCGGCTGGAAGGACCACCAGAGAGGCGCTGGTGCACAGCAAGCGCCTTGAGCACGGCTGGCCGCTGGTGACCACCATGCGCGATCTGGCGCGGCGCAAGGAGCCGTTTGTCACGTCGCTGGCGCTGCTGCCGTCTGTGTCGGACTTCAGGCAGGTGAAGCGCGACAGCGCCCTGTTCGCGGCATGGGCGGATCTGCACGAGCGGCGCGGATGGCCCTTTATCGAATCTCCCCATGAATACGTTTGGTTTCCACCGGTGGACGACGGCGCCGATAACATGGACCAGGCGGTTGAGGATGCTTTGGCAGTTTACCTTTCGACAATCAGCGAGGCGGGCAATGATGATGCAGCATGATAAATTGGACGGCGTTCTCATTGCGGTTGGTCTTGGCGAGCGGTTTGACGATCGGATGCGCCGAATCAGGGCGGACCTGCTGTTGGCTGCAAAGCTGCGTACCGCCGATGATTCGCCCTGGTATGCCATCCGCGTGATGTCAGGCCGCGAAATAGCTGTGAAAAACATACTTGACGATGTCGGTGTCGAAGCCGTCGTACCCATGAGGAAAGGGCCTGAATACCGCCGCCGGCATCGTGTCATTCCTGCCAAACTGATACCGGCGATGACCAGCTATGTGCTTGTTCGGTTCGTCGCTAGTGACGATGCATTTCTCGGAATTCAGGGCATGGATGACGTGATCGGCGTGCTCGGTGGCTGCATCAGCCCGCACCGTATCTCGAATGCGGAGGTCAACAGATTCAAGGCTTTGGCGGATGATGGGTCGCTGGATTGGGAGCGTCCGACCACCATCTTCAGGAAGGGCGAGACGGTGCGCGTGAAGGAGGGACCGTTCGCCTCGTTCTTCGGAAAGATCGTCTCATGCAGGGATGACGGCAAGGGTGATGCCGTGGTCGAAATGGGCGTCTTCGGCGGCATGACGCCAGTGCTGATGCCTCTTGCAATCATCGAGAAGGTGTGAGTACAAATCTGCCACGGATTATCCGATGATCCCGCAGTGAGCCCCTGAGAACGCCGTAACAGGCGGGAACGCAACTTCCGGGGTCGGTACGCCGGTCGGACCCCGCCCTGACAGCCTCGATAGGAGGCACCGATTCAGGGCCAGTGCGCAAGCTATGAGATGATGTCAGGCGGCCGAGAGGTCGCCTTTGTCGTCTTAAGAGATATGGGCAGGCTCTCTTCCATCACGCCACGACTGAAGACATTGGGCGCTCGTATTGCCACCATGTCGAGGGAAGAGGCGGAAGCCCAGCGCTTCCGCGACCGTGACCGCAACGTCGGTTGGCGCAAGTGGTACAAGACGGCACGTTGGCAGAAGCTGCGCATGGTCGTGCTGGTGCGCGATCTCTTCACCTGCCAGATGAGCGGCTGCGGTCGCATCGAGGCCGATACCTCGCAACTGGTTGCTGACCATAAGATACCGCATCATGGCGACGATCTGTTGTTCTGGGATGAGAACAACCTGCAATGCCTATGCAAGCCATGCCATGACAAGCTGAAGCAGAAAGAGGAACGTCAGGCGTTCCGGGGTTGGTGACATGCAGATAGCCATGATCGAAGGTGCGACAAGGATCATAGGCAAGAGCCAAGGTTACCTTGGCCTTCCTCTGCGGGATGAGCTGATCAACTGCAGCGTTGATGGCGAGGGGACGCCCTGCATGGTCACGGCATGGCAACCATCGCCTGATGAGCTGGCCCGCCTGAATGCGGGCGCATCGGTGCACCTTCGCATCCTCGGCACCGCGCATCCGCCGGTCATGGTCGGGGTCGGCGAGCCTCCCATCGAAGGCTAGGCAGGGGGGGGTCGAAAGTTTGGAACCCCCCTTCCGCCTAGACCCGCGTCCCCCTCACGCAGAGATTTTTTTCCCGTGAACGAGAATTTTGACCTCTTCGGTAACCCCTTCGTCGTGTCTGACCGCAAGGTCGGTCGACCAGCGCATGAGGCAACGGAGAAAACTCGCAACAGAGTCAAGATGTTAGTGGCACTCGGATGGGCGAACCCGCGTATTGCCAATGCTCTGGCGATCTCATTGCCGACTTTGCGGAAGAATTATTTTCACGAGCTGAAGAAGCGTGATGCCGCGCGCGATCAGCTCGAAATGCGACGGCTCGAAATGGCTTGGCAGTTGGCAGAAGCCGGCAACGTCGGCGCGTTCAAGGAGTTCGGCCGTCTCATGGAGCGCAATGACCAGATGATGGCCGCCGCATCATTCAGCGGCGAGAGCGAGCCCAAAAGGGAGAAGAAGGAAAGCGTCGGCAAAAAGGAAGCTGCCGCGCAGGCCGCCGAGAATGCCGGCGAGAATAGCGAATGGGGCGACGATCTGCGCTTTCCGGGGACTGTAAACTGATATGTCGGTTCATGCTGACAGCGGGCAATTCCGCAGCCGGTGGGTGACCGCGTGCCCTGATTGGGAAGAGCGCATCACGTCCGGCCGCTCGCTCGTGCCGGACTTGCCTCTATTTGAGGATGAGGCCGAAAAGGCGCTCCGCGTATTCAAGCGCCTTCGAGTTCCTGACGTGATCGGGCAACCGACCTATGGCGAAGCCTGCGGTCAATGGGTTTTCGATTTCGTTCGGGCACTCTTCGGCAGCTACGATGCGAAGAAAAAGCGGCGGATGATCCGCGAATTCTTCATGCTCGTGCCGAAGAAGAACGGCAAGAGCAGTATTGCCGCCGCGATCATGGTTACGGCGGCAATACTCAATCATCGTCCGGAAGCGGAGCTGCTGCTGATCGCACCGACGAAGAAGATCGCCGATATCGCCTTCAAGCAGGCGGCGGGCATTATCCGGCTTGACCCGGAGCTGTCAAAAATCTTCCATCTGCAGCAGCACCAACGGACGCTGACGCATCGGATATCCCTCGCCGTCATCGTTATCAAGGCGGCTGACGCCGACGTTATTACCGGGTCCAAGGCAACATTCATCCTTATCGACGAGACGCATGTCTTCTCGAAAAAGGCCAAGGCACATGAGGTCTTCGTTGAAATCCGTGGTTCGCTTGCGGCACGTCCGGACGGCTTTTTGTTGCAGATCACGACGCAATCGAAAGACCCGCCTTCGGGCGTGTTCAAGGCGGAACTGGATATTGCCCGCCAGGTGCGCGACGGCAAAATGCAGTTGCCGATCCTCGCAGTTCTGTACGAGTTGCCGTTGCGCTTGTCGAAGGATGGCGGGTGGAAGGATCCAAAGACATGGGGAATGGTCAACCCGAACCTGAATAAGTCGGTGGATGAAGCCTTCCTGGAAGACGAAATCGTCAAGGCCGAACATGAGGGTATCGGCCAATTGATGCTGATCGCCTCGCAGCACTTCAACGTTGAAGTCGGCCTGGCGCTCATGAACGACCGTTGGGGGGGCGCTGATTACTGGCTGTCCGCAACAGACAAGACCCTGACGCTGGATGCGCTGCTAGAGAGATCGGAAGTCATTGTCGCCGGTATCGACGGTGGCGGCCTCGACGATCTGTTCGGCCTTACGCTGATTGGTCGCGAAAAGATTACCAAGCGTTGGCTGACGTGGAGCCGCGCATGGGCGCATCCGGACGTGCTTGAGCGCCGCAAGGATATCGCAGCCGACCTTTTGGACTTCGAAAAGGTCGGCGATCTTTGGGTCTGCAAGGATGCCACGCAAGATATTCGGGAGGCGGCCGACATCATCGTCATGGTTCATGAAGCCGGTTTGCTTCCTCAGGAGGCCGGCGTCGGCCTCGATCCCTATGGCGTTGCCGCACTGGTCGACGAACTGGCGTCGCGCGGCCTTCCAGATGAGCTTTTCGTCGCCATTCGGCAGGGCGCCGCACTATCGCCGGCGACATGGGGCATGGAGCGCAAACTGAAAGACGGCACGCTTGTCCACGCCGACCAACCCATGATGGTCTGGTGTGTTTCGAATGCGAAGGTCGAGGTTCGCGGCGGTGCTGTGCTGATCACGAAGCAAACGGCCGGCCGCGCCAAGATCGATCCTTTGGTGGCCGGCTTCAACGCCGGGATGCTGATGAGCAGAAACCCCGATGCAATCGGCATCTCCGTCTATGAAGAACGCGGCATAAGGATGGTTTGACGTGGGATTGCTGCAACGTATTTTCTCGCGCCGCGCGTCGACACAGCCGAAAGCGGAAGCGTTCGATCTGACGGATGAGCGTCTTATCGACTATCTGTTTTATGGCAGCCAGTCGGCAGCAGGAGAGCCTGTCACCGTCGCGACCGCCATGCGCAACCCGGCTCTCTTCCGGGCATTCCTGCTGATCTCGAATGCCATCGGCATGTTGCCGTTGCAGTTGATCGACGAGGAGACCAAGGAAAAGGCGACAGGACATCCGCTCTATCGGCTGCTGCATCGCGAGCCGAACAACTGGCAGAGCGCCTATGACTTCAAGGCGTTCCTGCAATTGCAGGCGCTGGCGACGGGTGACGGGTACGCGATTATCATTGACTCGACAGATCTCCGCTCCGGCGGCCGTCGCATCTCTCGCCTGATCCCGGTGGACAGCAGCACCATGCGGCCACTCCAGAATGACGACTGGTCCGTCTCTTACGTCTACACCCCGAAAAAGGGTGTGCAGCGGACTTTGAGCAGCAAGCAGGTATTCCATCTGCGCGGTCCGTCGCTGGACGGCATCTGTGGATTGTCGCTGATCAAGCAGGCGCGCGATGCCATCGGCCTGGCGATTGCCACCGACCGCGCATCCGCCCGCATGTTCAAGAACGGAACATTCGTCGGCGGTGCTCTGAAGCATAAAGGCAAGCTCTCCGATCAGGCATTCGATCGCCTGAAGGTATCGCTTGCGGAGAAGGAAGGCGCCGAGAACGCCGGCAAGAACCTCATTCTTGAAGAGGGGATGGAATACACGCCAATCAGTTCATCGGCGCGGGATTCTCAGCTCATCGAGATCCGCCGCATGCAGGTGGAAGAGATTGCCCGCGTAACCGGCGTTCCTCGCCCGTTGCTGATGGTCGATGAAACGAGCTGGGGGTCCGGCATAGAGGCGCTCGGGCAGTTCTTCGTCGCCTACGCTCTCAATCCATGGTTCGAAGCATGGCAGCAGGCCATAGAGCGCTGCCTGTTGAGCGAGGCCGACAAGGATCGTTATGCGGCAAAGTTCAACGCCGCAGCTCTTCTGCGTGGCTCGCTCAAGGATCAGGCCGACTTCCTGGCGAAGGCACTCGGCTCCGGCGGTCAGGCGCCTTGGATGCATGTCGATGAAGTTCGCGACGTGATGGATCTTCCGAAACGTGAGGACCCACCCAACCCCATGATGGGCCACAATGGCGGCCCGGCTCTCGATAGTGAGGACAAAAATGCGAAAGCTGCATAGCACTCGCGTATTCGCGCGCACCCGCCCCGGCGCCTTGCCGATCCCGGCCACCCTGGATGTTTCCGCTTTCACGAAAACCAGTGTGTTCGACAAGTGGGCCGATGAAGCGGCCGGCGTCCGCGCCGTGGCGACCGGCGACAACGTCATTTCCATGTTCGATGTCATCGGACAGGATTATTGGTCGGGCGGCGGTATCACCGCCAAGTCGGTGACCGCCCAGCTTCGCGCCATTGGTGACCGGCCGGTAGAGGTGCACGTCAATAGTCCCGGCGGCGACATGTTCGAAGGCATCGCCATCTACAACGTCCTGCGTGAGCATTCGCAGGAGGTGACGGTGAAGATCATGGCCATGGCCGCTTCCGCTGCCTCCATCATCGCCATGGCCGGCGACCGCGTCGAGATCGGTGCGGCGTCCTTCCTGATGATCCATAATTGCTGGGTTCTGGCGATCGGCAATCAGTTCGATTTGCGCGAGACGGCCGATTATCTCGCCCCGTTCGACCAGGCGATGGCCGATCTCTATGCGCAGCGGTCGGGGCAGTCTGCCGAGAAGGTGACAAAGTGGATGAACGCCAATGGTGGCGACGGCACTTATATGTCGGGTTCTCAGGCCATCGAGCGTGGCTTTGCCGACGCCCTTCTTTCCGCCGACAGCATGAAGGTCGACGAGACCGCCAAATTGCGGGACCACGATGTCAATGAACTGCGTGCGCTGGAACTTTCCCTTGTGAACGCCGGCATGAACCGGACGGACGCTCGCGCACGTATCACCAAGATCAAGGGCACGCCAGGCGCTGCCCCTGAAGCCACGCCGGGCGCTGGCGAAGACTGGTCCGGCCTTGCCGGATTGCTTGCAACCATCTCAGCAACCTAAAAAGAGGAGCTTCCGATGAAGCACTTTTCTCCCCGCGCCCTCGCGACCGCGACGGCGCTCACTGTCCCGCGCGCCATCGTCGGCCAGAGCATCCGCGCGGATGCCAACGATCCGAAGGCGATGATCACGCAGATCCAGAACGCCTTTGAGGAATTCAAGAAGGTCAACGACGAGAAGCTGAAGGGTAAGGCCGATGTCGTGCTTGACGAAAAGGTCGAGCGTATCGACGCCGCCATCGGCAATTTTCAGACGGCCATCGACGATCTCAATGCCAAGATGGCGGCCGCGAACCTCGGGGGCGGTGGTGGCGGCGGTAAAACTCCCGTCGATCCGGAATATACCGAGACCTGGGCAAAGTTCTTCCGCCATGGCGAAGACGAGGCCGGTATTCGTGCCAAGCAGAAGGAAGGCCCGCGCGCGCAAATGACGGTCGGCTCCAATCCGGACGGCGGCTATCTGGCCCCGATCGAATGGGATCGCACCGTCACCAGCAAGCTCAAGGAAATCTCGCCGATCCGCCAGAATGCGCAGGTGCAGTCGATCAGCGGCGCGGGCATCCGCAAGGTCTACAATGACCGCGCGGTCGTCTCCGGCTGGGTTGGCGAAACCGCCGCACGTCCTGCTACCGGAACGCCGCAGCTCGGCGTCCTCGACTTCACGCCCGGCGAAATGTACGCCAATCCCTTCGCCTCCCAGAACCTCCTTGAGGACTCGGAAATCAACCTGGAGCAGTGGCTTGCCGGAGAAGTGGAGACCGAATTCGCGCGTCAGGAAAACATCGCCTTCATCTCGGGCGACGGCGTGAACAAGCCCTTCGGTGTTCTCACCTATGTCACCGGCGCGGCCAATGAGGCGAAGCATCCCTGGGGCGCCATTCCGGTGGTCAACAGTGGCGCCGCTGCGGCCTTCACCTCGGACGGCTTCATCGATCTGATCTACAGCCTTCCGGCAAGCTATCGCATCGGCGCCAAGCTCTTCATGAACCGACTGGCGCAGTCCGGTGCGCGCAAGCTGAAGGACGGCCAGGGCAATTACCTGTGGCAGCCCTCCTATGCGGCGGGTCAGCCGGCGACGATTGCCGGTGAAGCTGTCGTCGAGGTCCCCGATATGCCGGGCGTCGCAGCGAACAACATCGCTGTCCTCTACGGCAACATGGCGTCGACCTATCTCGTGGTCGACCGCATCGGCATCATCGTCCTGCGCGATCCCTACACCAACAAGCCGTTCGTGGGCTTCTATACCCGCAAGCGCGTCGGTGGTGGTGTCACCAATCCGGAAGCGATGCGCGCCATGAAGGTTGCCGCCAACGCCTAATCGGGCGGACCACGCTCGCCGGCCCGCCTAGGGCCGGCATCCCTGCAACTGCAAGCGGAGAATGATCATGGCTGACAAGAAGGACAATGCGACCGAGGTCGCCACTGAAGCAACCGTCGATCAGGCGGTCGAAGACCCTCGCAACCGCATCGATATGAACGATCCGCATATTTCGGGTCAGGAAGCGGTGGAACGCGCGCTCGGCTATCGCGCGGAAGAGCCGAAGGCCGAATAAGCGCGGACCTGAAAGGATATGGACATGGGTGATGTCGTCATCACAGCGGTCGGGCCGCTCTATACGCTTGAAGAAGTCAAGCAACATCTGAACGTCGACTTCGATGATGACGACACCCTTATCCAGTCCTGCATGGATGCGGCCGAAGGGGCGGTTCTGCAGTATTGCAACATCTCGCTCGTACCTCAGGGCAAGGAATCGATTTTCAAGATCGCCGCTATGATGGTGGTCGAAGATCTCTATGAGAATCGCGGCGGCAAGGATGGCATCCCAGCCGCCTCCCGCCTCCTGATCGACCCCTATAGATGGCTGCGCGTCTGATGCCATGGGTTCGTTTTATCCGCAGCTTCAACTTTGCCATCACGCCGGCCGTGACGATCGCCTATCGCGCCGGCATGGTTGAGTTCGTCCATCGCCGCTGCGCCGACAAGGCAGTTTCCGGCGGCAGGGCGGAGATCGTCGTCCGTCCAGGTGAGCGCACCGCGCCAAAGGGAAAGCATCATGGTAAAGCGTAGCGGCGCCGGATCGCTGGATCAGCGCATGACCTTTCAGGAGAAGGCTTTTGTCGACGACGGCTATGGCAACAAGCAGACGATATGGGAAGATCGCTTCACCATGTCGGCCCGGCTACAGCCATTGTTCACCAGCCGTCTCGATGTCGAGGGTGTCTCGCAGGCGCGGCTGCAATCGCAGCAACCCTATAATCTGATCGTGCGCAGTTGTGCTGATACGCGCGGCGTGACGCCGAACTGGCGCGTCTTCGATGCCCGCACCGGCAAAAACGACAATGGCGAACCGAAGCGCTTTTTTGCGATCAAGACGATCGTCGATCCGGACGAGCGCCGGCAATATGTGGAAATGCTTATCGTACAGGGATTGGCGGGCTGATGGCTTTGCAAGCAAAAATCGTTGGACGCGAGGCGTTGACAAGGCGGCTGAACCAGATCGCGCCGAATGTCGAGAAGTATGCCGCCAATGCGAAATACGAGATTGCCCAGGAGGCGGCGGACAAGATGCGCGATGCAGCTCCCCGCGGCGAGACGTTGGAATATGCCGAGAGCATTGACGGCGATTTTCTGCGCAACCGACCCGGCGCGCATGCCCTGCCGGGCGCAAATTCGACGAAGGACCCGAGCGCGGCCGGCATCTTCGCCATGTTCATCTGGCGCTTCCTCGAATTCGGAACCAGCGGGCATGCCATCAAGCCGAAGCTGGCGAAGATGCTGGCTTTCCAGGCAAAGGATGGCGAGCAGGCTTTTGTGAAAAGCGTAAAGCATCCCGGTTCGCGCGCGCATCCGCATCTGTTCCCGATCTGGCGCGCCTACAAGCCGCAGGCACGCCGCAAGCTGCTTGCCGCCGTCAACCGCGGCGTTCGCGAGGCGATGAAGAAATAGGTCATGTCCAGTCCCGATCTCGAACTGCAAGGCGCGTTGCTGACGCGGCTGACGAATTTTGCCGATCTGTCGGCCCTGGTCGGCGCCCGGATCTATGACGAACCGGAAGACGGCGCGGTCTATCCCTATGTCACGCTCGGCGAAAGCCAGTTGCTGAACGACGACATGACCTGCCGGCGCGCCTGGCGGGCCTATCTGACATTGCATGCATGGTCGCAGAAGACAGGATACCCCGAGGTCAAGCAGGTCGCTGCGGCCGTCGCCGACGCGCTGCATCTGGCCAGCCTGCCGATGCAGCATTTCAGGGTCGCGATCATCACCCATAGCCAGACGCGCGCATTTCGCGACGCGGACGGCGCCACATCTCATGCGGTCATCACCTTTGATGCCCGCGTCGAGGCAATCCCGGCCTGACCGGATCAACTCCTAACATTGAAGAGGACAGTCAGATGGCTGACGAATTCCAGGACGGCCAGGAATGGGGCCGCACCCTATTGATCAAGATCGGCGACGGCAACTCGCCGGAAGTCTTCTCCAACCTGTGCGGTATCAAGACGCGCAGTTTCAGCCTGTCGTCCGATTCCGTCGACACCACGACGCCGAATTGCGCCAATCCGGGTGCCAAGGTCGTCAAGACGTCGCGTCCCGGCGTTCAGACCGTCAGCTTCACCGGCGCCGGCAAGTTCATCAAGGGTGCCATCACCACGCAGTTCATGGCTTACGTGCGCGACAATGAGCCGTTTAATGCGCAGGTCGTCGTGCCCGGCGACGGCACCTATGAAGCGCAGTGGTCCGTCACCAGCTTCGAGCTTTCCGGCGATGAAACCAACACCATGGAGTTCAGCGCGACATGGAACACCACGACGGAATATACGTACGAGGCGGAGGAAGCGTAATGAGCAGGGCTCCAGCAAAGAAGCATGCGGAAACGGCGATGGAAAAGCCGTTTCCGCTTCCCGTCAACGGGGCACGCGGCGAGGCTCCGCTCTGGATCGACGACGTGCCGCTTGTCCTTGCTGCCACTATGCAGGGACTGGCCAATGTTTCCAGTCGCCTTGAGTGCAAATCGATCAATGATCTGTTTACGCGCATGTCCGGCGCAGAGGCAGCTGCGACCTGGGTCGGTATCGAACTGCTCACAGTCCGCGGAGACCGCCATGACGCTCTCGACAAACTTCGGCTTAAGCACTTCACAACCTGCGCTGCAGCGTTTTCCGCAATCCTTGCCCATCACTTCGATGGTGACGAGGGAAACGCCGAAGCCGCCGGCGAGGCGGCATAAACGACGATGCCTTTCCATGGCGCACATGGATGCGCCTTGGTATCGGCGGCCTCGGTTGGAGGCCGGCTGACTTCTGGGAGGCTACCTTAACTGAGTTCTTCGAAGCCATTCGGGGATATAACGAGGCGAATGGCGATGGGGCGGGCGCGGGCGGCCCGAGCGACGCCGAATTGGCGGCCTTGGTGGCACGGTACGGTTAGAGTTTGTTATTGTGATGTGGTGAAGGTTTTTTTGCGACGGCCCACATTAAGGTGCCTTACAGTCCGCAGCCGATGGCATTTTCAGCTCTCTAGTTCGCTTATCGAAAGAGAATGGCTTGAAACCCTGATAGGCGCCATTGTCGCCTTTCAGGTTGATCATCCCGCATACGACATTCCCGTCGTCGCCTCCGTATTTCAGTCCGATCAACTGTGCAGCATAAGGATCCGGTGTCGTGGAGATGAGTTGAGCAAATGCGTCAGCGAGTAGTTCTGTAGAAACGTTGTAAGTCGAGCCATCCATGATCTGCTGTGCCTCCACAGAGGATGATGCCGCCAGGAACGCCACGAAAACAGTAGTTAATCTCATGCGTCACTCTTGGTTTTGGCGAACCATGATTGCATAAATCGATCCATGGCACGCAATGATTGATTTCTATCACTATAGGATGCAATTCAAATGACTGACAATGCCGATGATCTAATTATCAGCATTAGTGCTGATCAAGCGACGCTGCGGCGCAGCATCCAGCGGATCGAACAAACGCTCGACGGTTTGACTAACAATGTGCGGCAGAAGTTTGCCTCGGTCGGTAAGGCAATCGACGATTCAATTTCGACGTCAATGCAGAACCGCATCAATGTCATGGTTGGTGTTGGTACTCAGGGCGCGAAGGAATGGACTGGTGCGCTTGTCGATCAAGGAAAGGAACTGGAGCGGCTGCGGGCAAAATATAGCCCGCTGTTTGCAACGATTAATCAATACAAGAAGAATGTGGAGGACGTGAAGCGCGCGCATGCACTCGGTGCGATTTCTAGCGCCGAATATCAGGCCGCCATGTCCCGAGAGCGGCAGGCCGCACTGGCCTCTACCGCAGCCATCAAGGGGCGGAATGCTGCTGCCGGGCAGATTCCGGCAGGCGCTAGCCGGCAGACGGTCAGTGGTTTCCAGACAGCGAATATCGCAGCACAGTTTCAAGATATCGCCGTCACATCTGCAATGGGTATGAATCCGGTGCAGATTGCGCTTCAACAGGGAACACAACTATCGTCAGTCCTCGCGACGATGGGTGAAGGTAAGAACGTAGTTGCTGGCCTTGCTACCGCTTTCGGTTCGCTTTTTAGTCCGATCTCTCTTGTAACTATTGGCCTTACGGCTGGCGCGGCGGCACTGATTCAGTATTTTTCTGCCGCCAAAGATACCAAAAAAGTGGATGAGATACTGAAGGCGCATGCCGAAAATATCGCGGCAATCAAAGGTGCATATGGTGAGGCGGCTAATGGCCTCAAAGATTACGTCCAGAAGAGTGAAGCGGAAACGCTCTTTGAGACGACCACAAGACTGAACGACACATATAAAACCCTCGGAAAGACCGCTAGTTACCTTGCATCGCAAGGGCCTGCTGCGTTGACTGGTATGGCCTCATCATTCAAGGACTTTCCAAATGCTAGCACCAAAATGCAGCGGGCCTTTATCGATCTGCGGAAATCCGTAGAAGAGGGAACGCCGCGTATCGTTGAGTTCAGGGCGACGATTGCTGGCCTGGCGAACGATACGAGCTTGCCCGACGCGGTTCGCGAATGGGCGAGAAGCCTGCTTGAGATGGATGAGAATGTCGTCAAGCTGGCGGAATCTGTGCCCGGCATGGTTGATGCTATTAAAGTCATCGGCGGAACTGCCGGAGACCAGATCGACCGCGTGGCATCACTTTCGGCGGAGCTGAAGAAGCTGTTCGAACTGCAATTGCCGGATCAGTCATTTTCTGAGAGCGTTTCGTCTGTTGTAAATTCTGGAATGAGTCGGCTTCGCGAATTCAGCGGTGGAAATACGATCAACGAAGAAGCGCGGCGCCGACTTCTGATTGGGCAATCGCGGGCAGAGCAGGCGAATGACAAAAAGTATCTAAATCTTCCAGATGGACGCCGGATCGAAAATCCGGCGCCGACACCCCGCCCCAATATCGAAATGGAGGGGCTCCCCGGCGAAGTTGAGAAGCAGGAGGCTGCGGCTCGGAAAGCGGCGAATGCTGCAGTGGAACTCAAGAAAAAGCAGGATGACCTATTAAAGACGGCAGGCGATCGCATCGAGGCCATCCGGCTCGAAACCTCGCTCGTTGGAAAATATGGCATCGCCGCTGATAATGCCCGTTTTTCGTTGGAGACTTGGCAGAAGGCTGAAAAGCTTAATCTCTCGGACGATCAGAAGAAGGCTCTTCAGACCAGGATCAACCAGTATGCGCAGCTCGCTGGCATGCTTGCCAAGATCAAGCTGTACCAGGACCTGAACGATCAGAACCGCCTTTCGGCATTGCCGGAGCGCGATCGGCAGATCGTCACGATGCAGCGACAGTACGGCCTGCCGGAAGATCCAAACAGCGAAACCGGGCGGGCCATCGGAAAATCGGTCGATCAGCAGGCCAACCGCGAAGCCGTGACCAGCTTCCTGACCGATTTCAAGGATGGACTGGTCAAGAACGGCGAGAGCATCGGTAAGGCTTTTGGTACGGCGCTGCAAAGCGCCCTTGAAAAGCAGGCCGATAAGCTGTGGGACAAGCTGTTTACGCAGATCGGAAATGCGCTGTTTGGCGGTAGTACGACTAATGGTGCGGGGGCGACCGGAACTGGCGTTGCTGGTTTGGGTGCCACCGCAGTATCCAAAATATTTGGCGGGTCGTCCAGTAAAGCGACCAATCCTATAATGGCCGGCAACATGTCAGCTTACGCAGAGGCCATCAAGTCCGTCGAAAGCAGCGGCAATTATGGCGCCCTTGGTCCAGTGCTAAAGAGCGGTGATCGTGCATATGGAGCGTATCAGGTTATGGGTGCCAACGTCCCGTCGTGGACGAAGGCAGCAACCGGCACGGCAATGACACCGAATGCATTCCTGAATGATAAAAGCACACAGGATGCCGTATTTAATAAATACTTTGGCGCTTCTGTGTCGAAATATGGAAACCCGCAGGATGCCGCCTCTGTTTGGTTCAGTGGCCGCCCGTTGTCCAAGGCCGGCAATGCCAGCGACGGCTTTAACACCACGCCTGAGTATATCACCAAGTTCAATTCAGCGCTGGGCGACGCATCCAAGAACGTCGGTACGTTCGGAAGCGGACTCGGACAGATTGGCAATTCGCTAACTTCCGGCATTTTCCCTGCGGCTCCCACAGCAGCAGGCGCAAATGGCGGCGGCATCTTTGGCTCTCTGTTCGCAAACTTGTTTAGCAACAGCAGCCAGTTCAAGGCAGCCTCTGCCGGCAAGCTTCTGCCGGGCCTCTTCGCTGACGGCGGATACACCGGGCCCGGCGGCAAGAACACACCCGCCGGCATTGTCCATGCCGGTGAATATGTCGTGCCGAAGCACATCGTCGACAAGATCGGCGTGCCAGCGCTTAGCGGGCTGATGAAGGGCTATGCCGAAGGCGGCCTCGTCACGCCGGCGTTGGTCTCTGCTCCGTCAGCACCAACCTTGCGCGCTCGAGGCGGCCCTGCCGCCAACAGCAACCAACCGGGCATTCTGCATGTGCAGATCAGTGGGGCGAGCGGTGACGATCATATTCGCACACTGGTAAAGCAGGGCGTGGGCGATGGTCTCAACACCTATAACACGCAACAGCAACGCGGCGGATTCGGCACGATGCAGAATCGTTTCGCCAATCAGAAGGCTTGATGAATGGGTAGTCTGATCAACCAGCCCTTACTGGCGCTGGATTTCTTGGCGTGCCCGAAAGCCATTTATGATGTGGTTGGCGGCGGTATTGACGGTGGCCGCAATGGTGTTGGCGAAAGTCAGTCGATCGAATTGAGCGGAGGCGGCCTTGTGACCGCCACGCTTGAAGATTGCAAGATCGTCAGCAAGGAACAGCTGCGCTACATCAATAAGCTTGGCGCGCGGCTGAATGGAAGCTTTCGCAACATTATCGTGCCGATCCCGACTGACTGGCATGGGCCATTCCCGACAATCGGGAAGCTCCCGACGCCAATCGTGAGAGGCATTCCTCACTCGGATGGATCGTTGTTCTCGGATGACTCCGGATACAGCCAGGCAACTGTTTGGGGAACGGTCTTGTCTGGTGCTGCCCTAAATGCGGGACAGATCTCGATCCGTGTCTACGACGCATCCCGCGATATCGATGGCGACTGGTTTTCAATCGAGCATTCAGTCAAAGGTTGGCGGGCATACCGCGATTGGGAAATCGTCAAAACCGCGAGCGGCACTCAGGACGTTAGCGGATATAATCGGACTTATTCCGATTATATCGCTTCCATCCAGCCGCCCTTGCGGCAGGCCGTTACGGCAGGCGCCCGCGTAGAATTCGCCCGGCCTCGGTTCATTGCCAAGTTCAAGTCTGATTTCACGCTGCCATCCGTCATCGAGGCATTCTTTGTGACTGAGCAGACAATCCAGTTTTCCGAAGCATTTTAGCCTCGATTTCCAGTTTGGAGGCCATATGGCCTGGATACCGGATGATGTCATCGCGACAACGCGTGGCAGCTATCAGCTTGGCATTTTCTTGCGCGTAGACACCGACCCGGCCTTACACATCTGGTTCGGCGTCAATGATATGCCGGCGCGAATGGACAGCATCGACGCGGACGGCACCGTCTATATGGGCGGCGGCCGTCTTCTCGGCATACCCACGCTGGAAAGCCTGATAAACGGCACGGCCGACAGCGTCGACTTTTCCATGAGCGGCATTGACCCAGCGACCGCGGCAAAGGCCATTGACAGTTTGCCCGCCGTCCGCGGTGCGGCAATACAGATCGGCATTACGACACTGGATGATTGTTACCAGCCAATGGGTTCAGTAAAGCCGATCTGGATCGGTACCGCCTCCCACGTAAGTGAGTCGAGCGAAGTGGCGGCCGGCGATAGTTCGCCGTCATTGACGTTAAGCCTTTCCGCCGTTTCCGGCAGCGTATCGCGCTCTCGCCCGGCAAAGACGCTTTGGTCCGACGCCCAGCAAAAAGCGCTCTCGCCGACTGATGACTTCTGCAAGCAGGTTCAACGTCTGTCGCGCGGCCTCGCGCCTGTATGGCCGAACTATTAGGAAATCCAATGACATTGCGAGAGTGGCTTGACCTGCCGCACCGTTTTCGGTGGGGCGGCATGGGTGGCGACGACTGCCTGATGTTTTGCGCTTCATGGGTTGAGCACGTTACGGGCGTCGATCCAGTGGAGGATTTCCGCGGCACATACGGCACGGCTGAAGAGGCGGAAGCAATTGTCTCTCGTTACGGCGGGATGACGTCGCTTGTCGACGCCGTGCTGACGCCGATCGGCATCCACCGAACTGATGAGCCGCAGACCGGCGATATCGGCGTGGTTGTCGCGCAGGTCAGCTTTGGCGGCGAAATGAAAGAAGTCGGGGCCATCAGGTTCGGCCCTCTATGGGCATGCCTCAGCCCGGTCGGCGTCGTCGGAAAAAGACTGCGGCACGTAGCGGCTTGGGGGGTGGGGAGATGAGACGTGAAAGATTTTACGACCACTTCTACGGGCTTCCGTTTCAGAGGCAGGTGTTCGATGGATATCTGAAGAGCACGACTTCGAAGTTTCCGGTTCCTCGGCGTGACCCGATTTTCACACCGCTTTTTGTCTCTTTGGGTGTGACGGGCACGATTGGTGCGACCACAATTTCATACGCGTCGGTTCTAGCGGCGGTCGCAACGACCGCACTGACAGTTGGTCTCCAGGCTCTGATGGCCCCCAAAGCCCCGGACCCGGAAAGCGGGCGTGTCCCGAAGACGCAGAGCGTTCCATATCGCATATATGCGGTAGGACGGAATCGGCTCGCCGGGGCTTACATGATGTGGGAGGCCAGCGGCGACTATCTCTATGCCGTTCAGGCTCTTGCGGCCCACAAGGTCAAGTCGATCAATCGCTACTGGCTTCACGATGACGAAGTCTTTCTTGACGCCAACGGCTACACGACCAATGACGACAACGGGCGATACGGCAATAACGTTCGCCTTCTGACGCGAGTTGGCGAGGCGACAGAGACGGCGTACGCGCCGTTGGTCGACAAGCTCGCATCGTCAGGAGTGTGGACCAACAATCACCGCGGCGACGGTCAGGCCTCTGTCGCCATGATCGCCGAATCCACAGCAGCCAAAAACCAGCAGAAGCGATTCCCTTATGGTGCCCCGCAAGTCTCGGTCGAACTGGATGGCGCGCTTTGCTGGGATTTCCGCGACCCTGCCCAAAGCCCGACAAATCCAGCCACATGGGCATGGACGCGCAACAGCGCGCTAATCCTGTGCTGGCACGAATGCTTCAACGAGTTCGGCAATCGCCGCGACTATACCAAGGCCATCCTGCCGGTTCTCGATATGTGGATCGAGGAAGCAGATATCTGCGATGAGGATATTCCTCTTGCGGCCGGCGGCACGGAGAAGCGCTACGAATGCAGCGGCTGGGATACGACGGAGAACGGCCCGAAGGTCGGGACGAATGCAATCCTTGCCTCTTGCGATGGCTGGATGTGCGAACGTGGCGATGGGGCTCTTCTGCTCACCGTCGGCAAGTTTCGCGAAAGCCGTGTCGGAATGCTATCTGACGCCGATCTGATCGGTCACCAGATACAGTACGATGTTTTATTCGAGGATGAGTGCAACCGGCTTGTGCCGAAATTCACATATCCCGATACTGGCTACTCCTCTTGCGATACTGACTATTTCGAGGACACCGCTGCGCAGCTAACGGCCGGCCGCGTCCTGTCCCAGGAAGGCGATTACAAGTGGTGCCAGCAATGGCGTCAGGCTAGACGTCTTGGCAAGCGCGACTGGCTACGTGTGCAGCAGAAGGTCAAGGGATCGATCGACGTTCGTCTTTCTGGCTTGAACGCCATCTACAGCCGATGGGTGCGGATTTCATCTCCTCTTCGTTTGCCTCGACTAGATGGCAAGGTGGTTGAAAATCGCAAGTCCACCCTCGCTATTACACAGGGCGGCTTCACGATGGACATCATCCAGCATCCGGATAATATCGATGATTGGAATCCGGTGACGGATGAGGGCGCGCAGCCGCCCGTTCCCAATCAGCTTGGCACTGCGGAAATTGCACAGGCCGTCATCAATACCGTGCAGCCAAAGGCGAACGGCGGTTCGGTCTATCTACGCGTTGTTCTCGTCGATCCCGAATCTGATAGTTGGACGCCGGTCATTTTCTATCGCCTGACGGATGCAGGCGGCGGTACGCCCGGCGCGTGGGTCGAGCAGCAGTTCCCAGATTGGACATTGTCCGGTGGCTTTATCGAATTGAATACGGGCGCCGTTCCGGTCGACGTCGATCTTGATGTTGAGGCAGGGTATATCGGCTCGAATGGCTCCTATGGCCCGCGCTCGCCGACGGAAGAAGTCCATACGACAGCAGATCCGACGCCTGCTGGCCCGGTGACGAGTGTTTCGGTATCGCCTGGAACTGGAAATGCGACCATCAACTGGACCGCACCGAACAGCAGCAACTATGCGGGTTCGCGAATCTACTGGAACATCACCAACAATTTTTCGACTGCGAGTGCGATCAGTCCGCCGACGTATGGCGCTCCGGCTGCATTCGCCAACGCGACAATCACTCTCACCGCTGGCGTCAAATATGCGTGGGTTGTCTCTCTAAATAAATCTGGCGTCGAAGGCACGTCAGTCGCAACAGGCGCGTTCACGGTCACCTGACCTTTTCAACAATCTCAGTTTCCTGTCTCTGGCCGCGTGCCGGAGCGACAACGCATGGAGAATTTCATGGGCGTTATTCGCGACAAGGCCAACGTCGTTTATGCCAACGGACCGTCGGAGTATCCATTCAACCCGCCGAAAGATGGGCTCCGCGACCTGATGGCGACCATCGAGGACCTTATCTCCGGGGCCGCAGAAGGAAGTGTCAGTGCTGCTTCATGGTCGGACCTGAGCGCAAATCCTGGCGAGCGTGTGGGCCAGCCCGGTACGGTTGCCAGCACTGATACTGGTACTCATGCCGATCCCGTAACCGGCAGCACGGTCAACAATGCCGGCTCTTACGCGTGGAGTGCCAGCCCCGCCGGATGGAAACGCGTCGGCGATATTATCGATGCCGCCAACGTTACCGCGATGATCAAGAGCGATGCTGCTCTTGGCGGTGCATTCGAAAGGGCAACGGAGAACGGTCAATGGCTGGCTGGTGCAACCGTCCGTCTCGATGCGAAGGGTCGGCGAATGGGCTGGACTATCCCGGCCGGATCGACGGGGCAGAACAGCTACGTACGCCCGATCATAGAGATCCCGTCAGCTATCCGTGCCCGCCTTGCCGGAAGAACGGTGACAGTTGCAGCGCAGCTCTCCATGTCGGACGGCTACGTCAATCCGATTACCGCCGTGATTCAAGTTGTCTTGGTCGATGGAACGGTCAGCGATTTGACCACGACCGTCATCAACACTCAGGTCGACAGCAGCCATCGTGTCATCCTCTTCAGCGCTGCGCTGCCAGCGAACGTCAGGCGATTGCAACCCTACCTTCGGCAGTCATCGGCGGCGACGACGGGCGCAGAGCGATGGGTCATGCTGGATGACCTGCAGTTCCGGATTTCGCAATCGACTGCACTCATCGGTGGCCCGAATGCTGATCTCAACACATGGACGGCGGAGACCGAGGCTGCGCGGCGTGCCTCGGATGCAAGCGCCGGTCGCCTGATCGATGACGCCACACTGTTGCCGCAGGTTTTCAACGGTGCGACTGTCCGTAAGGATGCCGCTGGCCGTAGCGCCGGTTGGACGATCCCGACCGATCAAACGGGTGTTTCTTCGCTCATGCAGGTCATCCTGCCGCTCGACCGCCGTACCCGCCGCGCCCTGGCGGGGCAGCGTGTCCGCTTCTCCATGTCCCTGTCGACCAGCGACAGCTATTCCAAGAATATCGGCGTCGTCGGGCAGGTCGTTCCCGTTGCGGGCGGCACTCGTGCCCCCACGGTCGAGGTGATCAACAACATCCCGATCGGCACGACTGGCAGACTGATCGAATTCGAGTTCGATATCGTGGGCGACGAAACGGCCTTGCAGCCCTATATCCAGTCGACCACGGGCGGCGCGGCTGCGGCAGACATGTGGGTGCTGCTCACGACCTGCGACGTGCGGATCGTGACGGATGGCGTCCGTCAAAAAGACACCCTGCTTTGGGCGCTTGGTAATACGCAGCGCATCGCGGCGGAAAAGACGATCAGCCTGACGGACCCGCATTACGTCTATCCGATCATGGTGACTGTCGCGCCTTCGGGCGGCGACTATACCAAGCCCTCCCTTGCCGATGCGGCTATCCTTGACGCCTCCGTCATCGACAAGGCGCAGATCACCATTGAGCACGGCACTTACACGGAGACCAATTGGGCGGCTGGCGCGAACAAGGTCTGGCGCGGTCGCGACAGGGACGACACCATCCTTCAGCTTCTCCAGTCCGATGACGCGGCGCTGACGGACATCTCCACCAACTCCGTCGTCTTCGGAAACTATTCCGGAGAATGGCGTAACCTGACGTTCATAGTCAAAAACGGCCGCTACGCCTTCCATTGCGATAGTGGCACGGCGGTCAAGAACAACCTTGAGGATTTTGAAAACTGCTATTTCCTCCATCTCGGAAATGATGGAGCGGTTGCCTATCAGGCGTCGATCAGCGGCAATCCGAACGGTGTATGGGCATCGACCCACGCCTTTGCAATCGGATCGTCATCCGGTACACGGGTGCGCTTCAAGCAGTGCACGTTCGACGGGGTGCGCGCCGGCCTGCAATTCCACACCAATGGCGGTCATACCAACCCGGCAGAGGTGACCGTCGATCAATGCCGGTTGATCGCCCGCAATGCCCTTCCGAACGCCTATGCATTGATCCTTCAGCCGCTCGGATCCTTGCAGGACGATCTTTGCCGCGTGACCGGAAGCCAGCTTGAGGGCGATATCCAGTATTTCGCAGATCCCTGGCTTCAGACGTCGCTTGCCAATCAACCGGCCGATCATTGCGAGATCCGGCTCGAAGGTTACGGAAACAGCCCTGCCGTCTTCCTCAATCAGGAATGGGGACGCGCGCTGCGTATCGATGACGCTTCGACGGCTGACGGATCGGGTATCGCGGTCTCCGGTGATGCGGTTTCCGTGCTGTTCGGTCAGCAGGCCTATACGGTTCCCGGCGCAGGCGGCACGTCCGGCTATCTCTACGGCTGGGCAGACGTTTCCGGCACCGGCGTCGGTAGTTCCCGCAATGTGTTCATCACCTCGCTCGGGCAGCGCCTCGGCGATTGCTCCACGACCAGCAAGACGCTGGTCGTAACGCCGGCCGGTGGATCGGCCGTCACTGTCGCTTTCAATCAGGACTTCACCGCGCAGAGCAACGCGACGGTGCTGGCCTTCATCAACGCGGCCCTCGGCTCCGCAGCTGTAGCGTCCCTCTATAATGTCGGCGGCCGCTACCGTCCGTTCTTCCGGGACGAGGAGCGGACGCTTCAGAACACGAGCGCGACTACCATCCTGATGGGCATGGTGCTGGCTTATGACGGCGACAACCGCAGCGTCCGGCCGATGATCTCCGGCGACAACGCGCCATACGCTGGCGTGGCATGGGAAGATATCTATCCGACGAAGTTCGGTCGCGTGAAGACTTCCGGGTACCTGCCGATCGCCGATGTCCTGCGCACGGACAGCGACGCCATCAGCTTCGGCGACACGTTCTCGATTGATGCGGCCAAGCCCGGCTATGTCGTCAAGGGCGGTACGCAGGGGCTGTTGAAGGCAATTCGAAACAATGCGTTGAGGGTAGGCTAACTTGCAGCCCCAAAATCGCGCAATCGGCGGAAGTTTAAAGCCCGATGAAAGCTCGAATTTCCGGCCATTTAGTGATGATGCCTATGAGTGCAACAACAATCGCCAAAGTTCCGGTCGAACATCTAAAATCTCAGGACATCCCATGAAACCGAAACTCGTTCCGAACGCGGACCGGGTGCTTCGGCTTCTTCAACGGCTTCTTCAACAACAGGATTAATACCAATGGACCGTGCGAAATTCTTCGCGACGGCGCGAACCTCTGTATTCAGAGGCGCGCTGTCGCAGTCTCAGGTGCAAGGTATCGAGGCGTTGCTGGACGCATGCGGAGATTTCGG
This sequence comes from Rhizobium sp., assembly GCA_036398815.1. Taxonomy (GTDB): domain Bacteria; phylum Pseudomonadota; class Alphaproteobacteria; order Rhizobiales; family Rhizobiaceae; genus Rhizobium. Next base: position 5,904 of record DASWOH010000033.1, on the reverse strand, counting down.
GGTGGCCGATGTCCGCGCCGTCTCGTATGTCCTCGCCACACCGATGATCGAGACCGGCGGCACATTTCAGCCGATCATCGAAAATCTGAACTATTCGGAGCAAGGTCTCCGGAACACCTTTCCGAAATACTTCTCGCCGGCAGATGCCAAGGCCTACGCCCGCCAGCCGGAGCGCATCGCGAACCGGGCCTACGCAAACCGCATGGGCAACGGCAACGAAGCCAGCGGTGACGGCTGGCGCTATCGCGGCCGCGGCTACTGCCAGATCACCGGGCGGAACAACTATGTCAGGTTCTCGACCATTCTCGGTCTGGATCTGGATGCCAATCCGGACCTCGCGCGGCAGGACGATATCGCGGCGAAGATCATCGTGGTCGGCATGCGGGACGGCATCTTCACCGGCAAGAAGCTCGGCGACTATTTCACTCAGGAATCGTCCGACTGGATCAATGCGCGCCGGATCATCAACAGCCTCGATCGGGCGAATGATATCGCCGCATATGCGAAGCTGTTCAACGCCGCTCTTCTCGGCGCCGCCTGATGTCGGGATCGAGGAAAGCCGCGGCGCTCAGTCAGGAACTGACGCGCGACAACTGGCCGATCCGGCGACGGTGGATGTTCCGGGTCCTCCTGTGGGCGATGGCGAACGCTCAAGGGATCATCATCGCCTCTGTGTCCGGATATATCGCTTCCAGCAATTCGATCCTCGAGCAGGCGCTGATCGCGCTGTTGACGCTGATCGCCGCCATCGTCGGCAGCTATGTATTCGGCGCCATTTGGGACGACAAGAACAAGCGACGGTTTCTGACCGAAGCCGACGACGCTGGTTATCAGCCGCCAGGGCCGGAGCCATACACCCCGCCGCCATCCCCTTTCACTGCAAACGAAACAGGACCGAACTGATGTTTGGCATTCTGGACTATCTCAAGATGGGCGCGGCTGCGCTCGCCGGCGCAATGCTCTGCACCCTCTATTATGAAGGCCTGCCGGTCGTCTCGCATATTCCATACATCGGCGTCATTCCGATCATCGGCGATATCGCGGTGGGCGAAAAGCAGCGGTATGCGTCCGATCAGGTTAAGGCTGCAACCGAGCAGATGGTGACGAAGTTCGAACGCGATGCCTTGGCCGCCCAACTGGCCAAGGAGCGGCAAGACCGCCTCCATGCGGAGCAGATGACCGCCGAGGCATCGAAGCGCTCCGACGCGGCTCTCCGGGCCAGCTCGGAAGCAAGGCAGGAACTTGAAGCGAGGATCGCGGCAGACACTGATCCGAATGGTGGCCGCTGGTCCGAGGAGGACAACAAGTGGAACGCAAAGCGCTAATCTTCATGCTTCCGGTCGCTCTCGCGCTCATGAGCACGAAGGGGTGCCAGACGCTCGATGAAAGAGCGGAGAAGGCTGCCGATATACAAGGGCAGGCGCAGGCATCTTCCCCGCCGCCTTCCATGCCGGCCGCCTGCACCGCCCATGTCGAGCGCATCATCCCCAAGGTCGGCGAGAAGTTCCGCTGGATCAATCAGCGGTGGGAAGTCACCGCCGATAACCGCGACCGGCAAGCTGACGATTGCGCGGCATGGGACCGCGACCGGATGGCCGGCAACTTGGCCAAGCCGCAATGACACCTCGTATCTTCCTCACTCTCTTCCTGCTCTCGGCCGGCACACTGGCATGTGCGCTCGCCTGTGGCCTGATGTCCATCCCGCATTGAAAGCACAGAAATGACGCCAGCCGAGAATGACCCGCGCCTCCATCAACAGATGGGAGAGGTTTTAGCCGAAGTCCGAAATCTGCGGGATGCATTTCGGCAATCAGAGATCAAATCAGACAGCAGTCGGGCATCGATGCATCAGCGCATGGATCAGCTCGTAGATCGTGTCGGAAAGGTCGAAGGCAATATCGCCGCCGTTCAGGAGGATGTTTCCGAAATGCGGCCGGTGACCGATGATGTGCGCAGATGGAAGCTCATGGGGCTCGGTGCGCTCGGCGTGATCGGGTTCGGCGGCATGGCGCTCGGGGTGTCATTCGCCGACGCCATCCGCCGAATAGCCGCCATCGTTGTTGGAAGGTGATCGGTGTCATTCATGCCCATTCATCTTGTGTTCATTTAGCGGATTCTAAAGGACGGGTTGTCGCACCGCCAAATGCGGCAGAGACCCGGCGGCGGACATCACGATGACCAGGAGCCGGGTCTCACCGGGATCACATACCAATGTTTCTGTTTAGAATACTGAGATCGGTCGTTGTCCGCAAAACCGATAGTCGAGAGGCGATGTCTGAGCTTGAGCCATGGGTGCTTTCAGCGATCGAGCAATTCGACCGGGAAATCGAGGCTGATCGATGTCGGGCGCGGTTTACGTCCGTGTAACGGTATATGGTGGATCGCTGCTGGGCCGTTGGTCGCTGAAATCGGCCGTCGATCGGAAGCAATTGCGGTTGCCCCCGATCTGGCCCGGACCAAGCGTGATGGGGCATTGGCCCCGGCGACGGCGAATATAGCAAAATTGCTATTTTGTGGAATTGATCTTTGTCAAAGAGGATATTCCAATACCTTTGGCGCCCTTCATCTGCGGATATTCCTTCCATTGACGCCACAATGGCACTCACTTGTGCCGCGCGCCACCTGCAATAAGCAGGAGGAATGGTGGCAAACATCCGATCACGATTCATTCCTTAGCTGATTTACTGCCCGCAACTAAAACGTCTTCCCGCCTTTCGGCTTCGGATATTCCACCCACTTATGTTCAAAGCAAAACCAGCGCGTTTCGTCCTTGCCGATATCGTAGCCTAGGCTGCCAAAAGCCTTACATCCCGGCTCGTCGCACCAGTGCTCAAAAAGGACCGATGTTTCTCGCCTTCCTGAACTGAGGTCGTCATCCATGGCGCTCAATGGTCAACCCCATAATATCCCGGCACAATCTTCCCCTTCTTTGCCCCACACTCTCGGCATACCATGCGCTTTTGTGCGTCAGCCAGCCAGACATGGACACCGGCTTTATTCTCCAGCGCATCCCGATCGATCTCCCGCATCGATCCGCAGGCCTCGCATTTCCCCATTAGGGTGACATGCTGAGGGATGGTATTGAGCGATCCGAAATCGGCGTCCAGCGCGACAAATGTTCTAGGCATTCAAAATCATCCTCGATCTTGAGTTTTGGCCGCATGCCTGTTCTTATTATGTTCTAGTGGGATGGGAGTCAAGAATTGCGGCGCCGGTAACGCGCAGAAGCAAATTCAATCCCTTGATGATAAGGAGGGATTAAGAATCCTCCTTGGCCGAGGCCGATCATGGCGGCGGCATCTGTCCATTCATGCCGGTATCGTGCAAGGAACTTTTCCTCTTCTCGGGCATTCTCTTCTCACAAAAACAAGAGGGCGAGCGCAATGAGTTCACATGTTGCGGTAGAGAAAGTCGGTGAGACCAAGCTGCGGGAAGTCTGGAGTATCGAGGATTTCGCGCGGCGCCACAGGATATGCAAGGAGGAGGAAGTCCGGCTGAAAAAGCTGTTCGGCGACTTTGCCACCAAGCAGGAATTGTTATCGAACGCGCAGCGGCCACCCCTGTTCCGCTGAACAACCGGATTGGCTGGCCGGAGCGGTGTTCATGGGATGTTCATCGCGGGATTGCTACAACCGCGAGGTCTGCTGCGGTGGAGGCTTACCATGTGGAAACGCTTTGAATTATGGCTGGTTGACCTGTTGGACCGAGTATTCGGGCTGGAACAGCTTGCCCGTCGCGCCGGCTTTTCAGCCGATGATGCCAAGCGGATCGCGCGGGAGAAGTAGGCCAGTTTCATGAATAGATCCGACCTCCCCGGGGCCGCATTTCTCGGGAACCTGCGCACCTTTGATATTCGTCTCAAAACGGTGACACAGGAACGCCGGCCCTCCGTTCCGCCTTCGGATTCACCCTCTTCGGATCATTTCGCCTTCATGCGCCGCGCCTGCCAAGTTCCATATTTTCGAATGCTCTGATTGAGGCTATAGTACTGGCTTGTGGCCGTCTTGCCGGACGATCCCAAGGACTTGATAGCGCGTGAGGAGGAGTATTCATGCGACAGATCAAATGGAGCAATCCGATCGAGATCGGCTTCGCTCAAGGCCGTTTCCAGACAGTGAGTGGTCCTTCCGAGGCGCTGAATTGCATGGCCAATCTCTGGCCGGATCGGCGCGGTCCGTTTTATGTGGCCGCGAGAAGCGTTTGCCGGGCTGCGATCGACGGGCGGAGATCCGCCGAGGAAGCCCGTGAGATGTTCATTTCGGCCATGCGCGAAGCGCATTTGAAAACCCATCGAGGCAGCGCGGCGCCTTAACGTCGCCTGATCGTCAAACTTGTCGAACCGTCGGATTGCCGGGCGCCGTCGCGCAACCCGCGAGCGCGCGTTTTCTCTCCCAAAATCATTCGTTTCCCTTGACCATGCGCGTTGCCGGCGGGCCGCGTGGACGATCATAGGCTGAGCAATGAAAAAGGCCAGCGACGCGGGTCGCTGGCCTCTGCTGTTTTGCCGCCATCAAGGCGATTATCGGTTGGAGCCTCTCAGGCTCATGCGGCAATCGGGCTGCGAAGCCGGGCAGGGATCGACATGATCGGGGCTGTAGGGGCCTGGCGCACCGGCATTCGGCCGTCGATTGTCCTGCCGTTGCGGCTGCGGCTGTGGCTGCGCTTGGGGCTGCGGCTGTGCCTGCTGCGGTTCGGGACGGCGCTGCTGATTGTCCGGGCGGTTGTCGTCGCGCCGGCGGTCCTGCCGGTTGCCGCCCCAATCCTGATTGTTGTCCTGTCGATTGTTCCAATCACGATTGCGATCCGGGCGTTGACGGCCCCAGTCCCTGTTGTCGTCCTGCCGGTTGTCCCAGCCGCTGTTGCGGTCCGGCCCGTTATCCCAATTCGGTCCGCCGTCCCAGCCGGGGTTGCGGTCGGGGCGTCGATCCCAACCCGGCCCGCGGCGCCAGCGGTCGCGATCGCGGTAGAAATCGCGGCCACGATAATAGCGGCCCCAATAATCGTCGACATTGAAGGTGACGGTCGGGATGCCGAGCGGACGATAATATTGCGGGCCGACATAGATGCGGCGCGATTGATAGGTTGCCTGGATATACCGGCCGGCGACCCAGCCGCGTCCGCCGACGAAGGAGACGTCGCACCAGGGCGTTTCGTTGAGGCAGCCGTTGATCTCCAGCGGCGCGCCGACGGGAATCATGGTCACGGCCGGATATTGCGTGCTGGGGCCGGACCGCATGTTGACGTTGGCGGTGGCAAAACCCTCCGCGGCTTCCGCAAGCGCCGGCAGCGCAACGAGTGCGGTCAGCGTGATTGCGGCAAGAAGCTTGTGTCTCATGAATGCTCTCCCTTACGCGCCGCCGGTATCATGGTTCGCTCGGCGGCCGCGCCGATTGTGGTTGCTCGTCTGCCTCGCATATCCGGCAGGAAGCGTTCGATGCGGTTACAGGACCCGGCATACCGTTTCCAGTTTCGATAAGATCAAAGCCTGCACATTCATGGGATTTTGGAGGATCCAGTGCCATTCTTTCAATCTTTTCTGAGGTTTTAAGAGAATTTGCATGAATGTAGCTTGAACGGGTCCGCGTAAATCACTCGAATTCCCTGGAATTTTTAGGAAGGCTTACTTATTATTTCGCGCGATACGGAGGCTTTCATTTCATTGACCTTGAAATTACCGCATTCCCATCCGATATAGGCTTCAGTCATGCAGCCGATGAATGCGTGGCGCGCTTCAAAGCGAGCCCCTTGCATTCTCTGGATATTGCGGAAGTGGCGTTGACCATGTGTTAACCTTTCGCAATCAATCTGGCTGCGGTTCCGCCTTTCCCTTTGACCACGGATGTACTGGCACTGGTGTGAGGATGGATGACGAAAGGCCGGTTTGTTCCGGCCTTTTTGTTTATT
>DASWOH010000032.1:0-23388 GCA_036398815.1 Rhizobium sp. | reverse complement strand
GGTAACACGTCTATGACAGGAAGGGAATAGGGAAAAGCGCCCGGCAGCCGCAGGCCAGCCCGAGCGCAAATGCATAGCCTGTCTCAGAACGCGTTTCTCGTCACCCTGACGCAGACTGCCCTTAAAGATCGAACTGATAGGTCTTCGGCACGTAGCGGAAACCTTCCGGCTGCTTCTCGACGAAGCCGACGGCCGGGAACGGCATGTGGAAGCCCAGGAACGGGATTCTGTCGGTGGCGATCATGTCGAAGACCCGGCGGCGGGTCTTGGCGGCCTGCGCCTTGTCGGCATCGAAGCGGACTTCCCAATCCGGGCGCCCGAGCGACAGGATGTAGTGGTTGGCCGTATCGCCGGTCATGACCAGTTGCTTGCCATCCGATTCGAGATGGAAAACGAGATGGCCGGGCGTGTGGCCCGGTGCATGCATGGCGGTCATGCCGCCGACGATCTGGTCGCCATCCTTGAGGAAGGTCATCTTTTCGGCAAAGGGCGCGACATTGGCGAGCACGGCCTTATGGCCGCCTTCGGCCGGCGTTCCCTCGCGGGCCTTGTCGGTCCAGAATCCGTATTCGATCTCGCCCGCGGCATAGCGGGCGTTCGGGAAGGCCGGAGCACCCTCCTCCATCATTCCGCTGATATGATCGCCATGCAGATGCGTCAGAGCGACGACGGTCACCTGTTCCGGCGTATAGCCAGCGGCCTTCAGGCCTTCGCGGAAACGGCCGAAACCACGAGCCCGGCCGGCGGCGCCGAAGCCGGTGTCGACGACGATCACGTCGGAGCCGGTGTCGATGATGGCGGGCGCATAGCTGTTGACGAATTTTTCGGTCGGCAGGAAGTTCTGCGCCAGGAGTTTGCGGACGGTATCCGGCGTCTGGTTCGAACCGAAGGTTTCCCAGGGATTGTCCATGATGTTTGCACCATCCTTGACGACGGTGACAGTGCAGGACCCCAGCTTGAACTGGTGGATTTCGGGCGGCAGAACAACACTCATGATCTCATTCTCTCTAGTGGTGGCAGCGTAAGCCACGCCTGTCATCGTCATCGGCGGTTACCGGCTGGAACACGATCTTTCAGCACCGGTAATTTGGCCATGACATACGCAGTCGAATCCGCTAATACACCGGATGATGTTTTATGCGCTTAGCATTTACATGCTCTTAGCATATGTCAAACTTGGTAGGCTATATCGGGCAATATCAGGCATCACGAAGACGTGATCCCCGAGAAGCCATGGGGTAGATTAGGGGATTGGCAGAGGCGGCACATAGGACTACAGAGCGGGTGCCCGCCCCAGGCGGACCCTTTCCCGAAGACACGACCCACCAGGGCATATGCCTATGAATCGCATCGTTCCCCTGATCCTTGCCGTTGCGCTGTTCATGGAACAGATGGATTCCACCGTGATCGCAACCGCGCTGCCGGCCATTGCGAACGATCTCCATGTCGGTCCGATCACGCTCAAGCTGGCGCTGACCTCCTACATGGTGTCGCTGGCGGTGTTCATCCCGATCAGCGGCTGGATGGCGGATCGCTTCGGAGCGAAGAACATCTTCCGGCTTGCCATCTGCGTCTTCGTCGTCGGCTCGATCATGTGCGCCGTCTCGGGCGGCCTCCTGGAATTCGTTGCCGCCCGCTTCCTGCAGGGTGTCGGCGGCTCGATGATGACACCAGTCGGGCGTCTGGTGCTGGTGCGCACGACGCAGAAGAGCGATCTGGTCTCGGCCATGGCGCTGCTGTCCATTCCAGCCCTTGTCGGGCCGCTCGCCGGCCCGCCGCTCGGTGGCTTCATCACCACTTACGCGTCCTGGCACTGGATCTTCCTGATCAACGTTCCCGTCGGCATTCTCGGCATTATCCTGTCGTCGATCTTCCTGCCGGAGGTCGAGGCGACGAAGCCGCCGAAGCTCGATTTCATCGGTTTCCTGCTGACATCCTTCGCGGCGGCCGGCGTCGTCTTCGGCATGTCGGTCATCAGCCTGCCGGCGCTGCCGCCGGCGATCGGCATCTCGGCCGTCACCATCGGCTTCGTCTGCGGCTTCCTCTATATCGGCCATGCCCGCCGTCACCCGGCGCCGATCCTCAACCTGACCCTGCTGAGGAACGCCACCTTCCGCGCTTCCGTCACCGGCGGCACGCTGTTTCGCATCTGCATCGGCGCCATGCCGTTCCTGACGCCGCTGATGCTGCAGCTCGGCTTCGGGCTCAATCCGTTCCAGTCGGGCCTGATCACCTTCGCCGGCGCCATCGGCGCCATTTCCACCAAGTTCATCGCGCGCCGCGTCTTCACCGCCGTCGGCTTCAAGACCGCGCTGTTGTCGGCCGCCGCCATCACGACGGTGACGACGATCTGCACCGGCCTGTTCGAACCCACGACATCGCATCTCGTCATCATCGGTGTGCTGCTGGTCGGCGGCTTCTCGCGCTCATTCTTCTTCACCGGCATCAATGCACTCGCCTTTGCCGACATCAGCGACAAGCAGGCAAGCCAGGCCACATCGATGAGCTCGGTCATGCAGCAGATCAGCCTGGCGCTCGGCGTCGCCGTCGCCGCGATGATCCTGGAAACCTCGACCTTCTTCAGCGGCACGGAGCTGCAGGTCAGCGACTTCCACATCGCTTTCTTCTGCATCTCGATCCTGACCGTGCTTGCCACCATTCCCTTCATCCGCATGGACCCCAATGCCGGCGCCACGGTCTCCGGCCACAAGGCTGGCCTGAAGCGCGTGGCGGCGACGCAGCCTCAGCAGTCGGTGGTGAAGTAGTCAGATAGCGGGGAGAGGCTGAGATCTATTCTGGCTTCTCGCAGACGGCGCTAAGCTTGTTGCCGTCGGGATCACGCACATAAGCCGCATAGAAATTGGCATGGAAAGAGCGCAGGCCAGGCTTGCCTTCATCGCTGCCGCCATTCGCAAGCGCTGCGGCGTGAAAAGCGTCGACATCGGCGCGGCTTTCCGCATGCAGGGCGACCATCGAACCGTTGCCGATCGTCGCGGCGCGGTGATCATAGGGGATCACCACCCAGAACCTGCAGCGGACATCGCCATCGGCGGCATAGCCGATTTCCTCATCCGATTCGCGTTGGCGCCGGTAGCCGAGGATAGGCAGAACCGCGTCATAGAAGCTGCCGGCGCGCGGAATATCATTGGTACCGAGCGTGACGTAAAGAAGCATGGTGATGATGTGCCGCCTTCAGTATCGAGGGGAAAGCATCATCGGCCAAAAGCGACTGCTAGATCAAGCGCTTATTGTGCCGTGCTCGACATTGCGTCCCTTGAAGCCTTTTGCCAGCAGGAACATTTCGACCGATTCCGCCCTGGATGCACCCGGCTTCACATGGACGACCTGGCGGAAATTCTGTTTCAGCAGGTTCAGGAGGTCGCGCTCCGTGCCGCCCTGGAAGGTCTTGGCGAGGAAATGCCCGCCCTCGGCCAGAACCTCGATTGCGAAATGCGCTGCGACCTCGCAGAGATGCATGGTTCGCAAATGGTCTGTACGATGATGGCCCGTCGTCGGCGCCGCCATATCCGACATCACCAGGTCCGGCTCGCCGCCGACGGCATCGACCAGCCGCTGCGGCGCGTCCGGGTCGAGGAAGTCGAGCTGCAGGATGGTGACGCCCGGCAGATGCGCCATTTCCAGAAAGTCGATGGCCGCGACGCGAATATCGTCTTCCGTCGAACCGGTCACCTTGGCCGCGATCTGCGACCAGCTTCCCGGTGCCGCACCCAGATCGATGATGCGGCGTGCGCCCTTCAGGATCTGGTGCTTCTCGTCGATCTCCAGCAGCTTGAAGGCGGCGCGGGCGCGATAGCCTTCAAGCTGGGCGCGCTGCACATAGGGATCGTTGATATGCCGATGCAGCCACTCCCGCGAGGAGGCCTTCAGCTTCTTTTTCTTGACGCGCTGACCGAGCTTACGGCCCGTGCGATTACCGGCGATGGTTGGCTTGGTCATGCCTGCGGTCCCTTTATATCCCTCGGTCGATGGCTGCGGCGCGATCGGCCACGCCGCCAAACGCCGTCATCCGCCATCATATCGGTGAGCAACCCCTCGCGCAGGCCGCGATCGGCGACACGCATGCGCGGGCTCGGCCAGCGGCGGCGGATCGCCTCCAGAATGGCGCAGCCCGCCAGCACGAGATCGGCGCGGTCCGGCCCGATGCAGGGATTGGCGGCGCGGCCGGCAAAATCCCAGGAGAGCAGCTTGGCCTGCATCGCGGTCACTTCATCGTCCGACAGCCAGACGCCATCGACCCGGCGGCGGTCGTAACGCGGCAGGTCGAGATGGACGCCGGCAAGCGTCGTCACCGTGCCGGAGGTGCCGATCAGATGGAAATCGCCACTGTCGCGTGTCGCCCCCTGCACCGGCGGGCAATCGAAGCGTTCGAGCATGCCCTCGACTTCGCGCACCATCGCCTCGAACAGTTCCGGCGTCACATCGCGGCCGCCGTGACGCTCCGAAAGCGTGACCACGCCGACGGGCAGCGAGGTCCAATGGGTGATGTGGTTGGCAAGCCGGCTGGAGCGGTTTTCACCGATGCGGATGATGGCGATTTCCGAGGAGCCGCCGCCAATATCGAAAAGCACGACCGATCGCGCCTCGGGACCGACCAGCGACGAGCAGCCGGAGACGGCAAGCCGCGCCTCTGTCTCGCGATCGATGATTTCGAGCTGCAGGCCGGTTTCTTCCGTAACACGGGTGAGGAAGACCTCGCCATTTTCCGCCGCGCGGCAAGCTTCGGTCGCGATCAACCGCATCCGGCGGATCTCGCGGGTTTTCAGCTTGGCGGCGCAGATACGCAAAGCCTCGACGGCCCTGTCCATGGCGTCACCCGACAGCCGGCCGCTGGCGCCGAGCCCCTCACCGAGACGGACGATGCGGGAAAAGGCATCGACGACGCGGAATTGACCGGGACGCGTCGGCTGCGCGATCAACAGGCGGCAATTGTTGGTGCCGAGGTCGAGCGCGGCATAGAGATCGACGGGACGGAAGTCGCCGTCGGCCTGATGATGCGGCGTGGGGCTTTCCCGCCGTTGCGGCTGCCGGTCATGAGAATGATCATTGCGAGCGGGAGCATGTTCGGCGGCGCCGGCGGCGGGAACGACGAGCTGCGCCGTCTTCTCATGCACCAGCGGCCGGCCCTGCAGGCCGCGCTTGCTGCGGTGCTTGCGCCTGTTCTTGCCGCTCTTGTGCGACGGCGCATGGCCATGCTCGCCAGCGGCGCGATGGTCCGGGGCGGCGGAGGCCTGTTGCTGCTGTGTCGGAGAAGAATGCTGCGCGCTGTCTTGCGCTCCGCCGCGAGAACGACGTCGGCGCTTGCGCTTCTTGGCCGGGAAACCGGCGTCATGATCTGCTGGGCGCATCGCCGCCGGACCGGACTGACCGGTCTGATTGGCCTCCGCAGAATAAGCGTTCGGACGGGCTTGACCGCCACGCTTGCGCTTAGCGCGCCGGGAGGATTTACCCTTCCTGCGCTCTGCTGCCGACGCCCCGTCTGCCTGCGGCGCTCTGCCGCTGTCGGGGTCACTCACGTATCTTTTCCACCGCGCCGCGCAAGGCCGACAGGCATGCAGCAGGCGCTCATTTGATTTTCGTTGGGTGGAGAATATCAGCAGGAACAGTTTTCGCCAAATTCTTTTTGAAAAGCGTCATTTTAGGCTAGCTGGTCGCAACTGCAGCCAGTTGTCCCTCTGGCCCGAAATAGCGGTTATTAGGGACGAAACAGATTCTCCGCCATGAACTTTACAAAGGCTTGTATTTTTGGAGACAATTGACGGCTCGACGGCCAGAGGACGCGGAATTCGCCGACATCCTCGACATGGTCGGACAAAACGGAGACGAGCGTTCCATCGGCGATTTGCCTGCCGATGGTAAAGAGCGGCAGGCAGGCAACACCAAGCCCAGCCTCGGCCATATTGATCAGCGGCTCAAGCGTGCTTGCCATCGACGATACGGGCAGTTCCAGTTTTCCCGCCCCGGCATCGTAGCGCAGCGGCCAGCGTTCCAGCTTGCCGGTCGACGGATATTTGTGGTGAAGACACAGGTGGGCGGAGAGGTCTTCCGGCACTTTAGGGATTCCGAAGCGGTCGAAATATTCCCTCGCCCCGACAACGCGGTGAGAAAACCTCCCCAATGTTCGCACCATCAGGCGGCTGTCGATGATTTCGCCCGTTCGCACCACCACATCGAACCCCTCCTCGATCACATCGACCAGCCGATCGGTGAAATCGAGGTCGATCATCACCTCCGGGAAGGCTCGCATGAATTTGGTGATCGTCGGCATGAAGAGCATGCCGGCAAGAGGCAGGCTCACGCGGAGCCAGCCACGCGGCGCCGCGATGGTTTGCGACAGCTCCTGTTCTGCCGCTTCAATCTCGGAGAAAATCCGCCGGCAGCGCTCCAGAAACATGATGCCCTCGGCGGTGATCGCGATGTTGCGGGTGTTTCGGTGAAACAGGCGCACGCCAAGCCTCTTCTCCAGGCGGGCCATGGTTTTGCCGATGGCCGACGAGGAGACGCCGAGCACCTCTCCGGCGCGGACGAAACTGCGGGTTTCAGCCGCAATCACGAACACGTTCAACGCAGCGATATTGTCCATGGCGAGAAATCCCATTGCGGACATCAATGTCCGTTATCTGCGGATGACTAGCCCATTTTTTCGGCCTTTGTCGCGGGCTATCTCTCGCAACGGCGGCAAATTCCGCCGGACATCTTTTGAACGGAGATCGCGTGACTCATCCCCAAAAAGCCGAATTCCAATTCGCCTCCCAGCCCACCGTGTTCGTGGTGAACGTCATTCATGCCCATCCGGGCAAGCAGGAGGAAGCATTCAAAATCATCCAAGACGTCGTGCACTATGTCGCGGAGCGGAAAGAAGGATTTCTATGGAGTAACCTGTCGAAAAGCACGGACGGCAAAACCGTCGTGAACATCGAAGCGATCCGCGACGAGAACAATGTCGACGAATTCTTTTCCGATCCGGCCTTCGTGGAAAAATTCAAGAAGCTGGATGCCGTCTCAAAGAGCGAATTTCATATCTACAAGGTTTCCGACCTCGTGCTCCCGCGTCAACCCCAAGGATAGGCGTCCCGGATTCTTCCGATCAAGCATCAAGGACCGGAAGAGACGACATCATCAGCGCAAAATTGCTGCTTGCGCTGATGGCAGCCGCAGGGCGGGGGTGAATCTCAGGCCGTCAGCCTGCTCCGGACGTCGTCCGCCAGCGCCTTCATCCGGTCGATCGGCAAATGGCCGATCAACATGAAGGCATGGGCTGCGTCCGACCAATAAACGACATTCATGCCGCGACGGTTTTCCATGTCCGGTGCGGAAGCGCCTGTGGTCGAGGGGGTGATGCAAAGCGCCATCGGCCCGCTCTCCGGATCGAGATAAGCGATCTGGGCCAAAGGCTTGTCATCATAGTTCAGCAAGATGGCGCGTTTGAAATCGACGCCCGGTAGGGCGACGGCTTCGGGCGTCAGAGCGAGACCCACCTTCGAGCCGACCTCGTTCAATTGCGCAACCTGCTCAGTCCGATCGCCAGCCGGTCCGCTCAGCGTATCCGGCGTATAGAGGGAAAGATATTCCGCAACGACGGCGCGCCATTCGCTGCCCTCGTCCGGCTTGGCGAGGCGATGGCCGATGCCGATCACAGCGCGATCGATGGCGATGCCCGCGACCAGGCAGGCGGCAATCGCGGCCAGGAAGCCCCGGCGACCGATACCGGATGCGGCTTTCGTCTGCTCCGTGGAAGAAGGGATTGCGGCCAGCATCGCGTCCAGCTTGGCACGCGGGGCAGCGGCCAGCAGCGGCTCGAATGCCTCATCGAAGGGCAGATCGCTACGCGACAGGAGATCGAAGCGTTCCGCCACCTTGGCATCGCTTTCGATCAGTCTTTCGATCCTGTCATGCTCGACAGCCTCCAGTTCGCCGTCAATGAAGGCGGTGAGCTGTTCGTCCGAGGGCATGTTTCTGTTGTCCTGTTCACTCATGTCCGTTCCCCAGTCGCCCACCGCCGAGCCGCGCCCCGTCCGCCGGCCCCATGCCATCCGCGAGCTTCGCCCGCGCCGCTGCCAGCCGGCTCATCACCGTTCCGATCGGCACATCCAGAACCTCCGCCACCTCGCGATAGGACAGTCCCTCGACATAGGCGAGGAACACGACGGTGCGCTGCGCTTCCGGCAGTGCTTGCACCTGCTTCAGCACTTGGCCGGCTAGAATATGCGTTTCCGTCTCACGCGCGCCATCGAAGACCAGCGTCTGGTCGGCATCGACGAAGCCTTGGCCCAGGCGCACCCGGCGAGACCGGATCTCGTTCAGCCAGATCGAATGCAGGATCGCAAACAGCCAGCGGTCGAGCCGCGTGCCGGCAACGAACTGATGCGCGCGCTCCAGCGCCCGGACGCAGGTCGCTTGCACCAGATCATCCGCCACGTCGCGTTGATGCGACAGCACGACGGCATAGCGCCAGAGCCGCGTCAGATGCTGCGACAGGCCCGCCCTGATATCCTCTTCGCTGGCGATGACACCCTCCGCGAGGTTCCGTTCTTCGGGAGCCGCCGGCCTCGCCGACGGCTCCGATCGTGTCCGAGTATAAGCAGAAATCGTGGAATGAGCGACCGACACGCGAATATCCCTCTCAATGCTCACTGCTTATGACGGTCATCTCAGGTTCGACCCTGAAATCAGAGGCTCGACGGATTCTGGATGGCCTCGTTCAGGTCCTGATATTCTTCGCAGGTCGTATTGCCGCAGAGCGCCTTGATGGTGCTGAGCTGATCCTTGGCGAGGTCCATCTGACCCTTGATGACATAAGCTTCGCCGAGATATTCGCGAACCAGCGTGTATTTCGGGTCCATCGCGACGGACTTCATATAGTAGGAGATGCCTTCATCCGTGCGGCCGAGCTTGCGGGTGACATAGCCGCGATAGTTCAGCGCTTCCGCCGTATTCGGGTTCTGCAAGGTGTCGAGGACCGCCAGCGCTTCTTCATAGCGATGATCCTTCTTGGCCAGCGAATAGGCATAGTCGGCGCGGTTTTCGTCAGTGATGTTGGCGCCCTGCTGCTTCACGCATTTCTTCGTCTTCTGATCGTAAATCTCGCCTTTCTTGCAGGTCGGCGTCGTGCTCGAATCGTCGCCGGCGGCGAAGACCGGAACAGCGAAAGCACCGAGGGTAAGGCAGGCACCGAGAGCGGCCGAGGCCAGGCGGAAAGCGGTGGTGGTCATGGGATTGCTCCTTGGCAAAATGAACGTTGCGATGGGAGAACACGCCATCCGTTCATTTTATTCGCAGCCACCCGATATTTTTTCTCGCACCCGGATTTGCCTCCGGGCCATCACTCCTTCGTGACCGACGGATTCCGAATAAGTGCTGGCGATGGCGTGTTTCCTCCTGCGTACCCCGCCGAGGGTCGCTAAGGAGAACCGAGTGATCGATACCGTCAAGCTTGTCAGTCTGGCCGTCGCCACGCCCAACAACATCATCCATCAATGGGAAGCCGCCGAGACCGCCGGCCGACTGTTTTCCGACCGGTTCCGCGATTTCAAGCATCTTGCCCGCGTGTTCGAAAGCGCCGGCATTCGCAAGCGCCATGCCGCCCGTCCGCTCTCGTGGTTCGAACAGCCGCATGGCTGGCAGGACCGCATGGAAGCCTATGCCGAGGTCGCAAGCCAGCTCTTCAAGGAGACCTCGACCAAAGCGCTGGAACGCGCTCGCCTCAGGGCCGAGGAGGTGGATTGCATCGTCACCGTATCCTCGACGGGCTTCGCGACGCCGAGCCTGGAGGCGCGGCTTGCCCGCGAAATGGGCTTTCGTTCCGACATCGAACGCGTGCCGGTCTTCGGGCTGGGTTGCGCGGCCGGCGTCTCCGGCCTTGCCATCGCCGCGCGCATGGCGAAGAGCCGCCCGGGCGCCGTCGTGCTCTTCGTCTCCATCGAGCTCTGCTCCCTCGCATTCCGGCTGGATGAGCTGACGCGGCCGAACATCATCGCCACGGCGCTGTTCGGCGACGGCGCGGCCGCTTGTATCCTGCGGACCGGCAAGAAGGGCCTAGCCGAGATCGAATCGACAGGCGAACATCTCTTCCCCGATACGCTCGGCATCATGGGCTGGAAGATCGACGACACCGGCTTCGGCATCATTCTCGAACAATCGCTGCCGCTCTTTGCGGAGGCGAACATCAAGCCTGCCGTTGCCGGCATTCTCGATCGCGCCGGCCTGACGATTGCAGATATCGATCGCTTCATCTGCCATCCCGGCGGCACCAAGGTGCTGCAAGCGATGGAGACCGCCTTCGGCCTCGAACCCGGCTCGCTCGATATCGAGCGCGAGGTGGTCAGCGACTACGGCAACATGTCATCGCCGACGGTGCTCTTCGTGCTGGAGCGCGCCATCCTTGCCGGCCTGCCGAGGCGCTCGGCTCTGGTCGCCATGGGTCCCGGCTTTACGGCAAGCTGCATTACGCTGAAGAGGGTCGCCTGATGTTCTGGCCGTCCATCGCGCTTCTGACCTTCGTCACCCTGCAGCGGCTTGCCGAGCTGATCCATGCCCGGCACAACACCGCCGCACTTCTCGCACAGGGCGGCCGGGAGATCGCGCCGGGGCATTACCCCTATATGGTGGCGATGCATACCGCCTGGCTGATCGGCCTATGGTTTTTTGCCGCCGGCCGGCCGGTCGATCCCGTCTGGTTTGTCGTCTTCATGCTGCTGCAAGGCCTGCGTGTCTGGGTACTGGTCACGTTGAAAGGGCGGTGGACCACTCGCATTATCGTGCTGCCGGATGCGCCGCTGGTGACGAAGGGACCATACCGCTTCCTCAACCATCCGAACTATATGGTGGTGGTCGGCGAGATCGCCACGCTGCCGCTTGCTTTCGGCCTGCCGCTTTATGCCGCCCTCTTCTCCCTGCTCAATGCCGCCATTCTTACGATACGCATTCGCGCTGAAAATACGGCTTTGAATCGGGTCACGGCGTGATCGCATTTTTCATTTGCACCGCAACATTTTGGCAGGCATTTTCGATACTTGAAGCATGATCCTGGACGGACCAGGCGTCTTTCGGGATCGGGCGCAGAAAAAACAAGCATGCGGATAGCAGGGGACCATGACAAAAGACGCAATCGTGCTCGGCGCGGGCATTGTCGGCGTATCGACAGCCATCCATCTCCAGCGGCGCGGACGTCAGGTGACCCTCGTCGACCGCAAGCCGCCCGGTCAGGAAACCTCCTTCGGCAATGCCGGCATGATCCAGCGCGAGGGCGTCGTTCCCTATGGGTTTCCGCAGCAGTTCGGCCTGTTGCTGCGCTATGCCCTCAACAACCGCATCGACGCGCATTATCACCTCAAGGCGCTGCCGAGCCAGATCGCCTTCCTCGCCCGCTACTGGTGGAATTCCAACACCAAGCGGCACGAAATGATCTCGCGCGCCTACGCGCCACTCATCGCGCATTCGATCAGCGAGCATAACGACCTCATCGAGGCCTCGCATGCCGAAGAGCTGATCCGCAAGAACGGCTGGATAGAGCTTTACCGCTCGAACGAGAAACGCGATGCGGAATTTGCCGAGGCCGAGCGTCTCAATCGCGAATTCGGCATTGCCTCCGACGCTTTGACCAGCGCGGACGTGGCGACATCGGAGCCGCATCTCAAGGATCGTTTCGCGGGCGCCCTGCGCTGGCGCGATCCGTGGTCGGTGCTCGACCCTCATGGGCTGACGGCGGCCTATCGCCGCTATTTCGAAAGCATCGGCGGCCGCGTCACGACCGGCGATGCGGTCTCGCTCGGCCTGTCCGGTTCAAGCTGGAAGATGGTGACGGCGGAGGGGTCGATCGAAGCCGAGGATGTCGTCGTCGCGCTCGGCCCCTGGGCGGATCTGGTGACGAAACGCTTCGGCTACGCCTTCCCGCTCGGCGTCAAGCGCGGCTATCACATGCATTATGCCGCCGAAGGTAATGCCGTCCTCAACAACTGGGTACTGGACGCGGAGCGCGGTTACCTGATGGCGCCGATGAGCCGAGGCATAAGGCTCACGACTGGGGCCGAATTCGCACGACGCGACGCGCCGAAAACGCCGGTGCAGCTCGACCGCGCCGAGGCCGTGGCCCGCACCGTCTTCCCGCTCGGCGAACGGCTCGATGCGGAGCCCTGGATGGGCGCCCGCCCCTGCACGCCGGACATGATGCCGATCATCGGCAAGGCGCCGCGCCATAACGGCCTGTGGTTCGCCTTCGGTCATGCCCATCACGGCCTGACGCTCGGGCCGGTGACCGGCCGCGTGCTCGCCGAACTCATCACCGGCGAGACGCCCTTCATCGATATCTCGGCCTATGCGCCGGATCGGTTCGCGCCCTGATATCGAGGGAACTCAACGGATCGCGTCGAGGCCCTTGAGCGCGGCCTCGACGATGCGGTCGATCGTATCGTGGATGCTGACCGTGACGACGCCGGGCTCGCCGGTCGGCACTTCCAACGTGCGGAGCTGGCTTTCCAGCAGCGACGACGGCATGAAGTGGCCCTTGCGTTCGCCCATCCGCTTGGTCAGCAATTCCTTCGAACCGTCGAGATAGATGAAATAGAGGTGTCCGCCGGCGGCGGCCCGCAGGCGCTCACGATAGACGCGCTTCAGCGCGGAGCAGGAGACGGCGATGCCCTCGCCTTTTGCGAGGCTCGCGGCAATCTCCTGACCGATCACATCGAGCCAGGGCCAGCGGTCCTCGTCCGTCAGCGGGATTCCCTTGCTCATCTTCTCGACATTGGCGGCGGGATGCAGTGCGTCCCCCTCGACATAGTGCAGACCGAGCCGAGCAGCCGCCTTTTCGCCGATCGAGGACTTTCCGCTGCCGCTGACGCCCATCACGATGATGGCGAGAGGGGTGCTTTGTTTGTCGTGCATTGAAACCGCCCTGAACGAATGACCATGAATCAGGCAGGGCCGGCGAGCACTGCCTGATTCGCAACTTGGATCAATCCAGCGGGAAGAAGCAAGAAAACTTGTGTGTCCCCTCGCCCGTCAGTTCCGGCATCACCTGACGGCATTTATCCTGCGCACGCCAGCAGCGCGGGTTGAAATGACAGCCGGTCGGCGGATTGAGCGGTGACGGCAACTCGCCCTGCAGGCGGATGCGGTTCTTCTCGCGCTCCGGATCGGCGATCGGCGTCGCCGACAGCAGGGCTGCCGTATAGGGATGGCGCGGCCGGGTGAAGACTTCTTCCGCCGTGCCGGTTTCCACCGGGCGGCCGAGATACATCACCATGACGTCGTCGGCGATATGACGAACCACCGAGAGACCGTGCGAGATGAAGAGATAGGCAAGGCCCATCTCCTTCTGCAGGTCCATCAGGAGGTTCAGCACCTGCGCCTGGATCGACAAGTCGAGCGCCGAAACCGGCTCGTCCAGCACCAGCACCTTCGGCCGCAGCATCAGCGCGCGGGCAATGGCGATGCGCTGGCGCTGGCCGCCGGAGAACATGTGCGGATAGCGGTCGTAATGTTCCGGGCGCAGACCGACACGCGCCATCATGGCCTCCGCCTTGCTGCGGCGGGTGGCGGCATCGTCATCGGTGTTGATCTTCAGCGGCTCCTCAAGAATGGAGCCGACCTTCTGGCGCGGGTTGAGCGAGCCGTAAGGATTCTGGAAGACGATCTGCACGGCGCTGCGCAGGCTGCGGTCGCCAATCTTCGCCGGCTTGCCGTCGATCAGCAATTCGCCCGATGTCGGGTGTTCGATCATCGTCACCAGACGGGCAAGCGTTGACTTGCCGCAACCGGATTCGCCGACGACAGCGAGCGTGCGGCCCGATTGCAGGCTGAAGCTGACGCCGTTCAGCGCCTTGACGGTCGCCTCCGGTTTGAAGCTGCCGCGCTTGACGGTGTAGAAGCGGGCGAGATCGCGCCCTTCGAGAACAGCGCCGGTCATGCGGCACCTCCTGCTGTTTGCGTGGCGACAAGGCCGGGATGACCGAGCGGCTTGCCGTGTTCCAGCGGATAGTTGCAGAGCGTCACGCCGAGTTCGATGCCCTGACGCTTGACGCCGCGATCGCAATCGGGCGTCGCGAACGAACAGCGGGGGGCGAAAAGACAGCCCGTGGGACGGTCATGCTGGCCGGGCACGACGCCGGCAATCGACGGCAGGCGCTCGCCGACCACGGCACGCTCCGGCAGAGCCGAAAGAAGTGCTGCCGTATAGGGATGATGCGGATCGCGGAACAGCGCCTTGACCGGCTGCTCCTCGACCTTCTGGCCGGCATATTGCACCTGAACGCGCTCGGCGGTTTCGGCCACAACGCCCATGTCGTGGGTGATCAGCACCAGCGCCATGCCCTGCTCCTGCTGCAGCCGCACGAGCAGATCGAGGATCTGCGCCTGGATGGTCACGTCGAGCGCGGTGGTCGGCTCGTCGGCGATCAGGAGCTTCGGATTGCAGGCAAGCGCCATGGCGATCATGACGCGCTGGCTCATGCCGCCCGACATCTGGTGCGGGAAGTTCGACAGGCGATCTTCCGGCGCCGGGATGCCGACGAGATTGAGAAGCTCGATCGAGCGCTCGCGGCGTGCCTTGCGGTCGAGGCCCATGTGGATGCGCAGGGTCTCGCCAAGCTGGAAGCCGACCGTGAAGCAGGGATTGAGGCTCGACATCGGCTCCTGGAAGATCATCGCCATATCCTTGCCGACGATCTTGCGGCGTTGCCGCGAGGAGATGCCGCGCAGATCCTTGCCGTCGAACATCATGCGGTCGGCGGTGATCTTCGCCGTCCAGGGCAGAAGCCCCATCAGCGCCAGCATGGACACGGACTTGCCGGAACCGGATTCGCCGACGATCGAGAGGATTTCTCCCTTGTCGCAGGTGAGCGATACGCCGTCCACCGCCCGGAACAGGCCGGATGCGGTCTGGAATTCGACGGTGAGATTTTGAATATCGAGAAGTGCCATTACGACCTCTTCAGCTTCGGGTCGAAGGCATCGCGCAGGCCGTCACCCATCAGATTGATGGCGAGAACCGTGATCAGGATGCAGAGACCGGGAAAAGTGACCAGCCAGGGGTTGCTCTGGAAGAATTCGCGCGAATCCGCCAGCATCGTGCCCCATTCCGGTGTCGGCGGCTGCGCGCCCTGGCCGAGAAAGCCGAGGGCGGCGGCATCGAGAATCGCGGAGGAGAAAGCAAGCGTCGCCTGCACGATCAGCGGCCCGAGACAGTTCGGCAAAATGGTCTTGAACATCAGGCGCAGCGGGCCGGCGCCGGAAACGCGCGAGGCGATGACATATTCCTTGTCACGCTCGGCCATCACCGAGGCGCGGGTCAGGCGGACGAAATGCGGCTGGTTGACGATCGAGATCGCGATCATGGCGTTGGTCAGGCCCGGCCCGAGGATCGCCACCAGCACGAGGGCGAGCAGCAGCGAGGGGATGGCGAGGATGATGTCCATGATACGCATGATGATCGTATCGGTGCGGCCGCGGACATAGCCGGCGACGAGGCCGATCAGGATGCCCGCCAGCGCCGAAAGCGAGGCGACCACGAGACCGATGAACAGCGAGAACCGCGTGCCGTAGATCAGACGCGAGAGAAGATCGCGGCCGTTGGCGTCGGTGCCGAGAAGGAAACTGCTATTGCTGCCTTCGGCCCAGAACGGCGGCAGGCGCTGCATGGCACTGCCGTAAGCGGCATCAGGATCATGCGGGGCGACGATGCCGGCGAAGATCGCCAGGAACAGGACGAAGACGAAGATCGCCAGCCCGATGACGGCGCCCTTGTTTCGCGAGAAATAATACCAGAACTCCGCAAGAGCGGAGGGGCGGTCGGACTTGACACTGACCGTGCTCATGGGCCGCTCCTAGTGACGAATACGTGGATTGATGAAGCCGTAGAGCAGGTCGACGGCGAGATTGACGAGCATGACGATGCCGGCGATCAGAAGCAGGCCACCCTGCACCACGGGATAATCGCGCTTGAAGACGGCGTCGATCATCCACTTGCCGATGCCCGGCCAGGAAAAGATGCTTTCCGTCAGGATGGCGCCGCCAAGCAGCACGCCGACCTGCAGGCCGATGGTGGTAACGACCGGGATCATGGCGTTGCGCAGCGCATGCACGGAGACAACCCGCAGCGGCGAGAGGCCCTTGGAGCGGGCGGTGCGGACATAATCCTCGCCCAGCACTTCCAGCATGGCCGAGCGCGTCTGCCGCGCGATGACGGCAAGCGGAATGGTGCCGAGCACGACGGTCGGCAGGATCAGCGAGTTGAGCGCGGAGGCGAAGGCACCCTTCTGACCGGACAGCAGACTGTCGATCAGCATGAAGCCGGTGATCGGCTTGAAGAAGTAGATGAGGCCGATACGGCCCGAAACCGGCGTCCAGTGCAGATAGCCGTTGAAGACGATGATCAGCAGCAGGCCCCACCAGAAGATCGGCATGGAATAGCCGATAAGAGCCACGCCCATGACGCTCTGGTCGAACCATGTGCCGCGCTTGACGGCGGCGAAAACGCCGGCCGGGATGCCAAGACAGATCGCCAGGATCATGGCACAGATCGACAGTTCCAGCGTTGCCGGGAAGAAGGTGAAGAAGTCGGTCAGCACGTCACGCTTGGTGGTGATCGAGGTGCCGAGATCGCCGTGAGCGGCATTCCAGATGTAACTGCCGAACTGGACGATCATCGGGCGGTCGTAGCCGAGATCGTGGGAGATCTGGGCGTGGCGCTCCGGCGACATGACGCGTTCGCCCGACAGCAACATGACAGGATCGCCCGGAAGCAGGCGGATGAAGGAGAAGGCGACGATCGATACGCCGAGGAATGTCGGGATCAGCACCGCAAGGCGGCTGAAAAGAAATCGCAACATGGCAGGTGTCCAAATTTTTCCGGCGGTCAGGTAGAGTGCCTGACCGCCGGATCGCCCGGTCTTAGCCGGGCATTCTCACAGATTTTTTGTTATTCGGCGATATCGACGCCATCGAAGCGGTGAACGCCGACCGGGTCCTGGACGTAGCCGGAGACATTCTTGGTCATCGGGATGAATTCTTCCGAATGGTCGATGGTCATCCACGGAGCTTCCTTCTTGAAGACGACCTGAGCCTCTTCATAGAGCTTGGTGCGCTCCTCGACGTTGGCCGTCTGCTTGGCCTTCTTCACCAGATCGTCGAATTCCTTGTTGCACCACTGGGCGCGGTTGTTGCCGCCGACGGCGTCGCAGCCGAGCAGCGTGTCAAGGAAGTTGTCCGGGTCGCCGTTGTCGCCGGTCCAGCCGAGGATGGCCGCGCCGTCGCGGTCCTTGGCGGAGGAAAGCTTCAGGTACTGAGCCCAGTCATAGGTGACGATCTCGACCTTGACGCCGATCTTGGCAAGGTCCGCCTGCATCAGCTCGGCGGCGCGGCGCGCGTTGAGCATGTAGGGACGCGACACCGGCATCGCCCAGATCTTCATGCTGAGATCCTTGACGCCGGCCTTTTCAAGCAACGCCTTGGCCTCGTCGGGGTTGTAGGCGTCGTCCTTGACGTCCTTGTTGTAGGACCACATGGTCGGCGGGATCGGGTTGGTCGCAACCGTGCCGGAGCCCTGGAAGACGGCGTCGACGATCGCCTGCTTATTGACGGCCATGTTGATCGCCTTACGCACTTCGACCTTGTCGAAAGGCGCGACCAGCGTGTTGTAGGCAAGGTACGACACGTTCAGGCCGGCCTGTTCGAGAACCTTGAGGTTCGGATCGGCCTTCAGGTCCTTGATGTCGGCAGCGTTCGGATAGGGCATGAGGTTGCATTCGCCGGACTTCAGCTTCTGCGCGCGGACGGAAGCATCCGGCGTGATCGCGAAAACGAGATCGTCGATCTTTTCCTTGCCCTTGTAATAGGTGTCGTTCGCCTTGTAGCGGATGACGGCGTCGGGCTGGTAGGCGACGAAAGTGAACGGACCGGTGCCGAGCGGCTGCTGGTTCATCTGCGCCATATTGCCGTCTGCCTGCAGCTTGTCGGCATATTCCTTCGAGAGGATCGAGCTGAAATCCATGGCGAGGTCGGCGATGAACGGTGCCTCCGGACGGTTCAGCACGAACTTGACCGTGAGATCATCGACCTTGTCGACCGACTTGATGAGGCTCGGGAAGCCCATGCCCTCGGCATATTCATAGGAGCCGCCAGCGACATACTTGGCCCAGGGGCTGTCCGCCTTGAGCTGACGCTCGAACGAGAAAATGACGTCGTCGGCAGTGAGATCGCGCGTCGGCGTGAAGAAGTCGGTCACCTGGAACTTCACGCCCTTGCGGAGCTTGAAGGTGTATTCCTTGCCATCGGGAGAAACGGTCCAGCTTTCGGCGAGGCCCGGCTCAACCTCGGTGCTGCCGTGCTTGAATTCGACCAGGCGGTTGTAGACCGTACGCGAAGAGGCGTCGAAAGTGTTGCCTCCCGTATAAATTCCCGGATCGAAACCTTCCGGCGACCCTTCCGAGCAATAGACAAACGTTTTCGACCAAGCGGACGTCGCCATGACCGTAGTCAAAGCGGTCACTGCCAAGAGGACAGAGATCTTTTTCATGATGTCGTTTCCCAGGTTTGTTCTTCTTTTGAAGCCGTGGTTCCCAGAGGTTCCTATCCGGATCGCGCCGATGGAACGCTATTTAATGTATGAAAGCAACAAGCTCCGCCTAAAATTTTTCCAAATCGACGAGTTTGGAAATTTTTGGATAAAAAATATGCTGTATTGGTAACAATATGGCTATTCGGAGCGAATTTTGAATGTTTTTCGAATAATTCGGCATTTTTCTCTACCAAACTACTAATGTCGCATCGCAATAGTACGCGCCGATACAAACGAAAATCCGCGACTGCCTCAGACAACCGCGGATTGAAAACGCACACAACTTGAAAAGTTGGATCAGGCAGCCGGCGCTGTGATCGCCGGCCTCTTGGCGATGCCCCTGTGGTCCAGGTCGTCCAGGCCAAGCAGGAAATTGATTTGCGGACGGGCCTTGACGAGGTCGTCGATGGAATATTCCGTCAATACGTCGAAGAAAGCATTGAGCGCCTTGCGCAGCGCCGAATTCAGGCCGCAGCTATCGACCAGCGGGCATTCGACAACGCCCTCTTCGAAGCATTCCGCCATGGCGAAACTATCCTCGGTCACCCGGACGACGTCGAACAGGCTGATATTGGCCGCCGGCTTGGCGAGACGCACGCCGCCATTGCGACCGCGCACGGTTTCCACCAGGCCAGCCTTGGTCAGCGGCTGCAGAATCTTGAACAAAAACAGCTCGGAAACACCATAGGCTTTGGCTATTTCCGGGATGCGGCTCAAGTAGCCTTCGTTGGCGGCGCAATACATGAGCATACGCACTGCGTAGTTGGTCTGCTTGGTCAGGCGCATGCCGATCTCCTGGAATCGAGGCCGCAAAGGACGGGTCGAGAGCTATATAGTGCTTTTCTTAGTTTGGAACAATTCCAAAATATGAAATTTACATTCACGTTATTCTGATGGGGCCGCCCGGATCAAGACCGGTTTTCACGACTGCACTTTTTTGTCCCTGAGCTCCCTGGCATAGTCGAGGATTGCCTGCTTGCGTTCCGGCGTGCCCGGATGGGTCGACAGCATGCTGGTGTCGGAGTGATCGTTGAGTTTGGTCTCCAGGAGATCGAAGAAACGCGACAGGGCCGTGGGATCCATGCCGGCCGCCAGCATCAGCTCGACCGAACGACGATCAGCCTGAGCTTCGGCCGAACGGGAATAGGAAAGCGCCAAGAGACCACCGCCCTGGGTCAGCACATCCTGAACGCCGGAGCCGACGTCGCCGGCAATCAGCATCACCAGGCCGGCAACGCCGGCTGCACGATAAAGCTGGCGGAGACTATGTTTGTATTCGACATGGC
Organism: Rhizobium sp.; assembly: GCA_036398815.1. Lineage (GTDB taxonomy): Bacteria > Pseudomonadota > Alphaproteobacteria > Rhizobiales > Rhizobiaceae > Rhizobium. Next base: position 3,534 of record DASWOH010000032.1, on the reverse strand, counting down.
CGATCTCGTGGCCGAGAACGGCGGTGATCATTTCGGTATCGCCGCCGGCGAGATCGACGAGCTGATCGGTGAGGACGAGATTGCCATCCGGCAGCGCGAACGCATTCGGGCCGATGACGCCGCCGTCGCGGAAATTCAGCTTGTAACGACCGGCGCCGCCTTCGGCCTGGGCGGCAATCTTTTCGAACTGATCCGAGATGTCCTTGCGCTTGGCGTCAGAGAGCTTGCTCGGGCTGAGCGCCGTCTGGTCCAGCGTGTTCAGCGTACCCACCGACATGATCTCCGGCACCAGCGGCGGCGTCACCAGCACCGCGACCTCCACCAGCGCGGGCAAGGCATAGTGATAGATCGTCGATGCGAGCAGGATCGTCGCGACGGCAAAAGCGATCATCCGCGGACGAACGATCTCCAGCCGGTGCACGAAACCGCTGCGCCCCTCACCGCGGCTTTCGAGATAGGCATCGATCGCGTCATTGTCGCGCGTTTCGAAAACGGATTCATTTCCGAACACGATACGGCGGGGAATGGAGCCGACGCGCGGGCTGATCTCAATGTCGGAACGGATGCCCCAGGCGAGACGCTTGTCCTTCTCGCCCTCTTCGTCGGACAGCACGGTCAGCGAACCACCGATCTCGGTCAGCCGCGCCGGGACCTCCCGGCTGGAATGCGGTGGATGCCAGACGCCCGTAGTAATTGTTGTTCCGTCAGAAGCCAAAGTCGAACCCATCGGCATCGAGATACTCCGCGCTGATGACCCCGCCGGTCGAGCGAACTTGGTCAAAGACCTCACCGATTTCGCCATCAAGGCTGATCGCCGTGTGCTCGGCCAAATAACGCTGTATTTGCACTGCCGCCCAAGGACGCATCAGGCCAAGCGTCAGAAGGGTGAGCACCGTATTGACGGTCACGATCCAGATATATTGGCGGCGGCCGAGATTGCTACGGAGCTGATGGCGATGATCGATCATGGCTGCCGACCAGATAATGTTACGCATCGATACTCTGTAGTAGAGACCGGCAAGTACATATGCGAGCAGGGCAAGACCGATTACAAAATACATCCGGCCAAGAGCCACCCCTTCCGGATTTTCTGCAATTTCTCGGAAAGTGCCGCCACCAACGACACCGATCACCAAACCGCTGCCAAGAGCAATTGCGATCATGGCTCCGAATATTTTGTATATAGCACCTAGCCGCGGCTCGGTTGAAAAGGGTCGATCTCCATAACGAAGGTTGTCGAAGACATACTTGTAGAACCAACGACTTGCCACCGGGGACAGCAGGCCGATCGATATCACCGTTACCAAGGTCCCGAGGAAGATTGCCTTGAATGCGCCGCCATAGGTCCCGACGAAATCGAAACGCACATTACGATAGCTTGTCACACGCGCATTGAATTTCAGACTGCGCATGAGAAACCACGGAAATATCACCAACATTACCGGCCAGATCGCGAGAACCGCCAATGGCGCTATGTGTGAAAGAACATTCAGTGCGATAAGAAAACCGAAGACGATCAGCCGGCCGATGAAAATCTGCTTGCCCTTGGCGTGATATTCGAAGGTCTGTCCGAGAAGGACGGTGTTGCCGTAAAAATATCTGTTGCGTCGTACCTTCGCCCAGGCCGAATAGATGCCAAGCGTGACGATCGTCAGCAGGATGTTGACAATCCAGATGCCGAAATACTCCTTGGCGCTGCCGGTAAATGACGCGCGCTGAAAGAAATGTCTATTGCCAATAGGGTAATGCTGCTCGACGACTGCCATGTTTCCCTGCCCCCACTATGGTCGTTTCCGGGTTGCTTGCGGGAAGAGTCCGAAACGATTGCCAGCCACTACGGTACATCTGAACCTTGCGCCACCAGGTGTACCAATGAGTACAATACTCGCCTCATTGTTGTATTTGAGAGCAGGAAATTCAGCGTCAGGCAATGGGAAAATCAGGAACCGGAATGTGCGATGCCGCCATGCCGTAACTCGGACCAAGACTGCGGCCACAAAGCCACACACGGCCTTGTTTTCACGGCACCGAAATCCAGACCGCCATCTCGCAACCGCCCGGCTCGCGGAAATGAAAGCGCCGGCCGCCCGGAAAGTCGAAGGCGGGGCGGGTCACCACGCCGCCGGCAAGCTCGACCGCACGCTGCGCCGCTTCCAGATCGGTCGTGCGCACGACCGGCAGCGGCGAGCCGGCCGCCTCCCCCGCATCGCCGTCGATACCCGCGTCGATCCCGGCCGCCTCGATGACGTGATAGGTCGGCCCGTAGCTGACGAAACTCCATTCGAAGGCTTCCTCGAAAAAGCGTCGGGTCTTCAACGCATCGGTCGATGGGAATTCGAGATAGTCGATCTGATAGGTCGCGGACATCGCATCATCCTCCAACTGTTCTTGTTTTGTTCTAATGCAAAACATAGGCTCCGGCAAGATGACGGAGCGGGAAATAACCGCAATAAAAAACCGCCGCCCAAATCAACATCGGGCGGCGGCGGATTTCAAGCAAGATCGACAGACGTCACTTCATCGTCGGCATGACGAATTCGGCGCCGTCCTTGATGCCGGACGGCCAGCGGGCGGTGATGGTCTTGGTGCGGGTCCAGAACTTGATCGAATCCGTACCGTGCTGGTTGAGGTCGCCGAAGCTCGAGGCCTTCCAGCCGCCGAAGGAATGGTAGGCGAGCGGAACCGGGATCGGAACGTTGACGCCGATCATGCCGATGTTCACGCGCGAGGCGAAGTCGCGGGCGGCATCGCCGTCGCGGGTGTAGATCGCGACGCCGTTGCCGTATTCGTGCTTCATCGGCAGTTCGAGCGCGTCTTCATAGTTCTTGGCGCGGACGACCGAGAGGACCGGTCCGAAAATCTCGGCCTTGTAGATATCCATGTCCGGCTTGACATGGTCGAACAGGGTGCCGCCGACGAAATAGCCGTCCTCGTAGCCCTGCAGCTTGAAGCCGCGGCCGTCGACGACGAGCTTGGCACCCTCTTCGACACCGCGATCGATCAGGCCGTTGATACGGTTGTAGGCATCCTTGGTGACGACCGGACCCATGTCGGCCTTGTCGTCGGTATAGGTGCCGATGCGCAGCGATTCGATCTTCGGCACCAGCTTTTCGACCAGGCGATTAGCGGTATCTTCGCCGACGGGAACGGCGACGGAAATCGCCATGCAGCGCTCGCCGGCAGAGCCGTAGCCCGCGCCCATCAGGGCGTTGACGGCCTGGTCCAGATCGGCGTCCGGCATGATGATCATGTGGTTCTTGGCGCCGCCGAAGCATTGCACGCGCTTTCCGTGCGCGCAGCCGGTGGCATAGATGTATTCGGCAATCGGCGTCGAGCCGACAAAGCCGATCGCCTTGATGCGCGGATCGACAAGGATCGCGTCAACCGCTTCCTTGTCGCCGTTGACGACATTGAGCACGCCGGCGGGCAGGCCGGCCTCGAGCATCAATTCGGCAAGACGCATCGGCACCGAGGGGTTGCGTTCCGACGGCTTCAGGATGAAGGCGTTGCCGCAGGCCAGCGCCACGGGGAACA
>DASWOH010000031.1:0-2093 GCA_036398815.1 Rhizobium sp. | reverse complement strand
CAAGCTCGGCAACAGCGAGCTTCGGATGCTCGATCAATTCCAGATGGGCCCGAATCTTGTCCGTGGTTTTGCCCCGAACGGTATCGGCCGCGCGACATCAATCCTTTCGGTACGATGGACGCGCTCGGCGGCACCAAATATTGGGGTGCGTCGCTGGAGTTGCAGATGCCGTTCTGGTTCCTGCCCAAGGAAGTGGGTCTGAAGGGCGCCGCATTCGTCGATGCCGGTTCGCTATGGGATTATCAGGGCGTGACGTACTTGCCGTCCGATCCGAGCCAACGCGTGGATCTTGGAGGAGAGAACGGCATGATGATTCGCTCCTCGATCGGTGTCGGCCTGATCTGGCAGTCGCCATTCGGACCGCTGCGCTTCGACCTCGCCACGCCGCTGTCGAAGGGCAAGTATGACCGCACGCAGGTGTTCCGGTTCGGCGGCGGTACCTCATTCTGACGCCGTCGGCCTGTTGCACCGGCAGGCATGATTATGGCTACGGCCGGGTATTCCCCGGCCGCCTGATTTCAGCACTTTGGTCCGGCAAACCGCACGCGCGGGATAGCGATCTTGCCGGGTCGCGGCGGATGGCATGACGCAGCCGACATTCTTCAAGGCCCCAATAAAGCTGACCCTCGGCGAGATCGCCGCCTTGACCGGCGCGCAGCTCGCCGATCCGTCCCGTGCTGGCCAGATCGTCAGCGGCGTGTCCACGATCGAGGGCGCCGGCCCGATGCATTTGACGTTTTTCGACAAGAAGAAATTCGGCGAGGAGCTCGAGCGGTCTCATGCCGGCGCGTGTTTCGTCAGCGAAAAATTGCAGGCGCAGGTGCCGGATCGCATCGCGGCCCTGTGTGTCGCCCATCCTTATGTCGCCCTCGTCGCCGTCGCACGCGCGTTGCATGCCGACACGCTGCGGCCGTTTTCGTCGTTCGAGCAGGAGGGCATCGCGCCTTCGGCCGTGATCCATCCCGACGCATGGCTCGAGGATGGCGTCACCGTCGATCCTCTGGCGGTGATCGGGCCGGGAGCCGAGATCGGCTCGGGCACGGTGATTGGCGCCAGCGCCGTAATCGGCGCCAATGTCCGGGTCGGCCGTGACTGCAGCATCGGGCCCGGCGCCACTATCACCCACGCGATGATCGGCAACGACGTCATCATCCATCCCGGCTGCCGGATCGGGCAGGACGGTTATGGCTTCGTGCCGACGCCGAAGGGACATATGAAGGTGCCGCAGACCGGCCGCGTGCTGATTCAGAACGAAGTCGAGATCGGTGCCGGTACCACCATCGACCGCGGCGGTCTGAGCGATACGGTGATCGGCGAGGGCACCAAAATCGACAATCTCGTTCAGATTGGCCACAATGTCATGATCGGACGGCGCTGTATCATCGTCAGCCAGAGCGGCGTCGCCGGCAGTTCGGTTTTGGGGGATGGAGTGATGCTCGGCGCGCGCGTGGGTGTCAGCGATCATGCTATCATCGGTGCGGGCTCGATGCTTGCGGCGCGCAGCAGCGTGGTCGGAGAAGTTCCGCCGAACGTACGCTGGGGCGGCTCGCCAGCCAAACCGATCAAGCAATTTTTCCGCGAATTATTTGAAGTTCAGCGTCTTGGCCGCGAGGGCGGCGCGAATTCAAAATCGAAATCATCCGGGACGGACAACGAGGAAGAGCGCAGTTGACAGAGTATCCAGTCACAATCCCACTGGTGGACATGGCAACGATTCTGAAGACGTTGCCGCATCGCTATCCGTTTTTGCTGATCGACCGCGTCATCGATATTCGCAGCGACCAGGGCGGCGTAGGCATCAAGAATGTCAGCGTCAACGAGCCGCAATTCACCGGACATTTCCCATCGCGCCCGATCTATCCGGGCGTCTTGATGATCGAAGGCATGGCGCAGACCGCCGGCATCATCGGGCTGTTGTCGATGGGCGATCTGGCGCCGAAGGCGGTTTACTTTCTCACCATCGACAAGTGTAAATTCCGCAAGCCGGTGGGGCCGGGCGATACCATTTATTATCACATGAACCGCATCGCCCGGCGTAAGGAGATGTGGTGGTTTCACGGCGATGCCAAGGTCAATGGCGAGATCGTCGCGCA
>DASWOH010000030.1:0-3200 GCA_036398815.1 Rhizobium sp. | reverse complement strand
TCTCACGGTTGCGCGGTCTGCCGCGCTGGAATCTCGAAGACGGTTTTCTGCGTTCGGTCGGACTGGGGAAGGCGGGCGCCATGCCGCTCTCCATCGTGGTTGACGACCTCGGGCTGCCGGTTGATGCGAGCAGGCCATCGCGCCTTGAGCGGCTGATCGCCGGCGCGGGCGAGGTCGGCGATCTCGGCAAGGCCATCCGCGAGCGGATCGTTCTCCACAGGCTCTCGAAATATAATCATCTGCCGCACAGGGCCCCCGCCATCGAGCGGACGACGAAGCGTCGTATCCTGCTGGTCGATCAGGTCGTCGGCGATATCTCCGTCGGCAAGGCGCTCGGTTCGCGCGCCTCGTTCGAGCGGATGCTGGCCGATGCGCTGGCAAGCGATGCGCAGTGCGTGATCCGGACGCATCCGGACGTTATGGCCGGCCATGCCAAGGGGTATCTGACCACGGAGATTGCCGCAAAGGGCGGGGCGGTATTTCTCAACGATGCGGTATCGGTGGCGTCGATTCTTGATGTCGTGGATGAGGTCTGGACGGTTTCCAGCCAGTTTGGCTTCGATGCGTTGCTGCGCGGCATTCCGGTTCGCTGCTATGCCGCGCCCTTCTATGCCGGCTGGGGCGTGACGGAGGATCACTTTGGCGTCTTCGCGAAGGCGACGCTTGCCGGGAACAGAACGGAGCTGCGAACGGTCGACCAGATCGCCGCGGCTGCCTTTTCGCTTTACCCGACCTATCGCGATCCCGCGACTTGGCAATTGATCGATGTCTTTCAGGCGATCGATCTGATCGCCGCGCAACAGCACGCCGAGGCCTAGCAGAGACTTCAGTCAAAGCATTTCCAGCGGCTTCTTCCTTGACGGCGGCGGGAAGGCGGCGTCGAGAGCGGCCCAGTCCTCATCGGTGATGTCGAGCGAAACGGCGTCGCGGTTTTCCTTGACTCGTTGCGGATTGGCGCTCTTGGGAATGGCGATTACACCGTCGCGCTCGAGCAGGAAGGCGAGGGCGACCTGGGCCGGCGTCGCCTGATAGGTCTTGGCGATGTGGATCAGGTCGGGATGATGCAACAATCGGCCTTGCTCGATCGGCGAATAGGCCATGATAGGAATGTTGCGCGCCTGGCACCAGGGCAGCACATCATATTCGATGCCGCGCCGAACGAGATTATAAAGCACTTGATTGGCGGCGACGTTGCCGCCACCCGGAACCGCAAGCAGTTCCTCCATGTCGTCGACATCGAAATTCGACACGCCCCAGGCGCCAATCTTTCCTGCGGCCTTCAGGCTTTCGAAAGCAGCCACCGTTTCGGCCAGGGGATGCTCGCCGCGCCAATGCAGCAGATAGAGGTCGATGCGGTCGGTCTTCATCCGCTTCAGGCTGCGCTCGCAGGCTTCGATTGTGCCCTTGCGGCCGGCATTATGGGGATAGACCTTGCTGACCAGAAACACCTCATCGCGCCGTCCTTCGATGGCCCTGCCGACGATTTCCTCCGAGCCGCCATTGGCATACATCTCGGCGGTATCGAGCAGCGTCATGCCGAGGTCGAGACCAGCCTTCAGGCTGGCGATCTCGTCCTTGGCGCGGGCGGCATTCTCGCCCATATTCCATGTGCCCTGGCCGAGTGCTGGAACCGCAATGCCGGAGGGGAGGGTAACGGTGGGAATGGGGTCGTGCATGATCTGTCCTCGTTGCGAACGAGGGCAAGGATAAGTCCGTTCGCCGGGATTTCAATCGAGACCATTCATGTCACTGTGACAATCGTCCTATGGCGTTCGAATCCAAGGCGAATTAGGGATGTGCCAGATATGCGCCGCGATCATCCGGGCGCATCGTAATGAAGGACGCCGCTGGCCATAGCGGAGCGGCATCCGAGGAGGCTTTATGGCGCTGGATAGGTTTCTGGCTCTTCTTCTGTTCGCTTTCACGACCTCGATCACGCCGGGGCCGAACAATATGATGCTGTTCGCATCGGGCGTGAATTTCGGTTTCCGCCGCACGATCCCGCATATGCTCGGCATCGGCGCCGGCTTCCTGTCTCTGCTGCTCGGAGTCGGGCTGGGGCTCGGCGCGCTGCTGCATACCGTGCCGCTCCTCTACACCGCGCTGAAATTCGCCGGCGGCGCCTATCTCGTCTGGATCGCCTGGAAGATCGCGACGTCGCGCAGCATCGCCGAGAAGGAAAGCGGCGCGCAGCCGATGAGTTTCCTGAGTGCGGCGGCCTTCCAATGGGTCAATCCTAAGGCCTGGGTGATGGCGGTGACCGCCATGGCGACCTATACCAACCCTGAGCTCTATCTCATCAGCGTGGTAATCGTCGGTCTCGCATTTGCGGCCGTCAATGTGCCCAGCGTCTCGACCTGGGCCGGTTTCGGCTCGGCTCTGCGCGACTGGCTTTCCGATCCGGTTCGGCTGAAATGGTTCAATATCACCATGGCGGTCCTGCTGGTGCTCAGCCTCTGGCCGATGCTAAAATAGTGTAATCGCCGGCTTATTGAGCATTAGCCAGATTATGCCGAGCACGGCGAAAAAGGCGGGAAAGCCGCAGGCAAACCATATGCGATAGAGCCTATGATAGGCTGCGGGCAGCGGCAATCCCGCCGCTGCTGCTGTGCGGGCGAGATTGCGCAGCCGGATCTGTATCCAGACAACCGGCAGCCAAAAGACACCGGTGAGAACGTAGAGCAGCAAGGACAGGGCGATCCATCCCTCCTGCAACGACCAGCCGATCGATTGTGCCAGAAGATAGCCTGTTACCGGCTGGAAAATGGCGGCGGTCGCGGTAAAGATCGTATCGGCGATGACGACCGTTCCGGCGACGTGCGCAATGAGCTTGGGATCGCCGGTGCGATGCGCCATGACCATGAAAAAGGCGATGCCCGCGCCGGTTCCGAACAGTACGGTGGCGCCGATGACATGCACCAGGCGAAGAAGCTCTTCCGCCAGCATCAGCGTTCCTCCAAGACCGCAAGCGTCGCAACCGTCAGCAGGATCGACGGCAGGACTTTGATGAGCGGCCCGAGCGGATCGAGCCAAAGGGACGGTTCGAGCAAGGTGCCGCCGGCGAGATAGGCGAGGGTGACGCCAAGCATTCCGTGGAGCGCCGCGCGTGTGAAAGGCCGCACGAGCACGAGCGCGCCGAGGGCAATATCGAGAAAACAGGTGGCGATCGTCAGCGTCGTCGCCATGCCCGACGACATGAA
>DASWOH010000029.1:0-5510 GCA_036398815.1 Rhizobium sp. | reverse complement strand
TTTCTCGAATTTCTCGCGCGGGACATGGCGAAGCAGCCCGAGAAATCTGTTCTTCCGTTCCCGCAATCCTTGCTCGACCGGGCTGTTGCCCTGACGGCGGGCATGACGGTCGATCTCGATGCCGAGATCGAGGGGGACGTTTCGATCTGATATGCCGACGATCAATGGCTGGACCGTCCTCGCACACCCTCTCTTTCTCGATCAATGGGAAAAGCTGATCGAGGCGGTCGACGCGCTCAAAGCGAAGAAACCGGACGATTATCAGAAATCCGCCGACGCCAAGTTGCTTGCGTCCCTGGTCCAGCTTGTCACCGTCAATGTGCCATCGGACCCGACAGCGTCCATCTATCGCCAGGGCGCGACACTTGGCGATGACCGCAAGCACTGGTTTCGCGCCAAGTTCGGCAATGGTCGTTTCCGGCTCTTTTTCCGCTACAGCAGCACCAGCAAGGTCATCATCTTCGCCTGGGTGAACGACGAAAACAGCTTGCGGACCTACGGCTCCAAAACGGACGCTTACAGGGTCTTCAAGGGGATGCTGGATGACGGCAATCCGCCTGACGATTGGGACGCGCTTCACAACGAGGCTTCCGCCCCCAAGGCGGTTGATCGGCTGGAGAAAGCCTCGCCTTCGAAACCATGACGCATGGTGTTGAACGTCACAGGATAGGGTGTTGCCCTCCGCGCCGGGACTTTCGGCTGCGCCGGAACCAAGACTGTCGCGAGACTTGGGATTTTCTGCCCCACCGAGCGAAAAAGGTTTTTGTAGAATATGGCTTCGTTAGCACCCGACGGCATTCCGATTATTATCAGTAGGCCCAAGGAACGGGTCCAAAGGTTATTCCTTCACTTGCCGGCATTTGGGCAGGCGAAAGAGGATACAAAGCCGGTGCTCGACCATCTGGCCGAAAAGGGTTTCGTGGCAATCGGCATGGATACATGGCAGCAAGGTGAACGTGGCCATGAAAGTCGGGATCAGCTCACCGCCCGCGTGTTCGGGAATTTTTGCCGGAACATGTGGCCGATCCTTGGGCAAACCACGCTTGATGTATCTCGGGTAATTGATTGGGCACTTGCCGAGTTCAATCTTGCCCCGTCCGTATCTGTAAGCGGTCTATCCATGGGCGGCGATATTGCGGTCGCCGCCGCTGGCCTCGATCCCCGGATTTCCAATGTCGTTGCGGTTGGCTCAACACCGGATTGGAAGCGGCCGGGAATGCACGATGTTATGGACGCCAAGAAATTGCTGCCCCACGGCGAACCGGACCTGTATGCGCAGTTCTTTTATGACCAACTCGACCCTTTGACGCATCTGGACCACTATGCGCGCGGGCCTGTCCTGAACTTCATTTCGTGTGAGCTCGATAATCACATTCCTCTGGATGGAGTTGTGCGGTTCAAGGCTGCTCTTTCGGAAAAATATCCGCAGGTTGCAGAGCGGGTTTCTCTGACAGTTTTGCCGGGCCGCCGACACTTGGATTTGCTCAATCTTGATGTGTGGTGGCCAACCGCTTCGGCGCTGATAGACCGTCTCGACAGAGCGGCTTTGCCACAGAAGCTCTGAATCCCGTAACGGATCAACCCGCCAAGGATAGGCAGAGGTTTCCACTCCGTATGTCTTGTCGCCAACGGCGGAGGACGTGCGAAATGGTTTGCCACGATAGGTGCCGTTTGCTGGCGTTGCCCTTCGGGCCGGGCTTTCGGCTGCGCCGGAACCACGCCAAGGGCGCGTTTCCGCCATTCGGCTTCAATCCCATAACGCAAGGGCGGCGGCGGACACTTCGCGGCAAGCCCCATCCGGCTGGCGAGTCAGTGTCGAGGGGCCGGTCATGGTCGCTACGGCAGACCCCGGAGGATAGGCTTTCCGTCCGCTTCGACGGGCGGCGGATCAGCGCCGGGAAACTCGGATCTTCTGCTTGGCGAGGTATGGCGTGCGGCCCGCAAGCGGTCTTCCAGTCACACCGAACACGCCAGCACCGGCGAAAGTCAGGCGAATCCTCGCCCGCAAACGTCCACTGGCAGCACACGAACTGGCCTTGAAGTCAGGGCAGAAAAGAACCGCAGCCAAGGCGACTGGCGCAGCGTCCCCGATCCCGGCGCGGCGCAGGACGGTCGCCATTGCCGTATTCCCACGATTTCCTGAAACGGGCGCTCCATCCGCGTACTCGATTGGCACGGTCTGACCGAAGACCGGCTTCGCCTCGCTCGTCTTCCCGCAACGCCCGTCACCAGCTTTCTTCCGCCGCCTTCGGCTTTGCATCGCGAAGCAAAAAAGCCTTCGTCGGCCGCCTTCCACTTTGTTCCAGCCCCGAGGGGTGCGGGGCCGATCGTCCCCGGTCTCACGACCACCATCGAGGTCGCAATGGAGCGGCCCGACAGGAAAAGGAATACGACAATGGCGACCATCGGCACCTTCACCCAGAACGAGAACGGCGCGGGCTTCACCGGCGCGGTCAAGACCCTGACCCTCAACGTCAAGGCCAAGTTCGTCCCCAGCGAGGGCGACAGCGAGCGCGGCCCCGACTTCCGCATCTTCGCCGGCGCCACCGAGTTCGGCGCGGCCTGGAAGAAGACCGCCCGCGAGACGCAGCGCGAATATCTCTCCGTCAAGCTGGACGATCCGAGCTTCCCCGCACCGATCTACGCCAGCCTGGTCGAAGCCGAGGACGGAAAAGCCCACAATCTCATCTGGTCCCGCCGCAACGGCGACTAAGACTGGCCCCGAGACTGCCCCGCTCAACCGCGGGGCTTCTTTTTGCTCATGTCCGCCACCTTTCAGGAAACAAGGAGATCAGGATACACGGCATTCCGGTTTTCAGGTTTCGCGTATCCCGATCCGATCTTCTCCCCGGCCTCCGCTTCGCTCTGGCCGGGCGGGTTGCTTGGGGGCGCTGCCCCCTGGCGCGGCACAAGGGCGGCCGGGCGGTATCCCCAACCTTCCTCGCGGATATGTGCTCCGCACCTTCGTCACGACTTCGATCCGCTCGTGCAGGCCGGGTTATCCCCCTCCGCCCGTCCGCCCTTGCGTCTTGCACCCCCCGGTCTCGGCGACGGCCAGGGTTGCAGCGCAGCGCTGCGCTCCAACCCAGACCCATAAGGATCAAGATCATGACCTATCATCACCTTGCCACCCGGTTCGGCCGCAACAGCCATCAGATTAGCGGGCGCGAAGCGCTCGACAACGAAGCGCTCTATCGTCATGTCCCGTCCATCTTCGCCCGCGAGGCCCATGACAGCCGGTCGGAGCGTTACGTCTATGTCCCCACCATCGACATCGTGGAGGGGTTGCGGCGGGAAGGATGGTTCCCGTTCTTCGCCGTGCAGTCGGTTCCGCGCGACGGCAGCCGCCACGGCCATGCCAAGCATATGCTGCGCCTGCGCCGGGATGACGGCATCGGCAAGCCGGAGGCGGCGGAAGTCATCATCGTCAATTCGCATGACGGAACGAGCAGCTACCAGATGTTCGCCGGGATGCTGCGTTTCGTCTGCACCAACAGCCTTGTGGCGGGCGAGCGGTTCGAGGACGTTCGCGTTCCCCACAAGGGCAATATCCAGCATGACATTATCGAAGGCGTCTATACGGTCGCGGAGGACTTTCCCCGGCTGATCGACGCCAGCGAAACCATGAAGGAAATCCAGCTTGGCGAAGATGAGCGCTGCGTTCTGGCCGAGGCCAGCCTTGTCGCCCGCTATGGCGAGGAGGAAAGCCCGATCCGCCCGGAACAGATCATCGAACCGCGCCGCCGCGAGGATGTCGGGCAAAGCCTCTGGATGACCTACAACACCATTCAGGAGAATATCATCCGGGGTGGAATCCATGGCCGCAAGCGCAACGCCGAGGGCCGTATCCGGCGTAGCCAGACCCGACCCATCAATGGCATCGACCAGAATGTGACCCTCAATCGCGCGCTCTGGACGCTGGCGGAAGGCATGCAGCGCCTCAAGACCCGATGACCGCCAAACCGTAGAGCCGGGAAACCGGCTCTACGGTTTTCCGCTTTTCACCCTTTCAGATTGCACAATTTTTCGCCGATCCGGCTTTGCGGATCGGCGGCGCGGCCATGCCGGGACACAGCCGCCGCTCGCCGGGCTACGCCCGGCTCGCGAATCAAGGTAAGCATTTTTAAGACAAAAATAACCAATGAATATATCGAGTTACCGGCACCACTTATACTCTTCTCGCAGCTACAGTCGCCGCCTGAAATCCAGCAGGCTTCCAATTCGGGTTTGCCCTGCGCAGCCCGCGATTGGGAGAATAACGCCATGCTTAGCATCGATTGGCGTGCTCCGGCGGCTTACACGCACACCAAGAATTTGCCCGCCGCCGGTTTCGCCTGGGAATATCTTCGTCGTAACGACGAATATCGCCATGACTTCAATGCCATTGCGCTGACCGGAGAACCCGGCGCACGGCAAATGGAGCGATTTGCGCAACGCTGGGGGTTGCGATTTCCCAAGCGACCCCGACGCGTCGCCTGATCGCGAACCCCTGTTCTGGTCTCCGCGCCTTCAGCCGCAAGCAGTCATGCTATCGCCTGTCGAGCAGGAGGTTTCAGAAACAGAGTCGCTTGTCGCACTCGCTCATCTTGATGGTCTCGATCTGCGCCGTGCGGCCGATGGCTGGCATGGCGTCTGGCAGGTGGGCGACATCGCGCATCAGTTCTGGTTGCCGGACGCGGCGCCCGATGCGGCAGCCTTCTATGCCGTGACCTTGCCGATGGATTCGTTTCTGGAGCTTCGCATCCATGCGGCGCGTCGCCTCTGGCGATCCCTCACGCGGCGTCGGCCTGGCTCGCCCATCGGCGTTCTGCCCGACCAGCTTCGGGAATGGCATGTCCTGTCTCTGCGCGCGCTCGATGCCCGCCTGCGCGGTGAGAGCTATCGCGCTATCGCCGAAGTCTTGCTTGGCTTTCAGGGAACGAAGGAGGATTTCGAGGCCGATCCGGCCAAGAACAAGGCGCGCAGGCTGGTCGCGCATGGCATCAAGATGATGCGCGGCGGCTATCGCTTGTTACTGCACTATCCAGTCAAATCCGGCAAAACCTGATTTCGGCCAGTATTTACGGTTGCCGCCAATCCCGAAGCGTCACGCCTTATTGGCGGCAGCCTGTTCCAGTATTCGCTTATAGCCCTCGCGCGAGAGCCATTGCGCACGTTCGAGATGGCTTTGCCAGCACCGATAGGTCCGAAGTTCCTCGGCAACTGGATCGCGGTGCAGGACGATTTGCGCCACTTCCTTCCAATCGGCATCCTCGGCCTTGGCATCGAGAAGCCGCAGATAGGTCACGAAATGCCGCTCGTCATAGCTGGTGATCTCGTCGCCCGTCGGCGCTACGTCATCCACATCGGGATCAAGTTCAACCGGAACCCGCATCGTCATTCCCCTTCATCCTGGGAGAGCGATGGCTTGCGGTGCGCCCCCGCAAACAAAACTCTCTGACTCCTGGTGATCGGGGAGTTAGTAACCGTGACTAGACGGCCCCATGGCCTTTAGCTCGGAAAGCCTGTTG
>DASWOH010000028.1:0-19211 GCA_036398815.1 Rhizobium sp. | reverse complement strand
CGATTGCGAAATTCCAAGCTTAACTAAAAGGATCTGCATCATGACCATCAACCGCATCGCAAACGGCACACGCTATTGCCGCGTTCTTACCTACAATGGCACCGTCTATCTCTCCGGCATGACATCCGACGACATCAGTGGCGATGTGGTCACGCAAACAAAGGGAACGCTTGCCAAGATCGAGCATCATCTGGCGCTTGCAGGCTCGGACAAGACCAAGATCCTGAGCGCAGTGATCTGGCTTCGCGATATTGCCGACTTCGAACTGATGAATAGCGTCTGGGATGCCTGGATCGATCCGGACGCGATGCCGGTGCGCGCCACGGTCGAAGGACGCCTGGCAGGTGACGCCTATCGCGTCGAGATCATGGTAACCGCTGCTGCGTAGCCGATCTAGCATTCCGGCCATCTTCATTGAAAATCCGCTCTTGAGGCTGAAGAGCGGTGACGTGCACGAACTGCACGTCGATTAATGTCAGCGCTGTTTTCAAAAAAAGAAACACAGGGGTTCATTGAAATGACTGACATCCGAAAAAATCCTATGCTTGCAAAGCTGAAGAGTCAGCTCGATGAGGGCAAGATGGAGCGCCGAGAATTTCTGCGGTTCTCGACCCTCTTGGGCATAACTGCGGTGACCGCGTACGCGGCTGCCGGGCTGCCGTCTCCAGCTATGGCCGCTGATACCATGCCCTTCCCGTTGGTCGATCCCGCTGCCAAGAAGGGCGGGATCCTGCGCATGGGGCAGATCATCTCGAAGATGGAAGATCCAGCCACCTACAGCTGGAACGAGATGGCAAACCAATCGCGATCGATCATCGAGCACATGATGCTCGTCGGCCCGGACAACATCGTTCGTCCCATGCTGATCGAAGCCTGGGAGCCGTCCGAAGATCTCAAGACCTGGACGCTGCATGTCCGCAAAGGCGTCATGTGGCACAATGGCGAAGAACTCACCGCAGATCACATTGCCTGGAACATCCGCCGCTGGACCGACTCCACGACAGGCTCTTCCAATCTGGGCCTTTCGACTTTTGCCGCCCTGGCAGTCGATACCGGCGCCAAGAATGAAAAGGGCAAGCCCATTCGCGTGCCCGCCAAGAACGGTGTTGAGGTTGTTGATACCCATACGCTCAAACTCAATCTCTCCCGTCCCGTTCTCTCTGTCGCGGAAGACTGCGCCGAATATCCGACCCTCATCGTGCATCCGTCGTTCAAGGCTCCCTTTTCCACGGCTCCGATCGGCACCGGTCCCTATACGCTTTCCGAACTGAAGGTTGGTGACCGCTGCATTCTGAAGCGCATCACCAAGACGACAGATGGCAAGGATTTCACCTACTGGGGCGGCGACGTTTATCTGGACGAGATCCATTTCTTCAATTTCGACCAGGAAAACCAGACGGCCGCGCTCGCCTCCGGTACCGTGGACGCTATCTATGAGCTTACCGCCGATCAGCTGGAACTGGCAAAATCGATCGAGGGCGCGCAGATCAAGTCCGTGGCTACCGCCCAGACGCTATGCTGCCGCATGCAGGTAGACGTGAAGCCGTTCGACGACATTCGAGTGCGTCAGGCCATCGTGAAGGCTGCCGACAACGCCGCAACGACAGCTCTTTTGTTTCCCGAAGGCGGCGGCGTTGGTCAGAACTATCATGTCTCCCCAGTTCATCCGGAATACTTTCCTCTGCCTGCCCTCACCCGAGACGTCGAAGGTGCCAAGGCGCTGTTGAAAGAAGCCGGCTATGAGAACGGCCTCGAGCTGACGATCGACGTCGGCAATACCGATGGTCCATGGCATCAGGCAGCCTGCGAAGCTCTGCGCGACCAGTTGCAGGAGGTGGGGATAAAGCTTTCCGTCAACGTCTTGCCAACGACGAAGTTCTGGGAAATCTGGGACAAGACGCCGTTCGGTGCCACGTCCTGGGCCCATCGCCCGCTTGGAACCATGGCTTTGGCGCAGGCCTACCGCAGTGGCGTGCCGTGGAACGAGACGCATTTCTCCGATCCCGAGTTCGACAAGGCCCTGTCCGAAGCCGAAGCGACGATCGACGTCGCCAAGCGCAAGGCAAAAATGGAGAAGGTCGAGAAAATCCTTCAGGACGCTGCCGTGATGGTCGAGCCTTTATGGCGTCCGGTCTATAGCCTCTCCACTCAGAACGTGCACGGCTATATGCCCCATCCAGCCAGGCAGATGCAGCTTACCAAAGTCTGGATGAGCTGAACCCCACTGAGCGCAGCGGATCGGCCCTAAAGGGCCGATCCGCTTTCCGAGCCACCATGGCTCCATCGTCCGAAGGGATGGCGCAACGAGATTGGACCAGAATGACTAGGCTTATCGCCCGCCGGCTTCTGCAGATGCTGTTGATCATGTTGACGGTGTCTTTGCTGCTGTTTGCGATTTTCGATACCGATCAGTTCAGGAAGAAGGTCGCGGTTTCCGAGCTTGGCGGATTCGGCGTGGCAACACTGTCTGATACCGACTATCAGGCCTGGCTGGAGAAGAAGGGCCTTAAGGCACCCTTTGCACTACGCTACGTCGAATGGATCGAAAACGTTGCTCAAGGCGATCTAGGCCATTCCATTCAGAAGAATGTGGCTGTGTCGACACTACTTGGCGCCAGTTTGGCCAAGACAGCAATCCTTGCCTTCTTCGTTTTCCTGATCATGATCCCGACTGCGCTGACTCTGGGCGTCCTGGCCGGCATGAACGAAGGTGGAAAGCTCGACCGTGTCATTTCGTTTTTCTCGGTGCTGACCACATCGATACCGCAGATCGCAACCGCCGTCCTGCTGACCGTCGTATTCAGTCTTGGCCTCGGATGGTTGCCGAGCAAGTCCGCAATGACGGATGGGTGGTCATTCAAAGAGCTTCTGCTGCCGCTAGTCACCCTGCTCTTCTACGACATCGGCTATGTGGTTCGGATGACACGGGCATCGATGTCTGAAGTCATGGCATCGCATTATATACGGACGGCAATTCTGAAGGGCCTGCCCTATCGGCGCGTCATCATTCGCCATGCACTGCGCAACGCGCTGATCGTTCCCTTCACGCTTATTTTCCTGCAACTCAACTGGTTGCTGTCTCAAGTCGTGGTCGTCGAGGTCTTTTTTCAGTATGCCGGCTTCGGGCGCATGCTCTACGACGCCGCGATGTATGGCGATATCGCGGTCCTCCAGGCAGCAACGCTCGTGGCCGTCGCGGTCGCGGTCATATCCCAGCTACTCTCCGACATCGGTTATGTCATTCTCAATCCACGCGTTCGGTTCGCCTAGGGAGATCAGACCATGACATCGTTCGCCGCCGTCCCTGCCAAGCCTCGCGCATTCAAAATTCCTCGTGGTCGCATTGCCATTTTTTTGGTGGCTGTCATCTGGGCAACTCTCGTCGCCTTTGTCATGTTTCGGGCCGAGATCGGCAGCCTGGATCGCTATGTCCTGCTCCCGGCCATTCCTGCCGTT
This sequence comes from Rhizobium sp., assembly GCA_036398815.1. Taxonomy (GTDB): domain Bacteria; phylum Pseudomonadota; class Alphaproteobacteria; order Rhizobiales; family Rhizobiaceae; genus Rhizobium. Next base: position 15,755 of record DASWOH010000028.1, on the reverse strand, counting down.
GTCATTCTCTACGGAATGGCAGTCTATTCGTGGCGTGGATCGACCATCGCGTTGATCGGAACGACGCTGGTGATGTTCTGGATCCTGATGGCCGTCACTGCCCCGTACCTACCGATCATGGACCCCAACAAGCCAATATCACCTTATGCCTTGCCTGGCAGCGTCAAGCGTGGCGTGACCTTCATCCTGGGCGCTGACATGCGCGGGCGCGATGTCTTGTCGCGAACGATCTGGGGATGCCAGCGCGTCATCGTATGGGGTATTACGGCGACCTCCGTCGCTTATATCGTCGGCGCCGCGTTCGGCCTCATTGCTGGATATCTCGGTGGTCTATGGGATGAAGCGGTCTCCTTCGTTGGCAACGTCCTTCTGTCGTTTCCTGTCATGATCCTGTTCATCCTGGTCTTGAACTTCCTCGGTCAGAGCGGCTTCAACATCGTCATCGCCGTGACATGCTCCTCTGCACCGGCCATCATGCGTATCGTCCGTGGACTGGCATTGGACGCGAAGATGCGCGACTATATCCAAGCGGCGCAGACGCGTGGCGAGCATCCCGTCTGGATCATGCTTGTCGAGCTGCTGCCCAACGTCCGCGGCCCGATCATCGTCGATGCCTGTCTCCGGCTTGGCTATACGACTGTCGCCATCACGACGCTGACGTTCCTTGGTCTTGGGCTTCAGCCGCCCGATCCGGATTGGGGCCTGATGATCAAGGAGGCATCGTCCTCTGCGCTTCTCTGGAAGTTCTCCTACATGCTGGTCATCCCGGCATTTTCGGTGACCAGCCTTATCCTGGGCTTCAACCTGATGGCCGATGGCCTTCGGGAAATGAGCCTTCGCGACTGATGGGAGATGCACAAATGACCGACACCGGCATGGCCCAGGGAACTCCTGTTCTCGAATGTCGCAATCTCTCTATCTCCTACATGACGCGCAATGGCGAAATCCCGGCCGTGATCGACTTCAACCTCAAGCTCATGCCCGGGGAAGCCCATGGGCTGGTGGGTGAATCCGGCTGCGGAAAATCGACGATAGCGCTGGCTGTCATGCACTATCTCGGCAAGAACGGCCGGGTCGTCGGTGGCCAGATCCTCTTCAACGGCCGTGATATGCTAACGATGAGCGCCGCTGAGCTGCAGCGGATACGCGGCGCCGAAGTCGCCATGATCTACCAGGAACCGATGGCATCGCTCAATCCATCGATGCTGATCGGCGACCAGCTTGCCGAGGTATTGATCTATCATCAGAACAAGCGCCAGAAGGATGCCTGGATCGCGGCCGAAGAGATGCTCGAGCATGTCCGGCTTTCGGACCGCGGCCGTATCATGCGGTCCTATCCGCACCAGCTTTCCGGCGGGCAGCAGCAGCGCATCGTCATTGCGATGGCATTGCTCTCCAATCCCAAGGTCCTTCTCCTCGACGAGCCGACGACGGCGCTTGATGTTACCGTCGAAGCCGGCATCGTCGATCTGATCAAGGATATTTCGGCCCGCTTCGGCACCTCGATGCTTTATATCTCGCACAATCTTGGCTTGGTGCTCGAGACCTGTCAGCGGCTGACCGTCATGTACTCCGGTGAAGCCGTTGAGACCGGGCCGGTCGAGACGGTCTTCAGACATATACGCCATCCCTACACGCGGGGTCTGTTCGCCTCGATACCGGTGCCCGGCGCCGACAAGAACAGTCGACCGCTGGTCGCCATTCCAGGACAGCTGCCATTGCCGCATCAGCGGCCAAGCGGCTGCAATTTCGGCCCCCGATGCACACATTTTCAAACAGGGCGATGCGACGTCGGGTCCATTCCGATGCAGCATCTTCCGGCAGGTCATGCTTCGAGATGTGTCCGAGTTTCGGAAATTGACTGGAATGAAAAGCCGGCAGCACGATCGCACCAGATAGCGACAAAAGCCGGCAAGGTCATGCTGCAGGTGGACGACCTCTGCAAGCACTACGACCGGGTGAAGGCCAACCAGCATCTGACCTTCGAAGCGCGGTATGCCGAGACGGTCGCCATCGTCGGGGAATCCGGATGTGGTAAATCCACCTTTGCGCGCGTGCTGATGGGGCTCGAAAGTGCCACCTCCGGTTCTGTCGCACTCGAAGGACTGGAGCTCGGCAAGCTACCGGTCACGCGCAGGCAGAAGCGCACGGTTCGGAGCCTCCAGATGATCTTCCAGAACCCGTTCGATACGCTTAATCCCAGCCATACCGTCGGCTTTCAGATTGCCCGCGTCATCAGGAAATTCGGCGTGGAGCGGAACGAGGCCAAAGTCCGTCAAAGGGTTTTGGATCTTCTGGATGTCGTCAAGCTGCCGCGGGATTTCGCAAACCGTTTGCCAAGACAGCTTTCGGGCGGCCAGAAACAGCGCATCGGGATCGCCCGCGCTTTCGCCGGAAATCCCTCCGTGGTGGTCGCCGACGAACCTGTATCGGCACTCGACGTCTCGGTTCAGGCGGCGGTGGCGGAACTGCTGATGGATATCCAGCGCCAAAATGGAACGACGCTCCTGTTCATCAGCCACGACCTTTCGGTCGTGCGCTACCTGTCGGACCGGGTTGTCGTCATGTACCTCGGCCGGATCATGGAACAGGGTCGAACAGACCAGATTTTCGCACCGCCCTATCATCCCTACACGGAGGCATTGCTGTCGGCCGTTCCGGTGGCCGATCCCAATGTAAAGAAGCGAAAGGTCGTTCTGAACGGTGACCTTCCATCGCCAAGCAATCCGCCTTCAGGCTGTCCGTTCCAGACACGCTGTTCGCACAGGATCGTGGGAACATGTGACGCCGCCGCCCCGCCGGTCCAGGAGTTTGCAAACAACCACAGCATTGCCTGCCATCTGCCGCGGGAGCAGCTACTGGCGATGGAGCCGGTTATAACGATGGAGCGCGCATCTGCAGGACCTTCCCATATCGGAGACGCTGACCGTGCATGAGCGCGTCATAAAAGGTGGCCGAATTGCTCTCAATAGCGGTTGGCGGGACTGCGATATCGCAATCGACGAGGGTCGCATTGCCGCCATTGGTCTCGGTCTTAAGGGCATGTCGGTTTCCGATGCGTCCGGTCTCTGGGTCATGCCCGGCGGTATCGATGCTCACTGCCACCTCGACCAGCCCTCCTGGGGTGGAGCGGACACGGCGGACGGTTTTCGGTCGGGAAGCATCTCCGCTGCATTCGGCGGCACCACCTGCATCGTACCATTCGCGATGCCAGGCCCGGGAATGACAACGCTTGAGGCATTCGACCGGTCGCTCGCTTGCGCGGACGCGCAATCCATTCTCGATTTCAGTTTGCATGGTGTCTTCACGCCAGCATCAGGAGACGTCGTGACACAACTTCGCAGCCTTGCCGCCCTGGGTATCCCTTCGGTGAAGGCCTTCATGACCTACGACGGCTTTGCGGTGTCCGATGATTTGATGTTGGGGATGATGGATCATGGCCGCGCGCTCGGAATGACAGTCATGGTCCATGCCGAAAATGATGCAATCATCCGCCGGACGACGCAACGACTGCTTGCGGCTGGCAAAACCGACTTCCGCTACCACTCCATAGCCCACAGTGAGGCGACCGAGCGGGAGGCGACGCATCGCGTCATCACATTGGCGGAGATAACGGGTGGACGCGTGGTGATTGTCCATGTCTCGGGTAGCCAATCGCTGGAGGAAGTCACGCGGGGACAAACGCGGGGCACGGATGTCATTGCGGAGACCTGCCCCCAATATCTTCTTCTCGACGCGGGATGCCTTGCCGGTGATGCGGCCGATGCGGCTCGCCATGTCTTTTCACCGCCACCGCGGTCATTCGCGAGCCAGAATGCACTGTGGGAAGGTCTGAGTTCCGGAGCCATTGCGCTCTGGTCGTCCGATCACTCGCCATATCGGCTAGCTGACAAGCTGCCGAAGGATGGCAAGCCGCGCTTTGACAAAGTGGTCAGCGGAATACCCGGCATCGAGACGCGACTGCCGATCCTCTTTTCGGAAGGGCTCTGCAAGGGGCGCCTGAGCCTGGACCGTTATCTCGCGCTGGCAGGTGGAAACGCCGCTTCGATCTATGGCCTGGACCATGCAAAAGGCAGCATTGCCGTCGGCCTCGACGCGGACATCGTGCTCTGGGATCCGACGGCTAGATGGACCATCAGAAGCTCCGACCTGCACACGGGCGTCGATTTCACGCCTTACGAAGGTTGCTCGCTGACCGGCAAACCTGTCGCCGTCCTGGTGCGCGGCACCCCAATCATCGAAGACGGCAAACTTCTACCAAATCCTCCGCAAGGCCGGTTTGTGAAACGCCGCGCAGCCAATCCAGACACATTCAAACATCCAATCGAGGAGACGACTCCATGGCTCGATATCTGACGCTTGCTGCCTGCCAGACGGGGCCCATTCCCCGCAATGCCAGTCGCGCTGAGAGCGTGGACAGGTTGATCCATCTGCTCGAGCGAGCAGCAGGCGCCAGCGCGGATCTTGTCGTCTTTCCCGAAATGGCTTTGACGACGTTCTTTCCGCGCTGGGCACTCGACGACGAGCGTGAGATCGCCGCGTTTTACGAAGAAAGCATGCCCGGTCCCAAGACGACGGCCCTGTTCGAAGCGGCTCGAAAGCTGAAGATCGGTTTTGCGCTCGGCTATTCCGAACTGGCAGAGGAAGGCGGACGCATGCGCCGCTTCAACACGATGGGGCTCTTCGGTTCGGATGGCGAGCCGATCGGAAAGTACCGGAAGATACACCTTCCCGGTTCGGAGGTGCCGGAAGAAGGTACCACGGTCCATCTGGAACGGCGCTATTTCGAGCCTGGGAATCTCGGCTTTCCGGTTTTCAATTACCGAGGCGCGCGCATCGGCCTCGCCCTATGCAACGATCGACGTTGGCCGGAGACCTACCGAATGCTCTGCCTCAATGGTGCGGAAGTCGCCCTGATTGGATACAATACGCCCGTGCTGCTGGAAGAGGCGCCGACGCTAGCGCATCTCAGGATGTTCCATAATCATCTTCCGATGCAGGCTGGCGCCTATCAGAACACGATGTGGGTCGCAGCTGCTGCCAAGGCAGGCATTGAGGAGGGCCAATCCCTGATCGGCGGATCCTGCATCATAGCGCCTAGCGGCGAGATCGCTGCACTTGCCACGACCCTCGACGACGAAATGATCGTGCACCGGGCCGACCTAGACATGATCGCGACATGCCGCAAGGTGAACTTCGATTTCGCACGCTATCGTCGTCCAGCCGAATATGCCCTGATTGCCGAGCGTGCTGGCCCCGTAGCCTGATGGAATCGCGCGTCAATTCACGCCTGTTTTCCTCTGGCCAGGCACTCCTTCGCCGGGTGCTGGCGGAACTTGAGCGCGTGACCGGAACGCCGCCAGGCATCACTCGTGTTGCCTATGGCAGCGGCGAGCAGTTCGCTCACGATCTGGTCCGCGATGAAGCGGCCGCCATGGGAGCGCGGATACGGGTCGATGCGGCCGGCAATCTCTACATGAGCCTTGACGGGCTCGACCCGCAGTTGCCGCAAATTGTCATTGGTTCCCATCTGGACACGGTTCCGCATGGAGGCAACTACGACGGGGCCGCCGGCGTGGTCGCCGGACTTGCCGTCATGGCAGATCTCGTCGAGGATGGCATCAGGCTGCCGCGCACCCTCACTGTCATGGTGACCCGGGCCGAAGAAGCGGCTTGGTTTCCTCTCTCCTATCCCGGCAGCCAAGCGGCGCTCGGTTTGATGATGCCCGATGAGCTGCAGGCCCGGCGCTCGGACACCGGCGACACGCTTCATGAGCACATGGCGCGCGCAGGATTCGATCCCGCAGCCATCCTTCGAAGGAAAGCCCAGATTTCACCCGGCGAAATCGAGGCCTTTCTCGAAGTCCATATCGAACAGGGACCAAGGCTTGTTGCCGCCGGTCGGCCTGTCGGCATCGTGACCGGCATAGCCGGGGGATTTCGTTACGTCGACGCAAGATGTATTGGCCGCTACGCCCATTCGGGTGCAGAGCCCCGGTTCTCGCGCCGCGACAGCGTGCTCGGCGTTTCCGACCTCGTTCAGGGGCTCGAGGCGGCGTGGGACCAGCTGGAGCGTGAGGGAAAGGAGGCGACGATCACGGTTGGCCGCATTGAATCGGATGCGTTGCAACATGGTAGCAGCCGGGTCCTTGGAGAATTGTCCTTCACGCTCGACGTCCGTAGTAGCGACCATGCGACCCTCAAGCGCATCGAGGCGCAAATTGCCTTACTGCAGGCAGAGATTGGAAGCCGACGTGGCGTAGAGTTCCGTTTTGGCCCAGCCTTTACTTGGGCGCCTGCCACCATGGATGCTGGATTGATCAGCAAGCTCTCAATGTCGGCCGAGAACCTCGGCATGGCGGTTCCGCGGCTTGCGAGCGGCGCCGGGCACGATGCGGCAGCATTCTCCCAAGCCGGGATCGCCAGTGCAATGCTCTTCGTCCGGAACGAGAACGGTAGCCACAACCCGGATGAAAGCATGGACGTCGAGGATCTCGACGAAGCTGTGCGCCTGCTCGGCACTTTCGTTCGTAACTATGACAATGACTGAAAGGAAACGACGCGTGAACTTGAAATCGACCGCGCTACTGAGCATCGACCTACAGAACGAATACCGCGCCGACGGTACCTATCCTTGCGAGAACTATGAGATCATCCTCGGCAACGCCCGCGCCCTGATGAGCACCGCCCGAGCGTCCGCGGTGCCCGTCATCCATGTTCAGGCATGGGTGGAAGCGGATGAACGCCAGAATTATGCTCTCCTGAACGAGAAGCTGGACGATGATCTGCGCTCTGCGGTCGCCGGAAGCCCTGGTGCTGAAATCTGCGAAGAAGTCGCGCCCGTTTCCGGCGAAGTTGTGATCCAAAAGCGCTGGCCAAGCGCCTTTATGCAAACAGATCTCGAAACGCAGCTCAAGCAGCTCGGTATTGAAAATCTCATCGTCGTTGGCGTCTGGACGGATAGTTGTGTGCGGGGCAGCGTCTTCGACGCCATCTACAAGGGTTACAGAACCTGGCTGGTCAAGGATGCGTGCGGAAGCCAGAACGATTCGATGCACCGAATCGGCATGCTGGACATGGCAAACCGTCTCTATGGCGGTGGTGTTCTGAGCACGGTCGAAGGGTTGCGTGCATTGCGCGGTGAGGAATATTCGGCCTGGCGCTGCAGCCGCCCGATCGAATTTCCCTACACGCTCTCGACGATCGACGCGTACTACGACGCTTTGTAGTACTCATCACAGGCCGGGCATCCTGCGCCGGCCAGCCTTGGGTTTTGCGCAGCCGGCATCGGTTTCAGAATCGAGCCGGGACGTGCACCGGTGACCTTTCCCTCTTTCCATACAATGACGCCATTGACGAAAACCTGCTCTATCCCTGCTGACGGCTGGGCCGGCTCCTCAAAGGTTGCCAGATCGAGCACGGTGGCTGGATCGAACACGACCAGATCCGCAAAATATCCCGTTTTCAGGAGGCCCCGTTCGATGAAGCCGAACTCGTGAGCGGGCAGCCCAGTCATACGAAAAACGGCTTCGTGCAGGCTGAATACCCCAAGATCCCTCGCATAATGGCCCAAAACACGTGGGAACGTACCCCAAAGCCTGGGATGCGGATGCTTATCGTGAGGCAGCCCATCGGAGCCAATCATGGTCCGTGGATGTCTCAAGATCGTTTGGACGTCCGCTTCATCGAGCTGGAAATAGACCGCGCCGGCCGGGAGTAGACGTTGCCCTGCCTCTCGCTCGGTGCATTCCCATTCGCGCGCAATATCGCTGAGCTCCCGGCGGGCCATCTCCGGATGGGGATCCGACCAGGTGACGAGAATGCGCAACCCGGTGTCGCAGCGCTCCAGTCTCAGAACCGTTGAGCTTGCAGCATAAGGATAGACGTCCATGCCGATATCGATGTCGCGGCGCGCCTCGTCGATGCGCCATAGCGTTGGTATGCTCTTTCCATGATTGGCACGTCCGGTCACCTGATGATGGGAAATGACCAGCTTGCCGCCCGAATGGCCGGCGATGTCTATTGCTTCCTCGATTGCCTCCTCCAGCTTCTCGAAATAGTTGCGCGTATGGGTGACGTAAGGCCCCCCAAGTCGCGCCGCCGTTTCGGCCAGCGCCTTGACTTCCTCAGTCGAAGACGCAACGGCCGGCGGATAATCGAGGCCTGTGCTGAGACCGAAAGCCCCCTCGCCCAGTGCTTTTTCCAGTTCGACCTGCATCGCAGCGGTCTCGGCCGGTGTAGCAGCCCTGTCGGTGGTCGGCATTGCCCGCTGCCGCAGGGTCGTATGGCCAACGAGGAGGGCCGCGTTGGTCAAGGTGCCATTGCTTTGCAGTTCAGCGATGTAGTCCGCCATGCTGTCGAAGCGGAAGTTCTCCGTGCCGCCGACAAGCGTGAAAGGCGGTGGCGGCGCCGTGCGAAGGATGAGCGGCGCAAGGCTGATGCCGCAATTGCCTGCGATGACGGTGGTCACACCCTGGCTGATCTTCGGCACCATACCGGTTTCGGTCAGCAGAATGCCATCGTCATGGGTGTGGACATCAATGAAGCCAGGTGCCAGCGCTTTGCCGTCCAGATCGATTTCGGTTTCCGCCGTCGATGCTGAGAGATCGCCGATGGCGCTGATGCGGTCGTCATCAACGGCCAGATCGGCCGGGAACGGTTCGGATCCATCGCCGATAAAGAGCATAGCGTTACGCAGGATAAGCTGGTGTTTCATGAGTGAATCATTCTCGTCAGGTCACAGAAATTCCTTGGTCGATGTCCGACGCAAGGTGGCGCAGTCCGTTGATAGCTTTCTCAAGTAATTCTGGATCCCGGCCACGTGTCGGGTAGACGATGTAGACAGGGCGCCGGAAAACCGGAATCGCCGGTACGACGGTCAGTCTTCCCTCGTCGATTAATGGCGAGACAAGCCCACGGGGCAGATAGGCGGCTCCCTTAAGCGCTAAAACATATTGCAGACCCAAAGCGCCGAGCCCGACAGCCAGCGTAGGCGCGCCGACTTCTGGAAAGGCTTGGCTGAAACTCCCACGGAACTCAGGACCCCAGTCGACAAAAATGAAGTGCTCCTGCCACGACCCCGATAATTCCGCGTGCTGTACGAGAACGATATCCTCCTGGAGGAGTGTTTCGACGACGAGGCCCGAACGGTGCCGTGGCAGATACATGATCGCCGCATCCATCATCCCGGACGCGACGCCCTCGGTGAGCACATCCGAGTAGCCAGCTTCGAGCTGAAGGGCGATCCCTGGAGCATTTTCCTTCATCCAGGAGACCCAAGCGATGCCAAGGCGATCCTGCAATGCCACGGGTCCGCCCAATCGAAATAAGCCGGTATAACCGGGCGGCAACGCGATCTGTTGACGAGCCTGGTCCCATGTCTGTGCGATTTTCTCGGCGTATGCTCGGAAGTCCTGGCCTGCGGGGGTGAGTTCGGCTCCGCCCCGACCGCGTGAGAACAAGAGGCAACCCATCTCCTGCTCGAGCGTTTGAATCCGCCCGGAAATTGTTGACTGCATGACTTTCAAGCGCGATGCAGCCAGGCTGAAGCTTCCTGTTTCAGCCACATCGAGAAAACTTCGAATCGCGTCGAGATTCATTTTAAATCGCCTTTTCGCATATTAAATGGCCTTAACATCGGATTGTCAAATATAAATTCAGTTGCTACTGCTCCGGCACGGGCTTGGATTTTATGCTTGCCTCATATCGAATAGGCTCAGTTCGGGTGACCGTTCGGGCACACTACTGTGCCGACACAGGAAGGACTAGCAGGATGGATTTAAAACTTCGCGGAAAGCGTGCTTTGGTGACTGGCGCATCGCGTGGCCTCGGCCGCGCCATTGCGACATCGCTCGTCATGGAAGGTTGTGCAGTGACAGCGGTCGCCCGCAACAAAGAGCGACTGGATGACCTCGCCAACTCCGTCGAGAATACACCGGGAACGCTCGACACGTCCGTGGTGGATTTGTCGAATGCCGCAGCCATCGAGGGACTTTCAGCCGTTCTTTCCAAGGTGGACATACTGGTACTGAATACTGGCGGCCCACCTGCTGGGCCGGTCTCTACAACCACCGACGAACTTTGGATGTCGCACTTCGAAACGATGTTCTTGAGCGCGATTAGGTTAACGCGTCTCGCCTTGCCGGGAATGAAACAACGTGGCTATGGCAGGATCCTTCCGATCGTTTCTTCCGGCGTCATTCAACCGATACCCAATCTCGGGATCTCAAACGCCATTCGTCTCGCCTTGACCGGATGGGCGAAAACACTGAGTGGAGAGGTCGCTGCCGACGGGATCACTGTTAACTGCCTTGCGCCCGGTCGGATCGCCACTGACCGTGTTGCAGAACTTGATGCCGGCAAAGCTGACAGAGAAGGCGTTTCCGTAGAACAGGTGCGCACGCAGTCCCTCGCTACCATTCCGGCCGCCCGCTACGGGCACAGCGAAGAATTCGCATCTGTAGCTACCTTTTTGGCAAGCCCACTCGCTTCCTATGTGACTGGCGGGATCACTCGCATTGACGGGGGGTTCATCAAGAGCCTTTGATGAACGAGACTCGGGCGGGTTCTTGATAGGCCCGCCCCTTGGTCGCGATAGTCTATTGAAGGCTTGAGGAGGCAACCCGCATCCGTCTGTTTCAAGTGAAGATCATCTTTGGTTATAGCAAGATTAATAGGCTGTGGTTGGCAGAAATTACAAGTTTATCTACCGTTGTTGGAAGTTTTGATATTGCCATAAAAGACGCATCGTAGGTCTTGATGGGATTCGAACCGGTTATCATAATAGGGGTCAATTTAAGACGTTGATAAAGTTACTACCTCACTCGAACGCTCCCAGCATCGGAAATGCAGTTCCCTACAGGGAATATTGCTGAACACATACCTTAAAATGCGTATGTTCTTAATATGTTAGCACCAGATTAGCACTGGATTTTGTGCAATCTGGATCTATTGCAATGAGACTGTTTTGGCAGGTGTCTATATTCATGGGAATGGCGTTCCTTGGTGGCTGCGTGCAGCCATCACCGGAGTTGATGGCTTCGGCCAATTCCGTAGCGCCGTCGAAGCGTATGATTTCGGGAGAACCGAGACAAACATGTCTCGACCATGCGAGCGTTCGTACCACCGCTCAGATCTCAGAAGTTGCGATATACGACCAGATGCTAACGTATGATGTTGCTCAACTTGTCAGAGTACGTGGCGGATCAGATATTGCCGCTAGCCTGCGGGTTTACAGACTGCCCATCACGGGCGAAAACATTTTCGGACGGGAAACAAGGGAAAATCTTGTCTGTATTTATAGAGCTTCGGGTGATTCATTGCATTTCATAAGCAAGCTGTGGGTTCCATCCGACGGACGAGTTCCTATCGGTCAGCGGGATGGTACCATATGGAGAGTGATTAAAAACGGTGGCCACTGATTTTGGCGCGCCGAGTTGTCATCGTGTCTCCATTGAAAGCGCTGAAGGCACTCCTATCTGCGCCTTATGCGATCTTGGCGATAGAAATCGAGAGCGCAATCGTTGTGATCTATCGATGGCTCAAAGCACTTTGCCGCTCGGAAATCGACCATAGCAGATGCCGCTACGAGCGACGAAAAACGCTTACCGGCTTATGCTAATGCATACGCAGCCGTTTGGCTCCCAATAGCCAGGCAAGGCGGACTGTCACAGAGGCAAGAAGCGCCATCAACGCTTCAGTAAGAATAAACGCGGCCTTGATGTCATCATAAGTTCCAGTCTTTGCCGATCAGGCGCATCGCTTCGGCCAGAATGCCGATCGTACGCGGTAAGAACACCAGCGCTATCGCCGTAGCACCAACTGCGAGTGGCAAAGCCTTACTCCAGAATACGGGCGCAATTTTCTTGCCAAGTGTCCTTTTCTCGGCAGGAAGACCATGCTCCTTCTCTTCGATTGCCTTCGCCACGTCTGCATACCGGAAACTCATGAGAGCGGTCATAACCGCTAGAAGCAGGCTAGAGGCGACATGGATAGCCGTCGGGGTCTCGCTCTTGCTCATGAGGGCATCGGCGCCGAGTTTGCCCGCATCGCTGAACGAACCGGCCATGGCCGCATAACTTAAACCGGCCTGCGGCATATCCGCGAAGTTCACCTCACGCCGATTCCGTGTTCAATGGACGCGTTCCAGGTTTAAGCGGTATCTATTCACTATTGTCGGCGCGAAATTGGCCCGGTGTCTTGCCGGTTGCCTTACGGAATGCCCTGATAAAACCGGACTGAGAGCCAAAGCCGGTCTCGAGCGCTATTTCGGCGAAGGATATTTCGCTACTTTTCAGCATTGTCGCCTTCGCCTTCTCAATCCGCCTTTCCAGAACATATTGGTGAGGCGTCTTGCCCAGCGTTCGGTAGAAAGTCCGAGAGAAATGATAAGGGCTGAGGCATGCCGCGGCCGCGAGGTCGGCCAACGACAGTTCCGCGCCTATCCGCTCCTCGACTAAATCCGCTACCCTTTGTAGCCGTCGACTATCCAGCGATCCGCGATGCGATTGAAGTTTGGGCGCAATTTGTGGCCTTGTCAGATAGTCGCGGAGGAGGTGAGCCGCAAGCGTTGTGCGCAGGCTGTCGGAAAGAAGCGCGTCCACCGGAGCTGCCGGCGATCCACGCATTTTCCGAAAACTCAAAGCGATCTGGTTGAGCATCGGATCGAAAGCCCCGCCAGCGTAGTCGAGTTCGATCGAAACCGGATCGACATCATATTCCTCCAGCGCCGTGCGACCCAGCAGATCGGGCGGCAGAAAAAAGTGGACCACCTCATCCATGCTATCGGAGAGCGTGATGTTAGACTCATGCACGCCCGCCGGACAGAGCCAGAACATGCCGGGAAGCCCGATAGCGCTTTGACGGCGGCCATCGCCCGTCCTGTCGACCTTTAGCCGTCCGGCCAGCATCACGGCCACTTCCGTCGAGCCGAGTTGGAGTTCCGGCAAGCTTCCTTGACCATGCCGCCACGTTTCCACCCGCATTCCCGGCGAGTCATGATCGATAGCGAGTAAGGTTCCTGTCGAGTACTTCCGCGTGCTGTGGCAATCGATTGTCATGGCTGTCTCTCCGGAGTCGTCTCAAACATGTTGAAGGAAGCGCAATTCTGGTCACTAGGTGAGCAAGTTGCGGCAATACGTTGCCCTTCGATCCAGCCATTCTTTCGCTGGCTACCTGCTGTCGCCCCCAAATAGTCAGGAGCCTCACCCGGCACGAAGCAAAGAGATCGCATGACCAATGCGGCGCGCTTCAGCCAGCCATCGAGAGAGGAACTATGGAATCTGCAATCGACAATCACCTCAAATGTCCAAGAACGCTTTCGCGCCGCGTCGCTGACGATTATCAGCCGCCATTTCCCATGTGGGTGGCCCGCGCCGGCGAAGACCTCACTCAGGTGGTGATGGGGTATTTCGGAGTTCAGTATTCCGGAGAAGAAAAGAAGCCTCAGGCACTTGCGGCCTTGCGCCATATCGTCGGCGACTTTGCCGCCGTCGACGGTCCGGTGGAACACGACCTGACACACCACCGCGATGCCCAGGGCTACGACAACCTGATTGCGGTGGGGTACTGGCGTGATCCCGCCGCCCACCAGCGCTGGCTGTCTTCGCCTGCGGTTTCCGGCTGGTGGGAATCGGACGACAGGCTGGCTGAGGAAATCGGCTATTTCCGCGAGATCGTCGCGCCGCGGGCAGAACAGTTCGAAACCCTGTATGCGTTCCGTGACCAGTTTCCAGGTGTCGGCGCCGTTATGGACGGCGTCAGCGGCGAGATCGAGGAACATGGCTACTGGGGTTCCATGCGTGACCGGTTTCCGATCTCCCAAACCGACTGGATGCGCGCGGCCGGCGACCTCAAGGTGATCGCAGGTGACCCGCAACATGGCGGCCGCGTCATCGTACGAGGCCACGATAACATCGCCCTTATTCGTTCTGGCCAGGATTGGGCCGATGCAGATGGAGATGAGCGCAAGCTTTACCTCGAAGAGATCGAGCCGACGCTCCGCGCCGGCATGGACTTCCTTCGGGACAACGGCAAAGGCGTCGGCTGCTACAGCAACAGATACGTCCAATACATCGACCTCGACGGCAATCTTCTCGAGAAAAGCTACAATATAGGTCATTGGCGCTCTCTCGATCTGCTCGAACGCTGGGCGGAGTCGCATCCGACGCATCTGAGAATATTCGTCACCTTCTTCCGCGTTGCCGCCGGCCTGTCCAAACTTCGACTTTATCACGAGGTCTCCGTCTTCGATGCGCGCAACCAGCTGTTCGAATATATCAATTGCCACCCCCAGACAGGGATGATCCGCGACGCTTCGACCGGCACCTGACGCCCCCTGGGCAGGCTGCCGCGATGTCCGGCGTCGCATGGCCTGCCTACCAGACCACACAATAGTCGTAAATTCAATAATCTCCAATTCCTTCATCCGCCACCCTGTCGAGTTCCGGAGATACTGATCTCGGTTCGCACATCGGTAGGTACGGGCTGACGAGGGCATTGCGCATGACCTCGGCAGGAATGCGTCCCAAGGATCAAAGACCTCCCCGACATGGATTTCCGACATCATGTGAACCTGCAAAGCGCGAGGTCGGAAATCTATTTACAAGAAAATACGATGATTGTAATTACAATTATTATCGCGGCAGCGTTTGGCGTTCGAGCCGTTGCCGCCGGCCCCTGGAATGAAAGGATAATATCACCATGGCTGTCACCCGCCCTTCAGTCGATCAACTCAAGGACATGGCTGCGCGCCTGCATATGACGCTGACAACGGAGCAGGCGTCGGAATATCTGGGCTTGATGCAAGCAAGTTTCGACGCTTACGACCTCGTCGACGCGCTTCCGGACTGCGTTCCCGAAGTGCGCTACCCCCGCACACCCGGCTATCGCCCGACCGGCGCCGAAAACGAATACAATGCCTGGTATCGCAAGGCGCGCGTCGAGGGTTCGGGCGAAGGCAAGCTTGCTGGCAGGACGGTGGTGCTGAAGGACAACATATCGCTTGCCGGTGTGCCGATGATGAACGGGGCTTCGACCCTCGAAGGCTTCATCCCAGCCTACGATGCCACCGTCGTCACGCGAATGCTGGATGCCGGCGCAACAATCGTGGGAAAAGCGACGTGCGAGCATTTCTGCCTTTCAGGCGGTAGCCATACTTCCGATCCAGGGCCGGTGCACAATCCGCACCGGAAAGGTCACGCCGCGGGCGGTTCGTCCTCGGGGAGCGCCACCCTGGTTGCCTTGGGTGAGGTCGACATGGCGATCGGTGGAGACCAGGGAGGCTCAATCCGTATTCCCTCCGCGTTTTGTGGCACCTATGGCATGAAGCCAACCCATGGCTTGGTGCCGTATACGGGCATCATGCCGATTGAAGCGACGATCGATCATGCCGGCCCGATCACGGTCAATGTCAGGGACAACGCCATTCTGCTTGAAGTTCTGGCCGGTGCCGACGGCCTTGATCCACGCCAATACGCGCCGAAGGTCGAGGATTATGCTTCCGTCCTGGACAGGGGCGTCGCCGGTATGAAGATCGGGCTGGTCAAGGAAGGGTTCGAACTGACGAACATGGACGGGCGCGTGGCCGACAAGGTCCGCGAAGCGGCGGAGAAGCTGCGGAGCCTTGGAGCCACGGTGGAAGAGGTATCGATCCGGGAGCATGCTCTTGGTCCGGCGATCTGGCAGCCCATCGGGTGTGAGGGCCTGACCGCGCAGATGATGCACGGCAACGGCATGGGCTTCAACTGGAAGGGGCT
>DASWOH010000027.1:0-3142 GCA_036398815.1 Rhizobium sp. | reverse complement strand
TGCCATCGTCAATCTGTCCGGTTGCGACGAGCGGCGCGTGCGCTCCATTCTCGGCAATGGCCGCATGCATGCCGTGCGGGCGCTTTATGAATCCGCCGGCCTGCCGCGCGACATCAGCGTCATCTTCGTTGAGGCGACGCTGCTGTGGCGCGACGCTTCGCGGGCAATGGCGGGCACGGTGCTGGAAAACGTATCGTCGCGCCTGCTGCAGATCTTCCATCGCAAGGGCAGTCCCTCGCAGGCCGCATCCGAGCTTCTGGACATGGTGGAGAAGCTCAGCATCGCCGAGCAGCGGCAATCGGCCCGCAGCTTCGCGTCGCTCGCATCCCTTGCCGCTGCCTGAGCGCTATCAGGGCGCAATACGCCTCGCCATCCAGGAATAGCTGTCGGAGACGAAATGCACCGGCGTCGAGAGCACGCGTTTGACGCCGTGCCGGGAAGGCAGCATCTCGCGTGCCTGCGCGACCGCCTTTGCGGCAAAGCCGACGATGCCTCTCGACGGCTGCGGTTTTGCCTCCACGATGTTTGTCTGTGCTGTTATGGCCGGCTGCTGCGGAGCGGGCGCCGGGCTGGCGTCCGCCGGTGCGAGCCGGGACCGTTCGCAGACCGCGATCACGGTGGGATAGTGGACATTGGTAAAGCTGTGCAGGCGCTTTTCCGTTTCCGCATCGCAGGCGGCGATCGTTTCCCAGCGCTTGTCGGGCGAGGCGATATAATTGCATTGGGTAACGCTGTCGTCGCAGCCCAGAATGGTCATGGCGATGAGAACAGCTTGCATGGCGGCCTCTTTCCTTGATTTCACCCGATCGATATGGAATTCGTTTGAGCCGTGAATTGCTTCGGAAAGATGGCGGTTCGCGTTAATTTTCCGTCATGTCCGCCGAGGTTGCCTTGTCGCTCACCATTGCCGTCGAACCGCCGCGCCAGAGCGGCATCATCCGCCTTCTCGATATGTCGGACGCCTATGCGCAGTCCCTCTATCCGGCCGAGAGCAACCATATGCTCGATCTTTCCTCGCTGGAGAAGCCTTCCGTGCTGTTCCTCGTTGCCCGGCTGGACGGAGAGATCGCCGGATGCTGCGCACTGGTCGAGGCCGGAGACGATACGGCGGAGATCAAGCGGATGTTCGTCGATCCGAAGGCAAGGGGACAGAAGGTCGCCCGGCGGCTGATGGAGGCGCTGGAGGAACGGGCATCGGCGAAGGGAGTTTCGGCGCTGCGGCTGGAGACCGGCATCTATCAGCCGGAGGCGATCGGCCTTTACCGTGCTTTCGGTTATGTGGACATCGAACCGTTCGGGAGCTACAGGCCCGATCCGCTGAGCCTGTTCATGGAAAAGCGACTGGTCTAAAAGCAGCCGGCTTTTTCAGCGGAACCCTTTGCCTTCACGCAGCAATTCGCTCAAGCCTCGCTTTCGGAAGGCTCGCGGCGAATGTGCAGCTGAAGTTCCGGCTCGCGCTGGCTCTGCTCTTCCGCCAGCTCGACTTCGCGTATCCATTCGCGCCAGATCGCGACGATGATCGCCATCAGCACGGGGCCGATGAAGAGGCCGAGGAAGCCCATGGTCTTGACGCCGCCGACGAGGCCGAAAAAGGTCGGCAGGAAGGGCAGCTTGATCGGACCGCCGACGAGCTTGGGCCTCAGCGTCTTGTCGACGACGAACAGTTCGACCGTTCCCCAGACGATCAGGCCGATGCCGGCGATATGGTCGCCGCTGGCCAGCAGATAGATGGAAACGAGCGTGAAGGAGAGCGGTGCTCCGCCCGGAACGAGCGCCATGATCCCGGTCAGCACGCCCAGCGTGACGGGCGAGGGAACGCCGGCGATCCAGTAGGCGAGGCCGAGCACGATGCCTTCGCCGATGGCGATCACGGTCATGCCCATGACGGTGGAGCTGATCGTCGCCGGCACGACGCGGGAGATGCGCTCCCAGCGGCTCGGCAGGATGCGTTCGCCGATGAGATCCACCTGGCGGACGAAGGAGGAGCCGTCGCGATAGACGAAGAACAGCGCGATCAGCATGAAGAGCAGCGTCAGCACCACATGAAAGGCGCCGCCGCCGGCTGCGAGAACCGCGCGGTAGATATTGCCGATATTGGCGCCGCTGACGACCTGCGCCAGTTCGCCGATCGAGCCGGGATCGCCGATATATTGCGTCCACTGCTCGTCCAGCCATGGACCGATGACCGGCAGAGCCGTGATCCATTGCGGCGTCGGAGCGCCGAATCGGTTGGCATGAACCGCCCAGGCGAACCAGTCCTTGACCTCGCCTGACGTGTAGACGACCGCAAAGACGATCGGCAGCACGAGGAAGGTGACGATGAGGATGATCGCGATCGTCGCGGCGATGGTGTTGTTGCCGCCGGTCCGGCGCCGAAGATCGCTGTAGAGCGGCCAGGAGGCAAAGCCGATGACCAGTGCGGCAAGCACCGGGATGATGAAACCATGGAAGAAATAGATTGCGGCGGCGGCAATCAGGATCAACAGCCATCGCGCCGCCGAGATCGACGGAATCAACGCCATTCGAGCCGGCGCGGAAGGTCCCAGCCAACTCGGCTCTCTCGGTTTCTGGCGTTCGAACATACCCACCCGGACTTACTTCTTCAGTTCATTCTTACATGTACCGGTTATGGGCCATGATCTGGGCCGATTCAAGGGGAACGGCCGCAAAGCGTATATAATCCGTCGCCATGACAGGATAACGACTACCGCTGCGGGCAGGCGCCTCTCCGCGGCGGTCTCCGACCCGGCATTGCCGGGGATTCCGGCGCCGGCTCACTGCGGACGGCGCAGGACCTTGAAGGCGTAGAACTGGGTCTTCTGGGTGGGGTTGAAATTATTGTCCGAGACGAAGATCAGCACGTCGGTTCCGTCCTTCGCCTTGCCGAAGCTCATGCCCTCGATATTGTCGGGGCCGAGGCCGAGGGCGCGCAGGTCCATGACCTCCGCCTTGCGGACGGGAACGACCGGCTGGTCCGTCTTTGCCAGCGAGGGAATATCCTGGACGTCGGTCGCGCCTTCGAGATCGAGCATCTCGATGACGGCCGAGTTGCCGACGCCCTGGGCGTAGCCGCGCTCGATCGACAGGACATGGCGGTCGTCGAGCGCCAGGAGTTCCGACATGCCGAAATCGTTCCAGCCGC
>DASWOH010000026.1:0-28132 GCA_036398815.1 Rhizobium sp. | reverse complement strand
GGCCTGCAGCTGAAGCACGTCTATCGCTTCGCGGGCATCACGCCTGGCGTGACGCCCGAGGAGGTGCGCCTGTGGTCGTCGGTCCGCCATCACGATTTCGACATGGTTCAGGAGGGTTACCAGCTGATGCTGGAGACCTATCGCCGGATCGCCGAAGAGCGGGGCGTCGAACTGGAGGCCGAACAGATCGCCAATTGCCGCGGCTACCTCGGCAACGACACGGTCGGACGCGTGCTGGATGCCTGCCTCAGGGAAATCGGCCCGCCGCGCTGGACCGAAGCGGACATCGACTGGATGAAGCAGCTTTCGGAAGCCTGCGACCCCGGCAAGCCCTTCAAGCTTCACCGTGAGCTGGAATATTTCGACAGCGGCATCGACTATTACGGCCAGGACGATGTCGATATCAGCTGGCAGATCCCGCTCGGCCGCATCAACTGGGCCTATCCGGACAACGTTCCGATCCATCATTGGGCATGGACCGCGCTATCGGGACATTCGTCGAGCAGCCCCGGCCCGCTGATGGCGTCCGAGGCGCTTGCGATGGGCGCGATCGCATTGATCGCATCGCCGGAGACCGTCGGCGCCGCCAAGGCCGAATTGAGCCGACGGACCGGAGGCAAGCATATCCCCGGACCGGCACCGACGATCTCGGATGTGCTGGCGAAGGACCCGCAATCATTCTGGGATGCGACCTGGGCGCGGTGAGCGCCCGGTCACCATCGACAAGACCGTTGGCTGGGAGCCATGATGATGACAGGCACGCTTGACGATTTTCGGATATTCGAACCCTATCCGGGCATATTCGCCTACTATGACGGTCGCATCGCCGGCAAGCGCCTGTATTCGCAGGAGCCGAACTGGCTCGACGACGGCGCCTTCAGCCTCGGAATTGCCTCCTATGCGATCGTCGACGGCGGCGAGGCCCTCGTCTACGACACCCACATCACCCTCGATCACGCCCGCGCGATCCGGGACCATGTGGAGGCAAAGGGTGTCTCCAAGATCACCGTGGTACTCAGCCACTTTCACAACGATCATATCGCCGGCAACGAAGTCTTCGCCGATTGCGCCATCGTTGCGAATGAGACGACCGCCCGGTTGCTCGAAGCGGAAAAGCCGCGTATCGCCGCCCGGCTGCCGAAAATCGATCCGGTGGTCATGCCCAACAGCCTGTTCGACGGCGGCAGGACGATTGCGGTCGGCGGCTGCATGGTCGAACTCCATCAGTTCAATATCCACAGTCCCGATGCCACGGTAATGTGGCTTCCCGAAAAACGACTTCTGTTCGCCGGCGACACGCTTGAAGACACCGTCACCTATATGACCGATCCCGCAACCCTGCCGCTGCATCTGACGGAACTGCGGCGACTGCGATCCTTCCCCATCGCCCGAATACTTCCCTGCCACGGCGATCCGGACCGGATATCCGCAGGAGGTTACGAGCCATCCTTCATCGATGCGACGATACGCTATGTCGAAGCGATGAACGACGACGCCTCCGAGCCTGAAATTTGGCGCACCCCCCTGGTGAAGGCGGTGAGCGAGGATGTCGAAAGCGGAGCACTGATCTACGTTCCCGCCTATGAACATGTCCACGCCTCAAATATCGCGACCTTGAAGGCTTATCGCAGCAATCTCTCCAAAGCCTGATCACCGACCAGCTGACCCAAGCAACCGCATCCGGGCCGGGTGGCTCCATGCGCACGATTGGGACCGACCTCGGTCAGCGAGGGGTATCGACCCGAAAGATCCTTCTCGGGTCGATACTGCATTAGACACGGCCGAATGCTCGCTGTGCAAGCATCCGGACACCAGACCACTCAGCCCTGCAGTGACCGGATATAGTTTCGCCAGCCGCCCGTGGCGGTGATGTCCTGCCCCCCGGCGATCGCATGCGCCTCGCACAGAAAGCCAGAGACCTGCGAGCCGTCGTCCAGCGTGATCTTTCCGATACCGAGCGGAGCGGGGATGTTCTGGACGAAGCGGCCGAACACGGCCGGCGTCACCTTCCACACCTCCACTTCCAGCCCGGCGCCCTCAAATCCCGGCTCGCGGACGAGCCCTGGCTTCGGCGGCGTGGTATTGGGCAAGGCAAACAGGCGGTATTCCGAACCCGTGCGGCAGACCTTTGCAAGCGTGCCGCCGCATGATGACAGCTCGTGGTTCAAAGGCATGCCGCTCAAATGCGCGCCAACCACGACAATGCTGACGAGCCCGTCATCCCGAGCTGCAACCTTACTGCCCTCGGGGATGACCGCGAACTGGTCCTTGCCCATGCCGGCAGCGAGCGAGCGGTGCATGGCATCGGCAAACGGAGCGAGAGCATCGTCGGCAAATTCAGGCCCGAAAAGCGTGACCCCGCCGGCAAGACCCCGGCCTTGGTCAAAGCCTGCGGGAATGGCGATCGCGGCATAGCCGAACAGGTTGGCGAAATTGGTGTAGCGGCCGAAATGGCCGTTCTTGACGATCGGATCTGCGAGCATCTCTTCGACCGTATAGATCGTGGGCGACGTCGGCAGCAGCAGGACATCGACCTTTTCCCATTCGACGAGCGTCTTCTGCCGCAGGGCTTCCAGCCGATAGCGCCCCTCGAAGGCGGCGACGGCATCATAAGCGCGCGCACCTTCGATGATGGTTCGCACGGTCGGATCGAAGTCGCTTGAATTGGTCTCGATGAAGTCCTTTACCGCAGCCAGGCGTTCAGCGACCCAGGGACCGTTGTAGAGGAGTTCGGCCGCCTCACGGAACGGCGCATAATCGAAAGTGACGATTGTCGCCCCCAGGGACTTCGCACGCGCGATGGCGTCGTCGTACAGCGCCTCATATTGACTGTTGCCGTAGAATTCCCGCTCGCTTTCGGAAAGCACGCCCACCCTCATGCCGGCCTGGGGCAGCGATGCGGGCGATGCGATCCGCGAGAACGGATCGGCGGCATCGTAACCCTCCATGATCCGGCGGACTGCGATCCCGTCCCCGACCGTGGCGGCAAAAATCGTCACCACGTCGACGCTGCGGCACGCGGGCACGACGCCGGCATTCGGGACGAGCCCCGGAGTCGGCTTGATCCCAACGAGATTGTTGAACGCGGCGGGCACGCGGCCCGAGCCTGCCGTATCTGTGCCGAGAGCGAAGGATGCAAGCCCCGATGCGACCGCAACGGAGGAGCCCGAGCTCGAACCGCCGGAGACATAGTCGCGGTCGAACACGCATCTTGGCGCACCGTAGGGCGAGCGTGTGCCATTCAGCCCGGTTGCGAACTGATCGAGATTGGTCTTGCCGACAACCAGGGCGCCGGCCGCCTTCAGCCGTGCGATGACAGTGGCATCCTTTTGGGGAACATAGGCATAGGCCGGGCAACCTGCCGTGGTCGGAACCGCGGCGACATCGATATTGTCCTTGACCGCGAAGGGAATTCCCCAAAGCGGCAGGCTGTTGGCCTGCGGAGCCCGCTCCAGCAGCTCGCCTGCAGCGGCGCGAAGCTCTCCGTCCGGTGTCGCCGCGATGAAAACGGCCGGATCGTCGGATGCATTGCGGCGGGCGATCAGCTCTTCCACGAGGTCGAGTGGTGAGAGACCCTTCGCATAGGCGTCTTTCACCGAAGCAAGATCGAGAATGGTAGGGAGCATCAGTTTTCCTCTAGGATGGCCAGCACATCGCCAGCCTTGACATTGCGGCCCGGGCCGACCCGCAGCGCGCGGACGGTTCCCGAAGCATGGGTGGTAAGCGGAATTTCCATCTTCATCGATTCGATGATCGCCAGCGTGTCTCCCGCCGAGACGACCTGCCCCGGCTCGACGAGCATTTTCCAGACATTGCCGGGTATGGCGCTTTCGACGCCGAAGCAGCCGGGCGGAATGTCGCCTTCCGTTGCTCCCGGCTCGTCGACAACGGAAAAGCTGTCGAGACCTTGCTCCTTCCATCGCCGGCGTTCGGCTTCGAAAGCAGCCTGCTGACTGGCCTTGAATGTTCCGATGCTTTCGGAATCGGCCAGAAGCTTTTTCGCATAATCGGCATAGGAGAACGTGCCGTCCTCGATACGCAGCGAATATGCGCCGTACGGGAAAGCCTCCCGCGCCTCCGCAAGCTCGTCATGGCTGACGGGGAAGAAGCGGACCTGGTCGAAGAAGTCGAGCAGCCAGGGCTTGCCGGGGGTAAATGCAGACGTGCGGCGCCAGGTGTTCCAGACCTGGATGGTCCGGCCGAACAATTGATAACCCCCCGGCCCTTCCATTCCGTAGATGCACATGTAGGCGCCGCCGATGCCGACCGCGTTTTCAGGCGTCCACGTGCGCGCCGGATTGTATTTCGTGGTGACGAGCCGGTGGCGTGGATCGAGCGGCGTGGCGACCGGCGCGCCGAGATAGACGTCTCCCAGACCCATGACCAGATAGCTGGCATCGAAGATCGTCCTCTTCACCGCTTCTTCGTCCGGCAGGCCGTTTATCCGACGGATGAACTCGATATTCGAAGGGCACCAGGGCGCATTCGGACGAACCAGTTCCTGATACTTCCGCATCGCCAACTCGACGTCAGGATCGTTCCAGGACAGCGGCAGATAGACCGTGCGGCTCGGCACTCTCACCTGGCCGACGGGCGGCAGGCCGTCTTCCAGCTCACCCAGCAGACCGAGAAGCCGTGTGCGCGCAAGCGTCGATCCGTCGTAATGGACCTGAAGAGACCGGACGCCCGGCGTCAGGTCGATCAAGCCCGGAAGCCCCGCCTCCCTGATCGCCTGCATCAAAAGATGCACGCGAAGCCTGAGACCGATATCGAGCTGCATCGAGCCGTATTCGACCAGGAGGTTGTCGTCTCCCTGTCGCCGATAGACGACCGGAACCTCACGGTCCTCCAGCTTTCCGACGATCGCCGACCCGGCTCTTTCGCCAAGTCCCGTCACATAAGGACCTGCCACCGGATCACCGGGACTTGGGACCGGATGAAAACGGATCCTGTCGCCGGGCTTGAATTGCCCCATCTTCCACCGCTCGTCGCGCGCGATCACCGCCGGGCAGACGAAGCCGCCAAGGCTCGGACCGTCGGGGCCGAGGATGATCGGCATGTCGCCGGTGAAATCGATCGCACCGATAGCATAGGCATTGTCATGCAGGTTCGACGGATGCAATCCCGCCTCGCCGCCATCCTCGCGGGCCCATTTCGGAGCAGGACCGATCAGCCGCACGCCGGTGCGGGCGCTGTTGAAATGGACTTCGTACTCTGTGCTGAACAGAACCTCGATGTCCTCGTCAAGGAAGAAATCCGGTGCGCCGTGCGGGCCGTAGACGAGGCCCACGCTCCACTCGGACGTCAGGACTGCCGGCTCCACGGCGGGTTGGCCATTCCCCTGCCCGGCCCGCGCGAGCCGCAAACTGTCGCCGGCCTTCAGCACGCCGGTCGCGTGGCCGCCGAAGTGCCCCAGGCCGAAAGTCGCGCGCGAGCCAAGGACAACAGGGGCCGCGAAGCCGCCTGCGACTGCAAGATAGGCCCGTTGCCCAGGCCCACGAATGGTCCCGATCGAGAGCGTCTGGCCGGTTTTCACCGAAATAGCAACGCCATTCCCAACCTGCATGCCGTCAAGCAGCATCGGCATATCCGCGCCGGCCAATGCAATAACGGCGTCCGCGAAGAATTTCAGGACGGGGCCGGAAACCGTCAGCTCGAGCGCCGCAGTTTCGTCGCCGTTGCCGACGAGACGGTTGGCGTGCCGGAACGACCGCGGGTCCATCGGACCGCTCGGCGGCACGCCGACATGCCACAGCCCAAGCCGTCCCGGCAGTTCCTGCAGACTGGACTGAGCACCGGGGGCGATCACCTCGATCACATCGGGGTCGAAACGGAATTCCCTGAGCAATGTCGTCGCGACATGTCCGTCGCTGAAGATCTGCGAACGGGCTATGGCTCTCAGATAGTCCAGATTGGTCTCGATGCCCGCGACCGACGTGGCGCCCAGAGCCGTCACCAGCGCTTCGATCGCCGACGCCCTATCATCCGCAGAGACGATCAGCTTGGCAAGCATCGGATCGTAAAATGGGGTGACTTCGGTCCCCGTTTCGATCCAGGTGTCGACGCGGATGCCGACCGGAAACGTCACCTCCGTCAGCAGCCCGGCGCTCGGTCGGAAGTTCGCGTGCGGCATTTCTGCGTAAAGGCGCGCCTCGATCGCCGCCCCCCGGGGCTGCAAGTCCGCAGCGCCGGCCAACACGTCTTCGCCTGCGGCCTGCCGGATCATCCATTCGACCAGATCGATCCCGAAAACGGCTTCCGTCACCGGATGCTCGACCTGCAGACGCGTGTTCACCTCGAGAAAATAGAATTCTTCCCGCGCCGGGTCGTAGATGAATTCGACCGTGCCGGCGGATTCGTAGCCGACCGACTGACCGAGCGAAACCGCCGCCGCATGTAATCGGGAACGGACGGAGCCTGTAAGTCCAGGTGCGGGCGTCTCCTCGATCACCTTCTGGTTCCGGCGCTGGAGAGAACAATCGCGTTCGCCCAGCGCGATCACGCGCCCCTTGCCGTCTCCGAAGATCTGCACCTCGATATGACGGGCCTTCGATACGAACCGCTCCAGGTAAACGCGGTCGTCTCCGAAACTGGCAGCCGCCATGCGCTTGACGGTTTCAAAAGCTGCGGCCAGAGCATCACGGTCCTGGCACAGCTGCATGCCGATGCCGCCGCCACCGGCGGTGGATTTCAGCATCACCGGATAGCCGATCTCGTCGGCAGCGGAGAGTGTCTGCTCGACCGTATCAAGCAGGCCGCTTCCCGGCAGAAGGGACAAACCGCTCCCGACGGCAAGCTCGCGTGCCATGTGCTTCAGCCCAAAGGCCGCGATATTGTCAGGTCGCGGTCCTATGAATTTTATTCCATCCGCTTCCAGCCTTCGCGCAAAATCTATGTTTTCCGAAAGGAAGCCGTAGCCCGGATGAACGGCGTCTGCGCCGGTGACCTTGCAGGCGGCAATCACGGCATCGACGCTCAGATAGCTCTCGGATGCCGGTGCCGGGCCAAGCCGGAATGCTTCGTCCGCCATCAGGACCGGCTTCGAGAAGCGATCGGCATCCGAATATACGGCAACCGAAGCGATCCCGAGCCTTTTCAGCGTCCGGATGATCCGGATGGCAATCTCTCCCCGGTTCGCGATGAGGACTTTCGTGAACATCGCCTATTCCTCGGCGTCCCAGACCAGGACGCGAATGGGTGTCGGATCAAAGCCGTTGCACGGGTTGTTGATCTGCGGGCAGTTGGAGATCACCAGCAGTACGTCCATTTCCGCTTTCAGCTCGACGTAATCGCCCGGAACCGAAATGCCGTCCACGATCGTCATCTCCCCGGTCGGTTCGATCGGCACGTTCATGAAGAAATTGATGTTCGGCACGACGTCGCGCTTGCTCATTCCGTGTTTCGCGACCTCGAGAACGAAATTGTCACGGCAGGCGTGGAGATACCGCGTGTCGTGACCGAAGCGGACGGTATTGCTCTCGCAGGAGCACGCGCCGGCGGAGGTGTCGTGACGCCCGCAGCTATCTGCCGTCATGGTCAGCATGACACGACCTTCGTTGGAGATGATCCGGGTACCCGAAGAGATATAGGCCGCGCCCTGCTCTCGCATCGTGTCCTGGTTCGAATACCGCTCCGAATAGTCCGAGGCATTGTAGAAGAGCGTATCGATCGCCTGCTGTCCGTAGCTGTCCTCGATGCGGACGGTCTGTCCCTTGCGGACGACCGTGGAGAAAGGTGCCTCCGCGGGGATGAAATGGTCCTGTGCCGCGTTATCGGGCCGGCGGGAAGGCGATGTCTGGTTGAATGGGGTCATGTTCAGGTCTCCTCACGCGTCGGCAAGCGCATTGTTCTCAAAGCCGCGGACGGCTTCGGCCGTGGCGGTACGGCAAAGGTCGTCAGCGGGGAGCTCCTGGGCCACGATGCGGGTTACAGTGACCGGGTTGGGCGCATAGACCGGGCTTGGGTCGAGAGCATGCGGGCAATTCGAAAAGCCGACGATCATGTCGAGTTCGGCACGCAAATCCACATAATCGCCTTCCTCGACCAGCTCAGGCTTCCACAGGAACTTGCCATCGCTGTCGACACGTACCGGCGCGAACAGGGCGAGCGCGGCTGGGATATCGCGCTTGTCGAGGCCGAGCTTGGTCGTCATCTTGACGAGATTGTCGCGGGTGTTGCGAATGCCCGGGCCGTTTGCGCTGGCATATTTTCGGGCATTCGAGGCTGCCGTCGAACCACCCATGAGGCAGTCATGCGCACCACAGGAATCCTCCACGACGGAGAACATGACTTTCCCCATGTCGGACAGGATGACCCGGCCCTTGCCAAGCCCGGTGGTCCACTGAACCTTGACGGTATCCGGCAGATTGAACCGTTCGGTCGGTTCATGCGCGTTCCAGGCAACGACGGTGACAGTCGAGAACCCCTGTTCGAGAGCGACGCGCAGGACCTCGTCTTTCCTCACCCGGGTCGACCAGTACCAACCGCCCGGAATGACCTCGCGATGCAGGACCTTGTCCGCACTCACCGCGGACGCCGGCTTTGGGCTTTTTCCCGGCAATGCCTTGGGTGCGAATTCCAGCCCCTTCTTCTGGTGTTCTTCGTAGCGCGCCCGATTGGCGGCGATCTCTTCGGTTGAACGTCTTATGTGCACGATGATGCCTCCTTGCAATTCTGGGTACTCAAGCTGCTAGGCGGATATGGCCGGACCGTCCTGGCCTGGCCGTATCAGCGATGGAAGGCCGGCGCGGCGCGGCGGCCAGATCGGGATGTCCCGACTGATGGTGGCCCCGTAGCGGGACTTTTCTTCCGGGCGATCGCGGACACGCTCGAACGCGACGACCCGCGTTGCCAGGGTGAAGGCTTCGGCCATGTCATGGGTCACCATCACCACGGTCATCGGATGCTGGTGCCAGAGCTTCTTCATCAGCGCGTGGATTTCAGCGCGAATGCCGGGATCGAGTGCACCGAACGGCTCGTCCAGCAGGAGGACACGCGGCTTCATCACAAGCGCCTGAGCCAATGCAAGCCGCTGCTGCATGCCGCCGGAAAGCTGTGCCGGATATTTTTCCTCCACATGAACCAGTCCCACCTGGGAGAGGATGGCGTGAGCCTCGGACAATGCTTCCCGGCGGCGGCGGCCAAACAGACGTGCGGCATAGCGTGACCCCGACATTTCCATTCCGAGCAGCACGTTGCCGAGAACGGTCAGGTGCGGGAACACAGAATAGCGCTGGTACACGACGCCGCGGTCCGGCCCCGGCTCGGGCGGCAGGGGTATACCGTCCAGCAGGATCGCGCCGCGCGTCGGCTTCTCCTGGCCGAGGAGAAGGCGCAGGAAAGTCGTCTTGCCCGAACCGGATGCGCCAACGAGCGCGACGAAGGCGCGGGATTCGACCTCGATCGACACATCTTCCAGTACGATCTGATCGCCGTATTCCTTCCAGACCTTTTCGACCGTCAACCGGCTCATGACGGGTTCTCCAGGGCGGTCCAGGGAAAGATTTTCATACGCAGGCGGTCGAGCAGCCAATCCATACTGGCCGCAAGCAGCGTGATCCAGGCGACGTAGGGAAAGATGATGTCCATCGAAAGGTAGCGACGAACCAGGAATATCCGGTAGCCGAGCCCGGCGTCCGACGAGATCGCCTCGGCGGCGATGAGGAACAGCCAGGCCGGGCCGAGCTGCAGGCGCAGACAGGTGATCAGGCGGGGCAAGACCTGCGGAAGAACGACGCGTATCCCGATCTGCCACGAACCGCCGCCCAGTGTCTGTGCCTTGACGATCTGTTCGCGGGGAATTTCCAGAATCCGAACCGCCAGATCGCGGACCATGATCGGTGTCACGCCGATCGCGATCAGGGCGATCTTGGAGGTTTCGCCGAGGCCGGCGATGATGAACAGGATCGGAAGCAATGCCAGCGGCGGCACCATTGATACCGCTGCGATAAACGGTGAAAGCAAAGCCCGCACGTAGGGCAGCATGCCGATCAGCATGCCGACTATCAGAGCGATGACCGTGGCTATGCCCAGCCCGGACAAAAGCCGGGCGAGACTGGCGGCGGTATCGCTCCAGAGGAGGTAATCGCCGGTCCGCGCATCCGCCATGAAGACAAGGCGGTTGATCGCATCGACGAAGTCGCCCAGACCGGGCAGAAGCTTGTCTCGCGAGTTAGCCGCAAGTCTTGCGGTCGATCCTGCCACATAGGCAATCACGAGCGCGAGAAAGGGCGTCAAGGCCAAGGCGAGTTTCGCGCCTCTGCTTGGCTGCAGGTTGATCCAACGCATGGAAGGCTCCGCTTTGGGTTGCCCGGCGCCGGGTGAATTGGCCCAGCGTCGGCTTTGCGGTCAGAGCGACCCCTTGGCTGCCGCATCCATGTATGCGGTGGTGAAGCGCAGCTTGATGTTGGCCTTGTCGCCGAGAACCTTGCCATCCGGCATTTCGATGCCAATCACATCGGCCGAAGCGGCTCCGGCTCCGAGCAGGCCCTTGGAGAAAAGAAAGTTGCGGACGAGATCCATCGTCTTGGGCAGGTCGGCCGAAGCGGTGAAGGCTTCAGCATCTGCCGCCTTGTCGAAAAGCTTCGTCGCTTTCATCTGCGCCTCGAAGCCCGGCAGATCGGTTCCCGAAGCCTCGCCCATCTCCTTGCGGGCCGCTTCGCCCGCAGCACTCTGCGCGGTCATCACGGTCATCGTGTCGTACCAAATGCCGGCCAGCGCCTTGCCGAAATCGGGATTGTCCTTCAGCACGTTTGTGTTGGCAACCATGAGGTCGATGATCTCGCCGGGAATCTGCGAGCTGTCGAAGACCTTCTTCGCAGACGGGTCCTCCAGAATAGTCGACACGAGCGGATTCCAGGTGACCACGGCTTTGACGTCGGACGTCTTGTAGGCCGCAACCATGTCGGCATCTGAAGTGTTGACGACCTTGACGTCGCGCTCGCTGGAACCGATCGTCTCCAGCGCCCTGGCCAGAAGGTAATGCGATACGGAGAACTCGACGAGGTTGATGTTCTGGCCCTTGATGTCGGCCAGCTTACTCTTGTCCTTGAGGATGACGGCGTCGTTTCCGTTGGAGAAGTCACCGACAATGACCGCCGTGGTATCGACGCCGCCGGCGGCTGGAATCGACAGCCCGTCCATGTTGGTGAGCGTCACTGCGTCGAACGCACCCGCCGTGTATTGATTCATAGACTCCACATAGTCGTTGAACTGAGTGACATCGATCGTTATGCCGTATTTGTCAGCCCATTTTTTGACAATGCCATGGTCCTTCGCATATCCCCACGGCATCCAGCCCACGTAGATCGACCATGCGACCTTGAAGTCCTTCTTTGCCTCGGCATGCACACCCGAAATGCCGCCAAGCGCCATCAATGCGGACAAAGCGGTAATCGAAATCAATTTCTTGAAAGACTGCATTGGCTTCCCCTTTGTTCAAAAAAGGGACCGGCATAGACCAACGCCGCCAATCCCTTGGCTAACGAGGTCTCCCGGGCTTTTATCCCGCCGTGCACCCGACGGGATGTCTCCCCATCGGTGGTCGCTCTCGGTCCAGTCACGCCAATGACGCCGGAACCCTAGCGACCAACTCAACAACATAAACGCAATTCGCATGCCAGAATGAAAGGCTGCTGAATTCGGGCGGAAGCATACTAAATTGCATACAACGCACCCTTTTTGTGATCACTAAATTTTCATATGCTCAAAATGTCGTCATTTTCACGAGCATGCCAATGGGTTGATGGCAATGCTGAGCTTTATTTCAGCCGAGAGCATGAGGAGTTGTGAGGCAGTGCCTGAATTGGCTTGAACAGGCTATGGGTGGCGCACTGATCCCTGGGGAGTGTGAACCGGCTCCGAATGCCGACCCCGTTGAATTTCTCTACAAGTATTTGAAATTTATAAGAGAATTATAATATCGACAGGTCACGACCGGCGCCGGTCGTGACCTTCACGATCCGGAAGAGCGATATATATTCCAATAGGTTAAGCCCTCAATCGAAGGGGTCATCCTTGGATGCTTTTTCATACCTGGGCAAAACATGCCAACGTCGGCGATGTCCCTGCCGCCGCCGGGCCTTGCGGCGGTGGATATCAAGACGCCGATTGGCTGCTTCTCGCGGGCGATGAAACCGCCGGTAGCGCGGTTTCATCGCCCTCGATATCCCGACGATCGAGCGCACCGGCGGATCGGTTCGCTGCACTCCGGCAGGCATTCATCTGACGCCGCGCAACTGACAACCGTTCCGACGATACGAAAACGAAAAGACCCGACGACGACAGCCGGCGGGTCTTTCAACGTCGAAGACAGCTTTGGCCCGACCTACGCGACCTGGCGCGCGATCACACCGAGCGCGGTGGTGATGACCCGCGCGAAGGTAAAGGCGCCGAGCCCATCGACGTCGCGTTCGGGCATAAACTCGACAAAATCCATGGCTGCAATCTTGCCGCGGGCCGCCGCACCCTTGATCAGGTCAACCATCTGGTAATAGCTCAGCCCGCCCGGTGCGCGACCGATGACGCCCGGGACCAGGGATGGATCAAGCGCATCGGCGTCGATGCAGACGATGATATTGCTGCCATCGGGGATCAGGCTCAGTGCAGCCTCGACGCCGCGCTTGTGCAGTTCGCAGGCCGTCACGAAATTGACGCCCCAGGCGACGGCATCCTCGTAATCCGCCGTGGCGGCTGAACCGATACCGCGTGCGCCGACCTGGATAATCCGTTCGACATGCGGCATTTCCGAAGCGCGGCGCATGGTCGACGACAGACCCATCCGTTCGTCCATATGGGTCTCGCGCCAATCGATATGGGCGTCGATCTGCAGGACCGTATATTTCGCGTCACCGGTTGCCGCACCGATGGCTTCGATCATCGGGATCGGAATGGAATCGTCACCGCCCAGCACGATCGGCACCGCACCGCGATTGATGATCTTCGTCACCGCGTCGTTGATGATCCTGCGGTTTCCAGGCGCATCGCTTTCGTCATAGGGGAGGTTGCCGCAATCGACCGCGCGCAGATGCGGTGCCGGAAAGACGGCGCCGCCGTTGTCGAAATCGTGCCGATCGACGTTGGCGGTCAGCGAACCGGTCGCCTGACGCAGAGCATCCGGCCCATTACGGCAATAGGCGCCGACGGAGCGATAGGGTGTCGCACACGGCGCGCCGATGAGGGCGATCGGCGCGCTCAGCGCGTCGAGATCATCGCAGGCCTCGAGCCCGAGAAATGTCTTGGTTTCGGAAGCGGCACCGTAGAGAGCGCCGAGATCAGGTTTCTGGGTCATGAGGATATGTCTCCTTTCGTCCGCTATGGTGGCGGCACGTTGCGTGGCTCAAAGATTGTTGGGGAAACCGGAAGATCGCAGGGCGATTGCTGAGCGCCCTTCTCCCAGGAACTTTTAGGGCGATCGAAGGTCGAGGTAACGCGCCCACCGTCTTTCCGCCAACTGGAAGGCCCCGACGAGCACAAAGGTCATCGTCAGGTAGATGGCCGCGGCAGCGACGTAAGGCTCGAACTGGACGTAATAATTCAGCGTGATGCTGCGGGCGACGCCGGTGGTTTCCAGCAATGTCACCGTGCTTGCAAGCGAGGTGGCCTGAAGCATCATGATCGTCTCGTTGCCGTAAAGCGGAAGCGAGCGCGTCAGCATGGACGGGATAAGGATGCGGCGCGCGCGCGTCCAGGGTAACATGCCATAGGCGCGAGCCGCCTCGATCTCGCCGACCGGAATGTGGCGCAAGCCGCCGGCAAAGATCTCGGTGCTGTAGGCGGTGGTATTGAGCACGAAGGCGATGAGCACGCAGACGAGCGGACTGGACAGCCACGGCCAAAGGATACTTGCGCGGACAAGTTCGAACTGGGCAAGACCGAAGTAGATGAGAAAGAGCTGCACCAGCAGCGGCGTTCCACGGAAAATCAGCGTATAGATAAAGACCGGATAGCGGATCGCAGCCGAGCTGCTGTTTCGCGCGAATGAGAGCGGCACGGCAAGCAGGAATGAAATCGCAAGCGAAGCGACCGTCAGCAGCAAGGTGAGTTTCGCGCCTTCCGCGTACAGGCCGAAATTCTCGACAATGATATCCCAGTTCACTGCGCCAACTCCCTTGTGCCAACGTCATAGCGCTTTGCGATCGCGATCAGGCCGAGCATGGAAATGATGGTGATCGCCAGGTAGAAACCCGCGGCGACCAGATAGAAGGTGAAGGGCTTTCCCGTTGCTTCGGCTGCGCCCTTGGCCCTGAACATCACATCCTGAAGGCCGATCAGCGACACGAGTGCGGTCGCCTTGACGAGAACCAGCCAATTGTTCGTGAAGCCAGGCAACGCCAGCCGGATCATCTGCGGCAGCACGATGCGGGTAAAGAGACGCCTCTGGCTCAGCCCATAGGCAACCGCCGCCTCGATCTGCCCCTTGGGGATGTTGATCAAAGCCGTCTTGAAAGTCTCCGTCATATAGGCTCCGAAGATCAGCCCAAGCGTGGCAATGCCGGCAATGAAGGGAGAAAACTCGATGTGAACGTCAAGGCCCATGTTTTCCGCGAGCTGGTTGAGCAGTGACGGCACGCTGTAGAAGATGAGCAGCATGACGACGAGATCGGGGATGCCGCGCACCACGAAGGTGTAGATTTGTGCCGTCATGCGCAGAGCCCGGCTACGCGACAGCTTGCAGAAGGCCGCGACAAGCCCGAGGGCAGTCGCAACCGCGACCGATGCCAAGGCGAGCAGCAGGGTTGTGAACCCTGCTGCCAGGATCGTCAGGATGAAATCTGCGACCATGCTGCCTTATTCGCCAAAGTATTTCGCGTTCAGCGCGGCAAGCTTGCCGTTCTCGCGCAGGGCAGCAAGGCCCTTGTTGATCTCGCCGACGAGAGCGGTGTTCTTCTTGCCGATGGCGATTGCCACTCCCTCGCCGAACTCAGGCGCATCCTTGCCGGTGAGCTGCGGGCCGACAAGTGCATAATCCGTGCCGGAGTCCGACTTGAGGAAGCTGTGCGTGATCTGTGCCATATAGCTGATATGCAGATCGGCGCGTCCGGATGTCAGCTCGAGATAGGGCGCGCTGCCGGTATCATAACGCTTGATGATAGCCTTGGGGAAGTGGCTGGTGACATAGGCATCCATCGGCGTGCCGGTCTGAACGGCGATGGTCTTGCCGGCCAGTCCTTCCGGAGTGAACTCGAATGAGGAGCCCTTCTTTGCCACGAAGCTAAAGATCGGATGATCGTAAATATCGCTGAAGGCGATGACCTTGCGGCGCTTTTCCGTAACCGTCAGCTGCGAGATCAGGGCATCGTATTTACCGTCGATCAGGCCGGGAATCATCCCGTCCCAGGCGGCGTTGAAGATATCGCAATCGAGCTTCGCCGCATCGCAGATCGCCTGCATCAGCTCGACGTCATATCCGACGAGCTTGCCGCTGGAATCGATTGATTCAAAGGGCGGGAACGTCGCGTCGGTTGCGATCTTCACCTTGTCGGCCGCCTGCGACGTCGTCGCGGTCAGGGCCAGCAGAGCGGCTGCAAGAATGGACTTGAAGGTCGTATTCATCGGTATCCTCTGGATTTATGGGTTGTTCTTCTTGTGGCATCAAAACCGTGTCGGCGGCCGTGGTCCCTTGCCGCTGACATATGCATGGCTAGTGCTTTAGGCGCCCTGCCATGAATTGCCGCAGCCGTTCGCTACGGGCATTCGCAAAGATCTCTGCCGGTGCGCCCTCTTCCTCGATCGCGCCGTTATGCAGGAAAACCACCTTGCTCGACGCGTGTCGGGCAAAACCCATCTCGTGGGTGACGACGATCATCGTTCGGCCCTCCTCGGCAAGGGTCTGCATGACCTTCAGGACTTCGCTCACAAGCTCCGGGTCGAGCGCGGAAGTCGGCTCGTCGAACAGCATCACGTCGGGGTTCATGCTGAGCGCGCGTGCTATCGCAACGCGCTGCTGCTGGCCGCCAGACAGATGGGCGGGATATTTGTCGAGCACGTCGCTACCGAGACCGACCTTGGACAGGTTGGCCTTGGCGCGCTCTATCGCTTCGGCCTGCGGCACGCCGAGAACGCTCATCGGCGCTTCCGTGACGTTTGCGAGAACACTGATATGCGACCACAGGCAGAAATTCTGGAAGACCATTGCAAGCTTGCTGCGTATCCGCTGAAGCTGGACCTTGTTGGCAGCTTTCAACATCCCGTCGCGATCCCGAACGGTCTTGAGTATCTCCCCATTGATCACGATGTCGCCGGCGTTCGGCCGCTCCAGGAAATTAATGCACCGCAGAAACGTGCTCTTGCCCGAACCGCTTGCACCAATGATGCTGATGACGTCGCCGGCCTTGGCATCCAGCGAGACGCCTTTGAGCACCTCTACGTCGCCATAGGATTTGCGAATGCCAGTCACAGAGAGCTTTTCCATCCTGCGTCCTTAACAAGCCTTTTCGGCAGATCAGCGACAGGCCCGAAGCCGTCCGTTCGCACCCATCTGCCCATTTATTTTGCCATCTAATGGCATGATCGAAATTTCGGCAAATGATGATTCTTCACCGAATACATGATCCTGTATCATGTATTGTCGGCATATCTCGCCTCTTGCCGGATAGGTCTGCGTCGATAGCTGACAATCTATCAGGACTTGTGCTGCTCCGCCGCCCGGCCTGACTGACTGAGGACAGCATCCAATGCTGAAGCGCGACCAAAACGGCCGAGCAGCCAGCGGAGGAAGAGGCGCGTGCTCGAACGCTGCAGGCTGGCATTGCTGCATACGACGTGCCAACCGCCGAAAGCATCGATCGAAAACGGGAACGGCCTCACCAACGTGCCGGCCGTCAGATCGTCCGCTGACAAGGTATCGCTGACCAGTGCGACACCGGTGCCATTGATGGCGAGGTCGATCGCCATGCCGAGATCGCTGCAATATAGGTTGCGCGTGTAGGTGGTGGGATCCTGAACGCCTGCTTCGGTCAACCATCTGCGCCATTCGGATCCATCGTCCCAGTGCAGCAAGATCGCGTCGCGCAGATCGGAAACCTGCGTGAAGGTTTTCCCGATGCGCTGAAACAATGCGGGGCTGCAAACCGGAGTAATGTTGACATGGGCAAGCAACATGGACCACTTGTCCGGCCATCCACCGCTACCGAACAGGATGCCGATATCGATGTCGGCAATCTCGTGAATCCGCTGGTTTTCCGACAGGCGGATATGACATTCTACGCTTGGATGATCCTGGCAAAAGTCCTTCAAATGCTTAGCCAGCCACCCGCCCGCAAACATTGGCGGGCAGGCAACGTCCAGCCTGCCCCCTTCCTGACCGGCCTCGGAAAGCAACAGCGCCGCAGCGAATATGTTTTGCAGAGCGGCCGAAACTGTTTTCGCAAAGACTTGGCCCGCTTCCGTAAGCGTAACCCCTCTCCCTGCTTTGCTGAAAAGATCGTATCCTAGCGCATCCTCCAACCGACGAAGTTGATGGCTGACAGCACTGTCGGTCAGATGCAACTCGAGTGCAGCTTTAGACAAACTCTGGTGTCTTGCCGCCGCTTCAAACGTTCGAAGGGTTGGCAAAGGTAAGTTTCTGAGGTCGCTCAAGGAGTCCAGCTTCTCATTGTGCAGGTGCGATTGCTCTGGATCGACTAGCACTTAAAAGCGGATTGTAGCAATTCCCAGGCATGCACAGTTTGGGCGTCTTGAAGGGAATCGAACTGGCGACCTGAAACAATACGCGAGACCTTGCCCCGGATACGCTGGGCCTCGATATCACCGGAAAACATATGGGTTACACGCGATCCCACATGATCCTCCCAGATACGACCCGTCATGGACCTGCAGCTGTGTTCCGCCAGAAGCTGGAAGAGCTGGGCATCTTCACGACCGCAACCGATATTTGGTCTGACGACGGTGCTCCGCACACGGGGCTGTGATCGGTAGCGCCAGGGCGAACCTGGATCCGAGGCTGGAGATTGCGCCATCCGATATCGTCATAAACAAGAAGATGCCGTCTGCCTTCCATGAAACCCACCTCCAGTCGCTTGCGACCTTCCACGGATGCGACACCGTCATCGTCACCGGCGGGTCGACATCGGGGTGCGTGCGGGCAACGGCAGTCGATGCGCTATCGCGCAGCTACCGCGTCATCGTGCCGGAGGAATGCGTTGCTGATCTTCACGAGAGTCCCCATTTCGCCAATCTCTACGACCTGCTCAAGCAATATGCCGCGGTTGTATCGATCGGTGAGGTGCTCGGCCACTACGCGCCAAGCCGGTAACCACCGGCACCGCGAGCCGCTATAGACGACCGATGGCTTGACGGCGGCACCAACCGGCTATGCGGCCCGCAATGGGCTGCGCCGCGATCCCTCTCATCGGAATGCAGCCATCCGAATCCACAATCCTTCCGAGCGTGACGCCGCAGGCTTAGCGAGGACGTCATACCTGCGAAAGCTGCATGGGGTACGCGAAAGCGCCGGCCGAGCAGACAAGGCAGCGGTTTGCCTCATTGCGAATGATTCCCCTCACCCGACCGATGAGAACAGCGTGGGTCGATCCGTTACCCGTACAGCCAGACGAACTTTCCAAAATAGTAGATGAGGCGGTCATCGTATTTCTCGAAGGCGCACTGATCAGCAGGGATAGAAATCAACATGCGTAGGATCAACTGGCCGTCCGCCCTTCGCTGGGTGCTTGCCGCCTTTTTCGTGTTCGGAGGGGTGGGCAACATATTCGCTTCCGAAACCATCCTCGCGGACTATCAGCGCTGGGGATATCCGGGCTGGTTCCACTATATTACGGGGCTTCTTGAGCTGTCAGTCGCCGCTTTGCTGATCGGGCCACGTCATCTGTACGGCGCGGCCCTCGGAGCCGTTTTAATGCTCGCGGCGGCAGGCACGGTCATCCTGCATGGCGGATATTCGCATGCCATCGCGCCTCTGGTGGTGTTCGGTTTTTCCGTCCTCATCGGGGTACTGGCCGCTCGTTCCGGCGGAGGTTCCCGGAAGTAGGGCATCGTAAAGATAACCGCTACCCGACGCCCGCTGTGGCGACTACGCCAAGGTCGGCCGTTCAACGGCATGTATTCGCTAAAAAGGCTTGACCCGAAGTCATTGCGGGTCGAAAGGAATTTGGTCTTATCCCTCGACCACCTCCCGAGATCGCCATGATTGACACCCGTATCCGCCGTAAATCCCTGCTCGACAAAATCACCACGCCACAGGCGGCAGCCAGTCTGATCAAGGACGGCATGATCATCGGCATGAGCGGGTTTACCCGCGCCGGCGACGCCAAAGCCGTTCCCATCGCCATGGTCGAGAAGGCAAAAACCGAACCTTTTCAGATTACCCTGATCACGGGCGCCTCGCTTGGTCATGACATTGACCGGATGTTGACCGAGGCTAAAATTCTGGCGCGCCGCATGCCCTTCCAAGTAGACAGGACGTTACGAGCCGCGATCAATCGGGGCGAGGTTATGTTCATCGACCAGCATCTTTCAGAAACCGTCGAACATCTGCGCTCCAATCAGTTGGGGCCGATCGACTATGCGGTGGTGGAAGCGACAGCGATCACCGAGGATGGCGGCATCGTGCCCTCCACCTCGATTGGCAATTCCGCCAGCTTCGCGATCCTCGCCAAGAAGATCATCGTCGAGATCAATCTCAGCCAGCCGGTGACGCTGGAAGGCCTGCATGACGTCTATATTCCAACGAAGCGTCCGTCGCGCGCTCCGATTCCGGTTGTCTCCTGCGACAGCCGCGTCGGCTTGCCTTACGTGCCGATCGATCCGGACAAGATCGCCGCCATCGTCATCACCGATGAGAAGGATAGTTTTTCCACCGTCGAGGCCCCTGACCCGGACACGCAGGCGATCGCTGGCCATCTGATCCGCTTCTTCGAAACCGAGGTGGCAAGCGGCCGTCTCGACCTGACGTTGCAGCCACTACAGGCGGGCATTGGCACGATCGCGAATTCGGTGCTGACGGGACTGGCGGACGGACCGTTCCATCATTTGCGCATGTACAGCGAAGTGCTGCAGGACAGCACGTTCGACCTGTTCGATGGCGGCAAACTGGCCTTCGCCTCTGGGTCGTCGATCACCCTGTCGGCAGCCTGCAACGAGAGGGTCTTCGGCCACTTTCACAAATACAAAGACAAGCTGATACTGCGACCGCAGGAAATCAGCAACCATCCGGAGGTCATCCGCAGGCTCGGCGTGATCGGCATCAACACGGCGCTCGAAGTGGACATCTACGGCAATATCAATTCCACCCACGTCAACGGGACCCACATGATGAATGGCATCGGAGGCTCAGGCGACTTCGCCCGCAACGCCTACCTGTCGATTTTTGTCACGAAGTCGCTCGCCAAAGGCGGCCGGATATCTTCGGTGGTGCCGATGGTGCCGCATGTTGACCACACCGAGCATGATGTTGACGTCATCGTCACCGAGAATGGCCTGGCTGATCTGCGCGAGCTTGCGCCACGCGAGCGCGCGGCGCTCATCATCGCCCATTGCGCACATCCCGATTATCGCGACGCGCTGCTCGACTATAGTCGTCGGGCGACAGCCCGAGGAGGCAATACGCCGCATATTCTGGAAGAGGCATTTTCCTGGCATGTGCGGCAGCAAGCATCCGGAAGCATGAGAGGTTAGGGTCGCCTAAAGCGCTGCGGCATCTGATGGCCCGGCACTGTCAAGTTATCGGATTCGGGTTAAGGCATGAGGTGGTGTCAGCATCAAAACAGCCGACACACATCGAATGCCTGCCATGAGAAAGCTTGGTCTTCGTTCTGCCGTCGATCTCGCGCGTTATGCGATCCGCCTTGAATCCACCGATACAGGTTTAAAATCGACAAGAGCGCATGGGAGGTCTCAAGATTGAGTGTGCCCATGACCTGGCCATTTCGTCAAATCGTTCTCCAGATTCACAAGCTCCTTTAATAGACTATGTTTCTCTGATTTTTTACCTGACGGCATAGGTGTCGGTGCTTTTATCAGCCATAAACGATCCGTTAGGGATCTATTGACCATAATTGGAGCCGAAACAGCACCGCATATGCGGCGCTTCCGATTTGCCCTGTCTTTGACCAAGGACGAAAGTCGTATCCGTGCACCAAGCGTTCATTGCTATCCCGGCGACAAGTTTAGCCATGGTTTTCTCACTCGTCGCTCACCGAGCGGCGCTGATCGCGGTGCTGGTACTTGCCGCCTTCGCGGGATCTGCACAGGCGGCGGCTGATGACCGGGCACTCAAGCTCTTCTTCACGCATACCGGGGAAAAGGCGACCATCGTCTTCAAGCGCAACGGCAGGTACGACCCGAGGGGCCTGACGCAGATCAATCGCTTCCTGCGCGATTGGCGAAAGAACGAGCCGGCCAAGATCGATCCGGAGTTGCTCGACCTCGTTTGGGAAGTCTATCGCCGCAGCGGCGCCAAGGAAGCCATTCACGTGGTCTCGGCCTACCGCTCGCCGTCCACCAACAATATGTTGCGCAATCGCTCGCGCAGTTCCGGCGTCGCAAAGCACAGCCAGCACACGCTCGGCAAGGCGATGGATTTCTACATACCGGGCGTGAAGCTTGCGACCCTGCGCACCATAGCCATGCAGATGCAGGTCGGCGGCGTCGGCTTTTATCCGACATCCGGATCGCCCTTCGTCCATCTCGACGTCGGCAATGTCCGGGCCTGGCCGAGAATGTCGAGCCAGGAACTCGCGCGGATCTTCCCGAATGGACGAACTCTCCATCTGCCGGCCAATGGCACGCCGCTTCCCGGTTACGAACTGGCCGTCGCGGAATCCAGGAAGCGTCTGCGCTCGACGGGAAGCAGGCTTCCCAGCACGCCCGATGACGATGACGATGCCGGATCGCCGGTGGCATCCTCCGGCTCCGTCGCTGGCGGAAGCCTCGTCACCGCCCTGTTGCCGACGCCTCAAAATCGGGCCGTCCGCGGACTGGAGCTTCAACTCGGCAAACAGGTGCAGGAAAGCAGCAAAACCCGGCCCTTCGCCGATCTCGCTGCTTATGTTGTCCCGCTGCCGACGCTCCGACCCAGCAGCAGCGTCGCAGTTGTGCCCATACCCGGCAAGCCACCCGGTCCCGCGACCTTTGCAAGCCTGATCGTGGGCCGGAATCCGGCCGGCAAATTGCTTGTTGCGGACCACCCCGGAGATTCGATGAGAACTGCCATGGGCAGGATGCAGCCCGTGACGATGTTGCCCTCCGCAGCCTCTGGAGAGGTCTCGGCCGGCGTCGGCGCCATGTCCACCGGCGCTCTTGTCGCTTGGGCCTTCCAGCCCGTGGGCATGACGGTCGAAATGACGCTTCCCAGCATGGTCAGCCTCCCCCTTCCCATGCAACAGGATAGGGCGGGCACCGGGAACGATGACTCCGAGTTTGCCGAGGACAAGTTCGATCTCGAGCGGTTCGGCTTCGAAGGCTGATGCCGCTGCTGGCTCGGATCGATCCGGACATCAGAAATGACCAGGCTTTCGGAAGCTTCGGGATCGCGAGATAAATTCCGGTTCGCCCATCAAAACAAGGCCGGGACAGGTTTTGATCCCGCACCACGCCCTGCATAGTGCAAGACTTTGGAAGGAGTGGATGTTCATGAAGCGTCTCCCGCTTTTCCTAGCCGGCCTGCTCGCCGCTTGCCTGGCCCTTTCGGCGCCGTCGGCACGCGCGCAGGGATTTGTTCGTGCCGACCGTCAGCAGATCGTCGACGGCAAGGGCGATCCGCTGCTCTTGCGCGGCCTGGGGCTGGGAGGCTGGATGGTACAGGAGGGCTATATGATGGGCCTGTCCAACCTGAAGGCGCAGCATATCATTCGCAACCGCATTTCCCGGATCATCGGTGAGAAAAGAACCGAGCAGTTCTATCGGTCCTGGCGCGACAATGCCGTGACGAAAGCCGATATCGACGCGATGGCCGGCTGGGGCTTCAACAGCGTGCGGCTGCCGATGCATTGGAAGCTGTTCGTCAAGGACGCACCCGGCAGGAGTGCCACCGGGCGGATCGTCTGGAACGAAGAGGGCTTTCGCCGCGTCGATGCGCTGATTGCCTGGATCAAAGCCAACAACATGTTGCTGATCCTCGACATGCACGCGGCGCCGGGTGGCCAGGGTCATGACATCGCCATTTCCGATCGCAATCCGCACCAGCCATCGCTTTGGGACAGCAGCGAGAATCAGGCGAAAATGATCGCGCTATGGAGCGAGATCGCCCGGCGTTACAAGGATGAACCGACGATCGCGGGCTACGATCTGCTCAACGAACCCAATTGGGGTTTTCAGGACGAAAAAGACAAAGGCGGCTGCCGCGAAACCGGCAACAAGCCGCTGCGCGATCTCTACGAACGCACCATAAGCGCGATACGCGCGATCGATGACAATCATATGCTGATCATCGAAGGCAATTGCTGGGACAACAATTATGCCGGCATATTGCCCATAGCCGACCGCAACACGACGCTGAGCTTTCACAAATATTGGACTCCGACGACGCAAGAGTCGATCGAACCATTCCTGAAATTGCGGGAACAATACGACATGCCGCTATGGAACGGCGAGTCCGGCGAGAACAACAATGACTGGTACGCGCGCGCCGTCGCCCTGCAAGAGAGGAACGGGATCGGCTGGTCGTGGTGGCCGCTAAAGAAGATAGGACCGGGCAATCCTCTCGAAATCAAGGCCGGGCCGGATTATCGTCGTTTGGCCGCCTATCTTCGTGGAGAAGGCGAGAGGC
The DNA here is from genome assembly GCA_036398815.1 of Rhizobium sp. GTDB lineage: Bacteria > Pseudomonadota > Alphaproteobacteria > Rhizobiales > Rhizobiaceae > Rhizobium. The sequence goes on along the minus strand of DASWOH010000026.1, from coordinate 4,410 downwards.
CCCCCGCCAGAGTCGCCTTCGCGGGCCTCATGCAACTGGCCGCCGACAGCCGCTTCGACAGAAATCTATATCATCAGGGCGTGATCGACGCCCTTATGGGAACCCCGCACCGCCAAGGGAAAGTGCCGTCCGGATCCAATGATTGAAATCGGCGGCGATCTGCGCCCCGTCATGCGGCGGCTTGCCGGTTCCTCATGCCAGGCTGGTGGTCGCAACCGCCAGCACGATATAGCGGCCCGCCTTGGCGATCGCCACCAGCAGCAGAAAAGTCGGCAGCGACTCGCGAAATATACCGGCGACCACGGTGATCGGGTCGCCGACGACGGGCAGCCAGCTCGCCAAAAGCGACCAGCGCCCATAGCGGCGATACCACCCCTGCGCACGCTCCATGGCCCGTTCGCTGACCGGAAACCAGCGTCGCGAGCGGAAACGCTCGACGCTGCGCCCGAGAAGCCAATTCAACACGGAGCCGAGGATATTTCCAATGCTTGCCACGGCAACCAGCAGCCAGGCCGCATACTCCCCCGTCACCAGCAGCGCGACGAGCACCGCCTCCGACTGCATCGGCAGGATCGTGGCGGCGGCAAGGGCCGCCGTGAACAAGCCCAGATAGGCAGCAATCTCGGCCATCGTCTCAAAGATACTTTGTTGTTGTCCTGAACCCGTCGATCGATCCGCGCCGATCCTCAGGCAACACGCCCACCGTCTCCTTCAGACAGCGGTCGAGATGGTCCTGGATCAGCGTGCGCTTGACGATTTCGGGATGAATGGCATGCCTGTGTTCCGTCATTGCCTCTGTATTTCCCGACCGGAGATGGGAGTCAATGATCGCGTTACCGGCAGCGCCGCTCGTGATCCGGAAAGGCCGGAACCGCGATCGTCAGGAGAAGCCGCGAATTCCGGATGAATTCGTTGCGGCAAGGGGCCGGAACAAGAACTGCTCGAAATCATAGGGTGGACGCGAGCGAATAGTGAACATCGGGCTGCTTGAGCTATTGCCATCGAAGTTCGCAGCGGTCTGAAGCCACGAAAGGTCTTATCGATGACCTCCGCAACCAATTTACCCCTCAAACAGGCTTAGGCAGAAACGCGCCGATCTTCCAATTTATGTAACGCACGGAGGCGTTCCGGAAATCTTTCCAGGCGGAGCGCATCCGTCTAGTTGCCAAAAAACCATAATTGTTCCACGAACATCATACATTAAACATTCAACGATTGAGAATCGGATCAAAGCTTAATGCGTATACAATATGGTTTCCTCTGCGTGTTCCTGGCAATCGCACCGTCGGCATATGCTTTGGAAGCCGGCTCACCGCCAGTTTTGACGCCGCTACAGCAACAGGGGCAGGCCGCTCATTTGAGCGCGCAATTTCTGACGCGCTTCCACTATAAGCCCGTTCCGCTGGACGATGCCTTGTCGGTCAAGATCATGAACCGGTTTATCAAGTCTCTGGATCCGGACCGGGTCATCTTCCTGCAGACGGATATCGACACGTTCATGGCCAGCAGCACCAAGATCGATGACGCCATCAATCAGGAAGACCTGAATATCCCATTTTCCATTTTCAACGTTTACGAGCAGCGCGTCGTCGATCGCATGAGCTACGCGCGCAACTTGCTCAGGCAGAACTTCGACTTCAGTGTGCAGGAAGACTATCCCCTGATCCGCGACAAGGAGCCTTGGCCGAAATCCGAAGCGGAAAGCAATGATCTGTGGCGCAAACGCGTCAAGAGCGACTGGCTGCGCTTGAAACTGGCGGGCAAGACTGACGCTGCTATTCGCAGTACGCTCGACAAGCGCTACGAAAACTCCCTCCAGCGCGCCTACAAGTACAAGAGCGACGATGTGTTCCAGACATTCATGGACGCCTTTACAACGTCGATTGACCCGCATACCGACTATTTCGGCGCGACCGCTTCGGCTGAATTCGATATTTCCATGAAGCTTTCGCTGGTTGGTATCGGCGCGGTATTGCAGGAAAAAGACGACTACACGACGATCCGTGAGCTCGTGCCCGGTGGCCCGGCGCAATTGTCCGGCAAGCTTACGGTCGGTGACCGCATTATCGGTGTCGGTCAAGGCGAAAACGGCGCGATCAAGGAAGTGGTCGGTACGCGCCTTGATGAAATCGTGCAAATGATACGCGGCGCGAAGGGTTCTGTCGTGCGCCTGGACATCTTGCCGGCGGATGCCGGACCAGATGCCAAACATCGCCTCATCAGCCTGGCCCGCGATAAGATCAGCCTCGATAAACAGGCTGCACAGAAGACCATCCTGTCGATAAAGGATGGCGACGCCACTCGTAAAATCGGAGTGATTACTCTGCCGGCGTTTTATGAAGACTTCGAAGCGCGGCGAAAAGGCGACAAGGATTACAGAAGCGCAAGCCGCGACGTTGCCAAGCTTCTCGCTGAATTGAAGCAAGACAAGGTCGACGGCGTTCTGATTGACTTGCGCAACAACGGCGGCGGCTCGTTGTCCGAGGCGATCGATTTGACAGGCCTGTTCGTTGGCAAAGGCCCGGTGGTTCAGCAACGCGATGCCGGCGGTAAGGTCGACGTAGATAGCGATGATCTTCCCGCGCCTGCCTGGACTGGTCCGGTTGGCGTATTGATCAATCGCGGCTCGGCGTCGGCTTCCGAGATTTTTGCCGCAGCGATACAAGACTATGGTCGGGGTGTGATTGTCGGAGAACCCAGTTTTGGCAAAGGCACCGTGCAGACTGTGGTCAATCTCGACCAGGTGGCCCGCAACAGCAAGCCTAAATTCGGCGAGCTGAAATTGACGGTTGCGCAATTTTTCCGTGTCAATGGCGGCACGACACAGCTGCGCGGCGTGACGCCTGACATCAGCTTGCCGGGTCTTTCGGACCCCAAGAGCTTTGGTGAGGCGAGTTATGACAATGCTCTGCCGTGGACGCAGGTCAAGCCAGCGAACTATGCGCTTGCCGGTGACATGAAGGCATTGCTGCCGCAGCTGCAAAGCCGCCACGATGCCCGGGTGCAGAACGATCGGGATTTCCAGCGCTTCGTAGAAGACATTACCGAAGTGAAGGCGCAGCGCGAGAAGCGGATTGTCTCCCTCAATGAAACCGAACGCCGCAATGAAATGATTGCTCAGGCAAATCGTCTGAAGTCTCGCGCGCAAATGAACGATGGAGTGGACACTGGTGAAGACGATGGCCTGCAGGCAAACGAGCGCAGCCTGAGTGCCGATATTGCCATTGAAAAGGCCCGCAAGAACGCAAAAGACGTCCTGCTGAACGAGGCCGCCTCCATTCTTGCCGATGAGGCGGATCTGCAGGCAGGCGTGCGCTGAAGCGCTGCCGCACAACGATCGGGAATCATTGCCAGTGATCCACGCCTTGCACAAGGGCATCGATATTTTCGACAGGGATGCGATCCGCGCGATCGCGGAAGCCGGTATCTGAGGTTCCATCCGCCATCACGGCCTTGTGGGCGACACGGTGATCGTCTCTGACGACGCTGGCCAGTTCCGTGTCGGGCATCATGCTCTATGTTGGGCGCCTTTTGCAGAAACTGGTGCCAGCAGAGCCGGGGGGATTATCGCTCGATAACGCGACAAATCCTGCGCTTCTATTCCCTGCTGGAAGCCGTCCGCGCAGGCCCCTTGAACGACAGGCCGCGCGCGAAGCGTCAAAACCGGATGTCGAATGTCCTGTTGAGGGTAAAGCCGATGATGTTCTGGTTCGGCGATCCAATCCGTGAGGTGATCGGGCTGTCGGCGGCGTCGCCCACCAGGCGGCTGTATTTGTCGTAGATCTGCACGCTCCACTCGGGCGTGATCGTATAGGTGGCTGCCACCGTGAAACCGACTGATTTCAGGCCGGCGCTGGCGTCGAAGGCGCCGACATGACCGTTTCTCGCGGCGTCTTTCGCCGAGATGCCGAAGTTGCTGCGCATGTAGGTGGTGTCTGCCAGCGACATGCGCGGCCCCGCCGACAGAACGAGCTTGTCCCCAACGGGCTGAAACCAATCGAGCGCCAGATCGCCGACCAAACCGTCGCCGCCCCAAAGGGACTGGCGCACTTCCGTCCGCAACCGAAGCCGGTTTTCCATCAGCCAGTATTGTGCGAAGCCGCCGGCATCGAAGTTCCAGCGCACTTTGCGCTGGCTCTGCAGATGCAGATTGTTGAGGTCGAGGCGATCGTCTCTCAACCCGACCACCGGACCGATTTCGACGCCGCCGAGGTCGAAGAGAGTATAGTCGAAATTGTCGTCCGGAGCGCTGTATTCAGGGGCGTCACCGAGGCGATGGAAATCGAAAGAAGGCATGGCGCTGAAGGAATGATGCTTCGATCCCTCGTAGTTGGGGCCATATTCCACCGTGGCGCCGAGCGTCACCACCCACGTGTCCGAGGTGGAGGTGTCCTGTGCCATGGCGGGGGC